>NZ_CP185370.1:1579087-1894905 GCF_049177115.1 Microbacterium phosphatis | reverse complement strand
CCGCGGGCACTCGCGCACCCTCATCCCCGGGCAGGATGCCGAGGGGGCGCGGGTGATCGATGTCACCGGCTACCCCGACACGTCGCCGCTCCTGCTGGCCGCGGACGCCCTGGTCACCGACTACTCGTCCGTCATGTTCGACTACGGCGTGACCGGCAAGCCGATGTACTTCCTCGTGCCCGACATGGACCACTACCGCGGCGAGCTGCGGGGGTTCTACTTCGACCTCGCCGCGCACGCGCCGGGTCCGCTGGTGTCGACGCAGGCCGACCTGGTCGCGGCGCTCGCGGGCGATCCGGCCGCATACGCCGACCGGTACGCCGCGTGGACCGGCCGCTTCAACGCGCGAGACGACGGCCGGGCCTCCGAGCGCGTGGTCGCGCGGATCCTCGATCAGGGGCTGCTCGCGCGCTGAGCGCACCGCCCGCTACGGCAGCGGGGTGTTGCGCCCATCGAGGCGCGAGGTGTCGACGGTGTTGCGCGCGCCGCGCGCGAGCCCGACGAGGAAGCCCGACCCCCAGGACAGGTGCATGGTCGGCAGCACCGCGAGCGTCCAGAGCTTGTCGCGCGGGCCTCGGCCGCCGCCGGGCCCGATGCTCACCGCGAGGATCAGCACGGCGTAGGCGATCACCGGGCCGTACGCGATCACGGCCCACAGGCCGATGGGTCCGAGCACCGCCAGCTGGAGCACGCCGACGACCACCGCGAGCACCGCGGCGAGCACCAGTGCGGGGGGAGCGAAGAAGCGCAGCGAGTTGCTCAGGCCGTAGCGCCGCACGAGCTCCCCGCGCCAGGTTCCGGTGGCGAAGAACTGCCGCGCCAGGCGCGTCCAGCTCTCGCGCGGCCAGTACGTCACCGACAGCGTGGGATCGAACCAGACGCGGTAGCCCGCCCCCCGGATCCGGAGGTTCAGCTCCCAGTCCTCGCCGCGACGGATCGACTCGTCGAAGAGGCCGACCTCCTCGATCACCGCCCGGCGCATCACGCCGAGGTAGGCCGACTCGGCCTCGCCCTCGCGCTCACCGCCGTGGTACGCGCCGCCGCCCAGGCCGATCCGCGAGTTGTACGCGCGGGCCACGGCGCGCTGGAAGGGGGTGCGGCCGTCGGCGCGCATCACCCCGCCGACGTTGCCGGCGCGGGTGCGGGCCAGGGTCGCCACGGCCCGCTCGGTGTAGCCGGGCGCGAGCTCGGAATGCGCGTCGACACGCACGATCGTGGGGTGCGAGCTGGCGCGGATGGCCGCGTTCAGTCCGACGGGGATGTCGGCCGCCGGGTTGTCGACCAGCACGATCCGGGCGTCCTCCGCGGCGAGCTCGCGCGCGAGCTCGGTGGTGCCGTCGCTGGAGGGGCCGAGGGCGAGGACGACCTCGACGGGGCCGTCCACCTCCTGCTCGAGCACCGTCTCGACGGCGCGGCGCAGGTAGGTGCGCTCGTTGAGCACGGGCATGACGAACGACACCCCCGCGCCCGGCGACACCTCCGGCGCCTCCCGCGGGGACGCCTCCCGCGGGAGGGCACGGTGGGCCTTCTCGGCGGGATCGTTACGCATTCGTCGATCATGTCACGGGGTGCCCGGAAGGCCCCTGGTTAGGCTGGAACGATGGGTATTGCGAAGGACGTCAGAAGAGCTGCTCGAGACGTCAGGAAGGCCGCAGCGCTCATCCGGAAGGCGGTCGTCTCACGGCAGGCCAAGCTCAGCGTGAAGCACGCGCTCAAGGCCCGCGGGCCGCTCCCCGAGGGCGAGTTCCGGATCGCCGTGTACTTCGCCGACGGCGACGTGAACATGTACCAGGTGCGCCAGTGGTACCGGCCGCTCGCCGAGCTCGCGCAGACGCACCCGGTGGTCATCATGTCGCGTGCCGCCACCGGCGCCGCCGCCATCCTGAAGGACGGCGAGCTCCCCGTCGCGTTCGTGCCGACCGTCGGCGACATCGAGAGGTTCCTGGGTCAGCAGGACATCCGGATCGTCCTGTACGTGAACCAGAACACCCGCAACTTCCAGATGTTCCGCTACGGCGAGCGCTGGCACGTGTTCATCAACCACGGCGAGTCCGACAAGATGTACATGACCACGAACCAGTACAAGGCGTACGACTACGCGCTGATCGCCGGTCAGGCCGCGCGCGACCGCCTCAGCCGCACGCTGTGGGACTACGATCTCGACCGCCGCACGATCGAGATCGGCCGGCCGCAGGCCGACCACTACTCCGGTGCCCTGCCCTACACCCCCGACGACCGCACCGTCGTGCTCTACGCGCCCACGTGGGAGGGCGACCGCCCCGCGGCGCTCTACGGGTCGGTGCGGAGCCACGGCGAGGCCATCGTCGAGGGGCTGCTCGCCACGGGTCGCCACCGCGTCATCTACCGACCGCACCCCCGCAGCGGCGTCGTCGACCACGATTTCGGTGCCGCCAACCAGCGGATCATCGCCGCCATCGCCGCCGCGAACGCCGCCGACCCGGGGGCGCACCACGTCTACGACGACGGCCCCGAGCTCGGGTGGCAGCTGGCGGTCGCCGACGTCGCGATCGTCGACATCTCGGCGATGGTCTACGACCGTCTGGCCGCCGGCAAGCCGATCCTCATCACCCGCCCCGCCGACGAGCGCGCGCAGATCGACGAGGGCGGCTACCTCGGCGCCTGCGAGTGGCTGACGGTCGAGGGCGCGGCGGACATCGTGGCCGAGGTCGAGCGCGTCCAGGCCGACCCCGAGGCGTCAGCGCGACTGCGCCACTGGGTGACCCACTACTTCGGCGACACAACGCCCGGGGTGGCGACGGCACGCTTCCACGCCGCCATCGATCAGCTCATGGCGACGTGGGATCAGTGGAACGCGAAGGGCCTCCAGGGCGCCGACGTGCTCGACTGACGGGTCGCCTCCGGCCGCGCGCTCAGTGCGCGCGGTCGGTGAACGCGTCCTTCGGGACGAAGACCAGCGCCGCGGCCGCGGCGAGCGCGGTGACGCCGCAGACGATCCAGACCGTGACGTATCCCGCGAAGGAACCGGCGGTCGCCTCGGCGACGCCGCCCGTGCCGTGGACGAGCGCGATGCCGAACACGCAGGAGGCGATCGCCCCGCCGACGGTCTTGACGCCGTTGGTGAGGCCGGTGGCCTGCCCCGTGGCCCACGAGGGGGCGGCGGAGGCCGCGGCGGCGGGCAGCGCCGCCACGAGCGCACCGGATCCGATGCCGGCGATCGCCATGTTGGTCACGAGCTGCGCGTAGGTGTCGTGGAAGGGCAGGAACAGCAGGTACCCGAGGCCCACGAGCATCGAGGCGCCGATCAGGGCGATCCGCGGGGTGAGGCGGCGCGCGACCACGGGGTACACGAGCGCCCCGGCGATCATGGCGATCAGGTACAGCCCGATGATCAGCGAGGTCGCGAAGCCGGCCGTGCCCAGTCCGTAGCCGTAGACGGCCGGATCCGTGCGCGCGAACGTCGACAGCGGCGCCTGCGCCCCGAGCACGCTGACACCGAACAGGCCGGCGGTCAGGAACACCGGCCACAGGGTCTTGTCGGCGAACATGCGGACGTCGACCAGCGGATCCGGCACGCGCAGCTCCCACAGAGCGAACGGCCAGATCAGGAGGGCGCCGGCGACGACAAGCGCCCAGGCGAGGACACCGCCGTCCAGGCGCAGCAGGCTGAGGCCGCCGGTGAACGCCGCGAGCGCGAGCGTGAGCAGCACAACGCCCCCGGTGTCGAGACGGCCGCCGGTGAGCTGGGGCGACTCGCTCACCCACAGCAGGATCACCACGAAGCAGACCGCGACCGCCACGGCCGGCACCAGCAGCACGATCCACAGGGGCAGCGCGTCGACGAGCGCACCGCCGACGAGTGCGCCCGTGATGGCACCGCCCTCGAGCGCCGCCACCAGCAGCCCGGCCGCGCGAGCCGTGAGGATCGATCCGGATCCGGTGGCCCTCGCCCGCGACCAGATCAGCGCGATCTCGAGCGGCAGCCACACGACGTAGAACCCCTGCAGCGCCCAGGCCACGAGGAAGACCGCGAACGAGTCGGTGAACGGCAGGGCGAACGAGGCGACGGCGGTGAGCGCCGTCGACACGAGCAGCATGCGCTTGTGGCCGATCATGTCGCCGAGCTTCGCGAACACCGGCACGACCAGCGCCGACAGCATCAGCTGCGACCCTTCGAGCCAGTTCACATCGGCGTCGTGGATGCCCAGATGACGCGCGATGTCGGTGAGCATCGGGGTGTAGTACCCCTGCAGCACGCCGCTGGTGAACTCGACGAACGCGAGGACGCCGACGACGGCGGCGAGGGCGCCGAGGCGCGGCGTGGCGCGGATGAGAGTGCTCAATCGCCCTCCGGCAGGTTCGTGAGCAGCGCGACGTGGAAGTCGCGGCCCCGCTCGAGTGAGGCGATCTCGACGCGCTCGTCGACGCCGTGGATGGCCGCCCGCTCCTCGCCGCTCATCTCCAGCGGGGCGAAGCGGAAGACGGCGGGGGAGTGACGGTGGAAGTGGCGGGAGTCGCTGGCCTGCATCATCAGGTACGGCGCCGGCAGCGCATCGGGGAAGGCCGTGCGCGAGGCCGCGGCGATCGCCGCGAACTGCGGCCCGTCGGCCGAGGACTCGGGCGACGGGTCCGAGCCCTCGATGACCTCCACCTCCACCTTCGGATCGCGGATCCGCCGCCGGATGCGCGCGAGCGACGTGGCGACGGTCTCGCCCGGCAGGATCCGCACATTGAGCGTCGCGGAGGCCTGCGCCGGCAGCACGTTCGCGGCCGATCCGCCGTCCGCGAGGGTCGCCGCGATCGTGGTGCGCACGAGGGCCGCGGGCTCGCCGCCGAGGCGGGCCAGGACCCGCGCGGTGAGAGGCGGGGCCGACGCGAGCAGGCGCAGCAGCACCCCGCCCAGGCCCGGCGCGCGCGAGGCGAGGGCGCGGATCATGCGCGTGACGGTGGGGGTGGCGCGGGGCGCGAAGGTGCCGGCGTCGAGCCGCCCGATGGCGCGGGCGATGCGGCCGATCGCGGTGAGCCCGCGGGGGGCGGACGCATGGCCCCCGTCTCCCCGCGCGCGGATGCGGAACGTCGCGACGCCCTTCTCGCCGAGGCCGATCATCGCCGCCCGTCCGCGCACGAACGGCAGCGGCGCCTCGACGACCGCGCCGCCCTCGTCGAGCACCAGCCACGGGGTGATCGATCGGTCCCGCAGCGTGCGGGCGATCGCGGCCGCGGCGCCCCCATACGTCTCCTCGTCGCCGCCGAAGGAGAGATAGACATCGCGTGCCGGCGTGAACCCCGCCGCGAGCAGATCCTCGACCGCCTCGAGGATGACGAGAAGGGGCCCCTTGTCATCCAGCGCGCCGCGGCCGTGCACAACGCCGTCCTCGATCACGCCGTCGAACGGCCGGTGGTGCCAGCCGTCGTCCTCGGAGGCGGGCACAACGTCGTAGTGCGCCATCAGCACCACCGGGGCGGACGGCGACGCCCCCGGCCACCGGTACAGCAGGCCGAGCTCGGTGATCCGCTCGCGCTCCAGGGTGCTGTGCACCCGGGGGTACAGCTCGCCTAGCAGCGCGGCGAACTCGTCGAAGGGGCCCTGCCCGCGTGCGTCGCGCTCGGCGCTGACGGTGGGGATCCGGATCATGCGCGCCAGGCGCGCGGGCGCGCCCTCTCGCCTCGGGACCGCGGTGTCCGGGCGTGCGGGTGGGACGTGGCTCGGGTCTGCCATGGACACACAGTAGTGCCCTGGGGATCGCGCGACACGCGCGGGCCCGCCGGCGCGCGAAAGAGGGCGGCGGTGTGAACCGCCGCCCTCTCGCCGCACTCGCCTCAGCTGTTGCCGAGGGTGTCGCGGGCCTCCTGTGCGCGGTCGCGCACCGTGCCCGCCGAGTCCTGCGCGTCATCGCGGACGTTCGACACCGCGTCCTGCGCTGTGTCCTTGACCGCCGTGGCCGCCTGCTGCACGGGCTCCTTCAGGTCCTCTCCGACCTGCTGGGCGACGTGCTTGGCCTCGTCGACCAGTGGCTGCGCCTGCTCCTTCACGCCCTCCGCGATCTCCTTCTCCTTCTCGGACGCGGGGATCAGCGAGGAGATGATCAGACCGGCGGCGAACGCCATGGCGCCCACGGCGAGCGGGTTGCCCTCCGCCTTGCGCACCGCACGGTGCGTGGCGTCGGACGCCCCGCCGGCGACGGCGGATGTCGCGCCGTGCAGCGAGGATCCGGCGTCATCGGCCGCGCCCATGACCCGCTCGCGAACGGAGGAGAAGGCGCCCTTGATCTTGTCCGTCTGCCGGTGCGCGATCTTCGACGGCGTCACCTTGTCGACGAGGGCGTCGGCGTCATAGCTGAGTTCACGGCGGGTGCGCTCGATCTCGGCGCGGATCGCCTCGGGTGAATCGGTCATCGGTTCTCCTCATTCCTCTTGAGGGCGTCGGGGATCTTCCCCAGCGTCTCCACCGTGCGGGGAGCGCCCTTCACTTCCTTGATCTGTTTGCGGCCCATGACGAACAGGACCGCGGCGATCGCCGCCCAGATGAGTGCGACGATCACGGCCGACCAGCCGAGCCCGACGAGCTGGCCGAGACCCCACCAGAGGGCGACCGACAGGAAGAACACGGCCATGAGGGCGCCGTAGCCGGCGCCGCCCATCAGCCCCGCTCCGGTACCCGCCTTGGTCGCGGAGTCCTTCAGCTCGGCCTTCGCCAGCGCGATCTCCTGGCGGATCAGCACCGAGAGATCCTGGGTCACTTCGCCCAGCAGGTCGCCGAGCGACGTGGAGGCCGCCTTCTGCTCGGACGGTGTGGGATCAGAGACCATCGCGCGCCTCCCCGGTCACGCCGCCGGGCGTGAATCCCGGCTCGGCCGCGGGGTTCGCGGCGCGGGTCTGGTCGTACATCGGCGCGGGCTCCGAGCCGACCACCGCCGGCGAGCCGACGGCTGCGCCGGCCACGGTGCCGGGGGTGCCCACGGTGCCGGGCGTGCCGACCGTGCCGGGCGTCGCCGTGGTCGAGGGCGTGCCCACGGTGCCGGCCGTGCCGGTGGAAACGACGCCGGATCCGCTGGCGTCGTGCTCATCCTTCGCGTTCTCGGCCAGCGCGCGGGTCAGGCGCCCCGCGGCGAGGCCCGCGACGAGCGCACCGGCGATGAACATGCCGGGCTTGCGCCGCGCGAAGGTCTTGACCTCGTGCATCAGCGAGCCGGGGTCGCGCTGGGAGAGCCACGACGACGCGTCCGACAGGCGCGTGGACGCCATCTCGACGAACTCGGTCGCCATGCCGGGGTTCTCGGAGCCGCGCGCCATCGACTGGAGCTCGTCGCCGATGGACCGGAGCCCCTCCGCGACCCGCTGCTGCTGGGTGGCGGCCTGATCGGTCAGCTCGCGACGGGTCTGGGCGTAGACCTGCTTGGCCTGGGCCTTCGTCTCGTGTGCGACGGCCGACGCCTCGTGCTTGGCGGTCTCCGCTACGTGACCCGCCTCAGCGCGCGCCGTGTCCTTGAGGTCCGACGCCTCGTGCTTCGCGGCCTCGGTCCGGCTGGAATCACCCGAAGACCCTCCGACGACGCCACCCGGCGATCCGTGGCCGACGACTCCCGATTCGTAGTCCGTCGTGTTCGACGGCGGAACCGCACCATAGTTCTGCGACATGGTCTTCCTCTCCGTTACCGCTTGGTCTGGGATGACCATGTAACGCGGTCCGAGGCGCATCCGCTTGTGGCTTGACCCGATCGCCGAACCGTGCAATGACGCGAGGCGGGGGCCGCGGAATAGGTCGGCGTGCCGATCCGTTGTAGACTGTGATGCTCGGCGACTTCGTCGAGAGCGGCCCTCGGGCCTGGCAATTCCACAGTGCGACAACGCCTCCTTCATGCGAAGGATTCGACGGGGCTGATCGGTTTCGACAGTGCTTGCGAATCTGCGAGAAGCGGGCCGAGGATGCGGGGTTATCTCGTTAACGCTCCCTGCAAACCAACAAGTGCCAACTCCAAGCGCACTGACTTCGCTCTCGCTGCCTAAGCGAGCCCGATAGTCCGTCAGACCGTGGGTGATCCCGACACGGATTCTGGCGTCATCTAGGGATCTTGCTGTGAGACGGTGTCGAGACGTCTCGCGGGACTCTTCCTCGACTGGGCTCGTCGACTTAGGTGTCTGTGACAAAGGTCGGAGCCGAGCAGAACGCTTTCACAGACTGCGCCCGGAGAAGCCCCAGAGACTCAGTGCTGGACGGGGGTTCGATTCCCCCCAGCTCCACGGACGTTGTCGCACAGCTTGTGGAATGCCGCAGAAGACCCCCGCGATCCTCGGATCACGGGGGTCTTCCGCATTCACGGGCGGTGACGGATGCGGCGCGCCTCCGCGCGGTCCTTGGCGGCGCGGTCGGCGAGCTTCTCGAACCGCTTCGTGTCGCGCGGGGGCAGCTGGATGCGGTCCTCGGCGGCGACGCCGGCCTGCAGCTCGCGGGTGCGCTCGAGCTCGGCGTCGAACTGCGCGCCGAACAGCAGGGCGCCGTTGGCGATCCAGGTCCACACCAGGAAGATCACCACGCCGGCGAGAGAGCCGTAGGTGCGCTCGTAGCTGCCGGAGAGGCTCACGTAGATCCCGAATCCCACGCTGGCGAGGGCGAGGAGGCCGATCGCGATGAAGGCGCCGACGCTGATCCAGCGGAAGTTGGGCTGCCGCGAGTTCGGGGTGAAGTAGTACAGCACCGCGACGAAGAAGACCACGATCACCACCAGCGCGGGCCACCGGACGATGCGCCACACGAGCAGGCCCGTCTCGCCCACCCCGAGCGCCTGGCCGACGGCCTCGGCGATGTCGCCCGAGACGAGCAGCAGGATCCCTGCGAGCGCGACGAGCACGATCGCCAGCACGGTGACGAGCAGCTGCGACCCCTTGAGCTTCCAGTAGGGGCGGCCCTCCTTGGTCTCCCAGATGCGGTTCATCGCGCGCCCGAACGCGCTCACGTAGAGCGACGAGGTCCAGATGGCGATCAGGATCCCGCCTCCCAGGGCGTATCGGGCGACGGGCGAGCTGGAGAGCTCCTCGATCGGCCCGCGCAGCGACTCCGCCGCGTCGGGCGCCGCCTGCTGCAGCACCCCGAGCACCGCGTCGGCCGCCTCCTGATCCTGGCCGATGACGCCCAGGAGCGAGAAAGCCACGATCGCCGCGGGCACCAGTGACAGCACGGTGTAGAAGGTGAGGCCGGCGGCGAGGTCGCGGCACTCGTCGTCGATGAACTCGTGCACGCTCTTCTTCAGCACGTGCCACCACGACACCCGGTGGATCTCTCTCAGCCCTGGCTTGCCCGTGGGCGTCGCGGGGTCATGCTCAGTCGTGCTCATGCACCCATGTAAGCCGGTGCGCGCCCGCCGTGCCTCCCACTTGACGGGACTGGGGCCGCCGTGGCACGCCGCCCGCGCACCCTTCACGGCCCCCTACGCTGGCCAGATGGATCCGCATGAGCCCGGAACGTTCGCCATCGTCGGAGACGGCTACCGGGCGGGGCTCATCGCCCGCATCGTCGCCCGCCTGGACGGGAGGCTGACCCTGACAGGCATCGCCACCCGTCGCCCCGAGCGCGTGTCGTCGCTCGAGGACGAGTACGGCGTGCGGGTGTGGACCGACGTGGTCGCGCTCGCCGCCGAGTGCGACGCCGACTTCGTGTTCGTGGCGGTGCAGGGCGACAAGGCGCCGGGCATCGTCGCGCAGCTCGTCGCGGCGGGGCGCTCGGTCATGGTCGAGACGCCCCCGGCGCCGGACGTGGCGGGGCTGATCGCCCTCGACCGCCTCGTCCGCGAGGGCGCGGTGATCCAGGTCGCCGAGCAGTACCACCTCGAGCCGCTGGTCGCGGCGCAGCTCTCCGTCGGCGCATCCGGACTGATCGGCGACGTCCTGCAGGCCGATGTCGCGATCGCGCACGAGTACCACGGCATCAGCGTCCTGCGCCGCGCGCTCGGGACGGGCTTCGACCCCGTGACCATCCGCGCGATGCAGGCGACCGCTCCCGTGATGTGGGGGCCGGACCGCGCGGGCGATCCGGTCGAGGACCGCCTGGCGACGTCGACGCGCAGCCTCGCCTGGTTCGACTGGGATGGGCGCCTGGGTGTCTACGACTTCGACGATCAGCAGTACCGATCGTGGATCCGGACACCGCGGCTGCAGCTGCGCGGGTCGCACGGCGAGCTGCGCGACACGACCGTGCGCCGCCAGGTAGACCACCGCACGCCGGTGCGGTCGGAGATCGTGCGGCTCGACGCGGGCGCGGCGGGCAGCCACGAGGGCATGTACCTGCGCGGCTACCAGCTGGACGGGCGATGGCTCGATCACAACGAGCTCGCGCCGGCGCGGATCGCCGACGATGAGATCGGGATCGCGCGCGTGCTGCTCGGCATGCTCGCGCACGTGCGGGGCGGCGCCGCGATCTACGACCTCGCCGACGCGGCGCAGGACCACTACCTCGGCCTGCTCCTGCGCGAGGCCGTGGCGACCGGTCAGCCGGCGCGGTCCGAGCGCATGCCCTGGGCGGGCTGACTCGGGCGCCCTGGCTCAGGCGCGGTGACTCGGACGCGCTGGCTCAGGCGCGTCGCACCGACATCAGCGACCAGCCTTCGGGCACGGCGGTGTGCAGCGCATCGAGGTCCGGCGCCTCGATCTCGCGCGTCTCGCCCCAGCGCGCCATGCGGCCCGTCGCGGTGAGGGCCTTCGACCCCTTGGGCATCGCGACGCTCGAGTGGGTGAACTGCCAGCCCTCGGGCACCTGCGCCATGAAGGCGTCGTGAATCGCCTCGAGCGTCTCGCCCTCGGCGGTCAGATCGCGGGATTCGGTGGGACGGATGACGCCGATGAGCACGCCTCCGATCCTACGCGGGCCCCGCGCCCGGGCCCGCCGGCACCTCGGCCGTCACAACCGGGCGGGCTGCGTGGTCAGTCGGAGTGAAGCCGCGCAACGGGCGCGGCGAGAGGAGAGTCATGTCCCATCACGTCAACATCGCGAAGCTGCACCCCGAGGCCTACCAGGCGATGATGTCGCTCAGCGGCGTCGTCGAGACGGCCGCCGTCGCGTCGGGTCTCGACGAGAGGCTCATCGAGCTCGTGAAGATCCGCGCGTCCCAGCTGAACGGCTGCGCCTTCTGCCTGCGTATGCACACGCGTGACGCGATCAAGGCGGGGGAGACCTTCGACCGCCTGGCCGTTGTGGCGGCCTGGTGGGAGTCGCAGTACTTCAGCGAGGCCGAGCGTGCGGCCCTGCAGCTCGCCGAGACCATCACGCTGCAGCGCGATCATGGCCGCATCCCGGGCCGCGACGTCCAGCCCTCCGACGCCCTCGACGACACGCAGATCTCGGCCATCACGTGGCTCGTGATCGAGATCAACGCGTGGAACCGCGTCGCGGTCGCGTCGCACTTCCCGGTCGCGCCGTAGCGACCGCCGTCGCTCCGACCACGGTCGCGCGGATCGCGGCGGACCGAATCCTGTGGGACGTCACAGAAGGCCGGGCGGGGGTGGGCGTGTCGGGGGTCGCCGGTATCCTCGAGACGTGACTTCCCCCGCTGCGCCTGGTTCCCTCGACGCCGACCTGCAGCTCGCGCTGCTGCTCGCCGACGCCGCCGACGCGCAGACGCTCCCGCGGTTCGACGCGGCCGACCTCGACGTGTCGCGGAAGGCCGATCGCACGCACGTGACCGACGCCGACCTCGCGGCCGAGCGCGCGGTGCGCGCGCTGCTGGCCGAGCACCGGCCGCACGACAGCGTCTTCGGCGAGGAGTACGGCGCCGACGCGCCCACCTCGCGTCGCTGGATCATCGATCCGATCGACGGCACCGCCAATTTCCTGCGCGGCGTGCCCGCCTGGGGCACGATGATCGGCCTCCAGATCGATGGTGTGGTGCGCCTCGGCGTCGTCAGCTCGCCGGCCTGGGGTCGCCGCTGGTGGGGCGCCGAGGGGCTCGGCGCGTTCACGAGCACCCCGGATGGCGCCTCGCGCGCGATCCGGGTGTCGGGTGTCGACTCGCTCGATGACGCGAGCGTCAGCTTCCAGAGCATCGCGCAGTGGGACCGTGCCGGTCACCTGGACGCGCTGCTCGCCCTCACCCGCCGCGTGTGGCGCGACCGTGCCTACGGCGACATCTGGTCGTACATGCTGCTCGCCGAGGGGCGCCTCGAGATGGTCGGCGAGTTCGACGTCAAGGAGTACGACCTCGCGGCGGCCGCCGCAATCGTCACGGCCGCGGGGGGCCGGTTCTCGTCGTTCGAGGGTGAGCCCTCGATCGCCACCGGCTCGTCCGTCGCGACCAACGGCGTGCTGCACAACGCGATCCTGGACGTGCTGCACGGCGCTCCGCCGGTGACGTCATGAGCGCGCCGCGTCGCGCGGCGGCCCTGCTGCTCGCCGTCGCGGCGACCTTCACGCTGGCGGCGTGCACGCCTCAGGGCGCCCCGGCGCCGGGCGCCACCTCGCCCGGCGGCCAGTCCACGGTCGATCCGGATGCCGAGCCGACCTGCGCGACGATCATCCCCAAGACGCTCGTCGCCGACTTCGAGGAGTACGGCCTCGAGGCCATCGCGGAGCCGTTCGCCTTCGGCGACCCGGCAACGACGTCGGTGCCCGGCGGCATCACCTGCAAGTGGGGCAACCCGGAGGTGCCGACCGACCACGGTGTGCAGATCTACGGCTGGGCGCCGCTCGATGCGGCCGGGCGCAAGAAGTGGACCGCATTCCTCGCGGACGAGGGATGGACCGCGTCCGAGGAGGACGGCTTCCAGTACTTCGGCGACCCGTTCGTCGAGGGCGGCATGACCTACGGCTTCGGCAAGGGGTTCGTCATCCTCGCCGACACCAAGGAGGGCCTCGCGCTCGTCTCGTTCCCCTGATCCGCGTATCTCCGCCGGGTGTTGTGTCTCCTAGACCGCATGAGCGACATCGATGACGATGGGGGCGAGTTCTGGTTCGAGTACGCGGTGCGGCGCCCCGGGGTCGTGACGCGGGCGATAGGCCCGCTTCCGTGGCGGGAGGCCGAACGGCTCGCGCGCGAGACCGGCGGCACGATCATGCGCCGGCGCATCACCCACGGGGCCTGGGCGACCGCCTGAGCGGCGCGGATCGCACCGCCGCGTCGGGACGTGGCTGTCCGTGCGCGTGGACACGCCCGACGTGCGGGATCTGCCGCCCCGATTCGCCCCCGCCGACAACTCCTGGTAATGTTTTTCCTCGTTGCCAGGGAGTGAAAAGCGCCCCGGTCGACATGCACCTCTAGCTCAATCGGCAGAGCAACTGACTCTTAATCAGTGGGTTCTGGGTTCAAGTCCCAGGGGGTGCACCACACAAGGCCCCGGTCGCGTCAGCGACCGGGGCCTTCGTCGTTCGCGCCGTTCCTCTCGGGCAGACGGAGAGGGGCCGGCCGACGCGGGGCGTGTCGGCCGGCCCCTCGGGGGCGATCGTCGGGGTCGGGTCAGTCGACGATGCCGTACTGCGCGCGGGCGATCCGCTCGGCGGCGTCCGAGTCGCCGGCCAGGAACGCGTCGCGCAGCTCGCGGAAGCTCGCCGCCAGCTCCTCGGGGGTGTCGAGGGGCAGGTTCGCGGCGCTCAGGTTGCGCTGGATGGCGATGCCGATGTCGGATGCCATGACCGACATGAACGAGTTGCTCGCGAGGGTGACGAGCAGCAGGTGCAGGTCGCGGCGCGCGCCGACCACGTCGCCTGTCTCCTGCAGACGCGCGGCGAGGTCCGCGATGGACTGGGCCGCGGCGGGTCGACCGTCGGCGCCGACGGCCCCGATGGCCATGCGCACGAGCGAGACCAGGTAGTGGCCCGAGAAGCGGCGGGTGGAGTCCGCGAGGTCGGGGGTGACCTCCGTGACACGGGTGTACCGGCTGGCGGCGGTCTCGATGAGGCCGACCCGCTGCAGGCGCTGGAGGGCCTCGCGGACGGGCATCCGCGAGACGCCGAGCTGCTGGGCGAGCTCGTGGTCGCGCACGCGTGCGCCGGCCGGGATCGTGCCATCGATGATGGCGTCTGCGATGCGCTCCGCGACGATGTCGCTGAGGCGCGTGGGCGAGATCTCAAGGGTCTCGATCATCGTCTTCTCCTCCCCGGGCACGGTCGACGCCGACCCGGCTTCAGAAACCTGAAAGGGGTGAGCCCGGTGGCCGTGCGGGTCGTTGAAGAATCTCCTGCGGGGGCAGGCGTCACGGCGGGGCCGAGCGGCGCACCTCGGTGACGGTGAAGCGGGACGGGGGGTTCCCATGTCGGATCCGCGGTGCGGTGATCAAACGATATGCCGGACCGGCCGTTTCGGCACGCCGAAACGGCCGAACCGGCGGATTCAAAGCTGGTTTTCACCCCCCGCCTCACCCTGGGGGAGACGGATCGGGGTCAGCGGCGCGGCGAGCGGCGCGCGAGGTGCTTCTCGGCCTCGGCGGGGGAGTAGTACTTCGTCTCCTTGCCCTTGATGGGGGAGTCGTCCGAGAGCGGCTTGCCGACGCTGGCTCGGCGGATGTCCATCAGCGTGCCGATCGTCAGCGCGAGGGTGATGCCCCAGCTGAGCCAGGCGAGGCCGCTGCGCCAGGTGAACCGCTGTCCGTTCGCCCCGCGGAGCATCGAGTACCCGGACGTCAGCGTGCCGATGAGTCCCGTGCCGGTGAGGTATTTGCGCAGAGCCATGTCACCCACGCTATCGCCGAAGTCAAGCCCCCGCGGGCGATCTCCTGCCCAGCAGGCCCCGCTGATACCGTGAAAACACAGCCCCCAAGGAGGAGCCTGATGCCTGCCACTGCCGCTCGTGCAGACCTTGTCGTCGTCGCCAATCGCCTTCCCGTCGACCGCGTGGTCGCTCCCGACGGAGAAGAGAGCTGGCGGCGCTCCCCGGGTGGTCTGGTCACCGCCCTCGAGCCCGTGATGCGCAAGCCGGATCGCGCGTGGGTCGGATGGGGCGGACAGCCCGACCTCGACCTCCAGCCCTTCGACTTCGAGGGCGCGCGCCTGGTCCCCGTGCCGCTGAGCGCGGGCGAGATCGAGAGCTACTACGAGGGCTTCGCGAACGGCACCATCTGGCCGCTGTACCACGACGTCATCGCGACGCCGGTCTACCGCCGCTCCTGGTGGGAGTCCTACGTGAAGGTGAACCGGCGCTTCGCCGAGGCCGCCGCCGACACCGTCGCCGAGGGCGGCGTGGTCTGGGTCCAGGACTACCAGCTGCAGCTGGTGCCGAAGCTCCTGCGGGAGCTGCGCCCGGACGTGACGATCGGCTACTTCCACCACATCCCATTCCCCGCCTACGGCCTGTACTCGCAGCTGCCCTGGCGTCGCCAGGTGCTCGAGGGCCTCCTCGGCGCCGATGTCATCGGCTTCCAGCGCCAGGCGGACGCCGGCAACTTCCAGCGATCGGTGCGGCGCGTGCTGCACCACACCACCCGCTCGAACGAGATCGTCGTCGCCTCCGCCCAGGACGGCGAGTCCGCGTCGCGCGTCGCGATCGCGAAGGCGTACCCGATCTCGATCGACGCCCAGTCCTACATCGACCTGGCTCAGGACCCGGCGGTCCGTGCCCGGGCGGTGGAGATCCGCGAGCAGCTCGGCAACCCGAAGACGATCCTGCTCGGTGTCGACCGTCTCGACTACACGAAGGGCATCCGCCATCGCCTGAAGGCGTTCGGCGAGCTGCTGCAGGACGGCAAGCTCCACGTGGGCGACGCGACGCTCGTGCAGGTCGCGAGCCCGTCGCGTCAGCGCGTCGACGCCTACGCCGACCTGCGCGACGAGATCGAGCTCACCGTGGGCCGCATCAACGGCGACTTCGACACGATGCACCACACGGCGATCCGATACCTGCACCAGGGGTTCCCCCGCGAGGAGATGGTCGCCCTCTATCTCGCCGCCGACGTGATGCTGGTGACCGCGCTCCGTGACGGCATGAACCTCGTCGCCAAGGAGTACGTGGCCTCGCGCACCGACCACACCGGTGTGCTGCTGCTGAGCGAGTTCGCCGGCGCCGCCGACGAGCTCACGAGCGCGCTGCTGGTCAACCCCCACGACATCGGCGGCCTGAAGGACCTGATCATGCGCGCGGTCGAGATGTCGCCGGGCGAGCAGTCGCGCCGGGTGCGGGCGCTGCGCCGACGGGTGCTCGATCACGACGTCGAGGACTGGTCGCACGACTTCCTCAGCGACATCGACAAGGTGCGCCAGGCGCGCAACGCAGGCGCGCTCTGATGTCCTGGCAGGCGGAGGTCCGCGCCCTGGCCGCGACCGACACGCTGCTGGTGGCCCTCGACTTCGACGGCACGCTGTCGTACCTGAGCGACCAGCCGATGAGTGTCCGCGCCGTGCCCGAGGCGGCCGAGGCCGTCCGTCGGCTGGCCGCGCTGCCGCGCACCACCGTCGCGTTCGTGTCCGGCCGCCAGCTCTCGGATCTGCGCGCCATCGGCGAGCATGACGACGACTCGGCGGTCTGGCTGGCGGGCTCGCACGGCGCCGAGCACTGGCGCCCCGCGGGGGTGCCCGGTCCGGCCCCGTCCGAGGGGGATCCGGCGGACGCCTCCGTCGCCGAGCGGCTCCTGGCCGACGCCGAGCGGGCGGTCGAGGGCATCGAGGGCGCGTGGATCGAGCACAAGGCGTACGGCCTCGCCGTCCACACCCGGCTGGCGGACGAGGCGGGTGCGCGTGAGGCGCAGGATCGCGTCGACGCGCTGGTGAGCGAGCAGGCGCCCGGGTGGCGCCGCCGCACCGGCAAGGACCTGATCGAGTACGCCTGGCGGCACGAGGGCAAGGACACGGCCGTGGCCGCCCTGCAGGCCGAGACCGGTGCGACGGCCGTGCTGTTCGCGGGCGACGACGTCACCGACGAGGACGCGCTGCGCAGCCTCGGCGACGACGACCTGGGCGTCCGCGTCGGACCGGGGGAGACGGCCGCGCGGGTGCGCGTCGCCGACCCGCTGGAGCTCGCAGAGTTGCTCACCGAACTGGCTGTCGCGCGAGCATCCTGAACAACCTCTCCGCGGTTCGCGTGGCGCTCTGCGCTCGCGGCCGGGAGGCATCCCGCGCCGGGCATAGACTTCCGACATGGTCGACCTCGCTACACCGTCCGAAACTCCCGACATCAAGCCCCGCAGCCGCGTCGTCACGGATGGCATCGAGGCCACCACGTCGCGCGGCATGCTCCGGGCCGTGGGAATGGGCGACGCCGACTGGGACAAGCCCCAGATCGGCATCGCGTCCAGCTGGAACGAGATCACCCCCTGCAACCTGAGCCTGGACCGCCTCGCTCAGGGTGCCAAGGAGGGTGTGCACGCCGGCGGCGGCTACCCGCTGCAGTTCGGCACCATCTCCGTCTCCGACGGCATCTCGATGGGCCACGAGGGCATGCACTTCTCGCTGGTCTCGCGCGAGGTCATCGCCGACTCGGTCGAGACCGTCATGATGGCCGAGCGCCTCGACGGCAGCGTCCTCCTCGCCGGCTGCGACAAGTCGATCCCCGGCATGCTCATGGCGAGCGCCCGCCTCGACCTCTCGAGCGTGTTCCTCTACGCCGGATCCATCGCGCCCGGCTGGGTGAAGCTGTCGGACGGCACCGAGAAGGACGTCACGATCATCGACTCGTTCGAGGCCGTCGGCGCCTGCCGCGCCGGTCTTATGAGCGAGGAGGACCTGAAGCGCATCGAGTGCGCCATCGCCCCGGGTGAGGGCGCGTGCGGCGGCATGTACACCGCGAACACCATGGCCTCGGTCGCCGAGGCGCTGGGGCTCAGCCTGCCCGGCTCCGCCGCCCCGCCCGCCGCCGACCGTCGCCGCGACTACTTCGCGCACCGCTCGGGCGAGGCCGTTGTGAACCTGCTGCGTCAGGGCATCACCACCCGCGACATCCTCACCAAGGAGGCCTTCGAGAACGCCATCGCGCTCGCGATGGCCCTCGGCGGCTCGACCAACGTCGTCCTGCACCTGCTGGCCATCGCCCGCGAGGCCGAGATCGACCTCACGCTGCACGACTTCAACCGCATCGGCGACAAGACGCCGCACGTGGCCGACATGAAGCCGTTCGGCAAGTACGTCATGAACGACGTCGACCGTCACGGCGGCATCCCGGTGATCATGAAGGCCATGCTCGACGAGGGCCTGTTGCACGGCGACGCGCTCACCGTGACCGGCAAGACGCTCGCCGAGAACCTCAAGGACCTCAACCCCGACCCCATCGACGGCGAGGTCATCCACACGTTCGACAACCCGATCCACGCATCGGGCGGCATCACGATCCTGCACGGATCGCTGGCCCCCGAGGGCGCCGTCGTGAAGACCGCCGGCTTCGACGCCTCGGTCTTCGAGGGCCCCGCACGCGTGTTCGAGCGTGAGCGCGCGGCCATGGACGCCCTCGCCGCCGGCGAGATCAGCGCGGGCGACGTGCTGGTCATCCGCTACGAGGGCCCCAAGGGCGGCCCGGGCATGCGCGAGATGCTCGCGGTCACCGCGGCCATCAAGGGCGCCGGGCTCGGCAAGGATGTACTACTCTTGACGGACGGTCGATTCTCAGGCGGCACAACCGGACTGTGTATCGGCCATGTTGCACCGGAGGCGGTGGACGGTGGTCCAATCGCCTTCGTGCGCGATGGTGATCTGATCAGGGTCGATATCGCTGCTCGCTCGCTTGACCTACTCGTCGACGACGCAGAGCTCGAATCCCGCCGTTCCGGCTGGGAGCCCCTGCCCCCGCGCTACACCCGAGGCGTTCTGGCGAAGTACTCGCGACTCGTGCGCTCCGCTGCGGAGGGCGCGACGACCGGCTGACCCGTGACGGTGTCACGCGGTCCCCTCGACTCGACTCAAGGAAGCATCACCATGCCCGATTCCGCGACTTCTGACGCGGCGAAGGTGCTGCCGCGCCCTCCCGCATCCCGTTCGACCTCGTCCTCGGCTCCCGTTCTCACGGGCGCGGAGGCCGTGGTCCGCTCGCTCGAGCTGCTCGGCGTCGACGACGTCTTCGGCCTGCCCGGCGGCGCCATCCTCCCCGTCTACGACCCGCTGATGTCCGCCGAGAAGCTGCGGCACATCCTGGTCCGCCACGAGCAGGGCGCCGGCCACGCGGCCGAGGGCTACGCCTCGGCCAGCGGCCGCGTCGGCGTGTGCATCGCCACGTCCGGCCCGGGTGCCACGAACCTTGTCACCGCGATCGCCGACGCCTACATGGACTCGGTGCCGCTGCTCGCCATCACCGGCCAGGTGTTCTCCACCCTCATGGGCACGGACGCCTTCCAGGAGGCCGACATCGTCGGCATCACGATGCCGATCACGAAGCACTCGTTCCTGGTGAAGACGGCCGCCGAGATCCCGGCCGCCATCGCCGCCGCCTACGAGATCGCGTCGACCGGACGCCCCGGTCCCGTCCTGGTGGACATCACCAAGGACGCCCAGCAGGCGGAGGCGCCCTTCATCTGGCCGCCGAAGATCGACCTGCCCGGCTACCGTCCCGTCACCAAGGCGCACGGCAAGCAGATCCAGGCAGCGGCCGCGCTGCTCGCCCAGGCCGAGAAGCCCGTCCTGTACGTCGGCGGCGGCGTGATCCGCGCCCGTGCCTCGGAGGAGCTGAAGACCCTCGCCGAGGCGTCCGGCGCCCCCGTGGTGACCACCCTGATGGCCCGCGGCGCGTTCCCGGACTCGCACGAGCAGCACCTGGGCATGCCCGGGATGCACGGCACGGTCCCGGCCGTGCTGGCGCTGCAGGAGGCCGACCTCATCGTCGCCCTCGGCGCGCGCTTCGACGACCGCGTGACCGGCAAGGCCGCGCTGTTCGCCCCGAACGCGAAGGTCGTGCACGTCGACATCGACCCGGCGGAGATCGGCAAGATCCGCACCGCCGACGTGCCGATCGTGGGCGACCTGAAGGACGTCCTCGTCGACCTCGACGCCGCGCTGCACGCCCGCAGCGACCGGACCGACATCGCCGAGTGGTGGGCCTACCTCCGCGGCCTGCAGAACCAGTACCCCCTCGGCTACGCGCCGCCCAAGGACGGACTGCTCGCCCCGCAGCACGTGATCAGCCGCATCGGCGAGCTCACGGGCCCGGAGGGCGTGTACGCCTCCGGCGTGGGTCAGCACCAGATGTGGTCGGCGCAGTTCATCAAGTACGAGCGCCCCAACTCGTGGCTCAACTCCGGCGGCGCCGGCACGATGGGCTACTCGGTTCCGGCCGCGATGGGCGCCAAGGTCGCCGAGCCGGATCGTGTGGTCTGGGCGATCGACGGCGACGGCTGCTTCCAGATGACCAATCAGGAGCTGGCCACCTGCACGTTGAACAACATCCCGATCAAGGTCGCGATCATCAACAACTCGTCGCTGGGCATGGTGCGACAGTGGCAGACGCTGTTCTACGACGGCCGCTACTCGAACACCGACCTGAACACGGGCCACGACACCATCCGCATCCCGGACTTCGTGAAGCTGGCCGAGGCCTATGGCTGCCTCGCGATCCGCGTCGAGAAGCCCGAAGAGGTGGACGCGGCGATCACGCTCGCGCTCGAGACGAACGACCGCCCCGTCGTCATCGACTTCGTCGTGAGCGCCGACGCGATGGTGTGGCCGATGGTCCCGCAGGGCGTCAGCAACAGCTACGTCCAGTACGCCCGCGACCACGCTCCGGCCTTCAGCGAGGACGACTGACATGACCACTCACGTGCTGAGCCTCCTCGTCGAGGACAAGCCGGGTCTGCTGACCCGCGTGGCGGGGCTCTTCGCCCGCCGCGGCTTCAACATCGAGTCGCTCGCCGTGGGCGTCACGGAGATCCCGGGTCTGTCCCGGATCACCGTGGTCGTCGATGTCGACGCGCTCCCGCTCGAGCAGGTCACCAAGCAGCTCAACAAGCTGGTCAACGTGATCAAGATCGTCGAGCTCGAGCAGGCCTCCAGCGTCCAGCGCGAGCACATGCTTGTGAAGGTGCGCGCCGACAACTCGACGCGCTCGAACGTGCTCGAGGTCGTGAGCCTGTTCCGCGCGAACGTCGTGGACTACGCGCCGGATGCGCTCGTGATCGAGGTCACGGGCGACAAGGGCAAGGTCGACGCCTTCCTCAAGGCGATCGAGCCCTTCGGCATCCGCGAGCTCGCCCAGTCGGGCCTGCTGGCGCTCGGCCGCGGGTCGAAGTCGATCACCGAGCGCGTGCTGCGCGGCTGATCCTCCCGTCTTTCCAGAATTACCCAGAACCCCAACCCCACCAAGGAGTAACACCACCGTGAGCACCGAGATCTTCTACGACGCCGACGCCGACCTGTCGCTCATCCAGGGCAAGAAGGTCGCGATCGTCGGTTACGGCTCGCAGGGCCACGCCCACGCTCAGAACCTGCGCGACTCGGGTGTCGAGGTCGCGATCGCGCTGAAGGACGGCTCGAAGTCGGCCCCCAAGGCGCAGGAGGAGGGCTTCCAGGTCTTCAACGTCGCCGATGCGACCAAGTGGGCCGACCTCATCATGATCCTCGCGCCGGACCAGCACCAGCGCGGCATCTACTCGGAGTCGATCGCGCCGAACCTGACCGCGGGCAAGACCCTCGCCTTCGCGCACGGCTTCAACATCCGCTTCGGCTACATCGACGCCCCCGAGGACGTCGACGTGATCCTCGTCGCCCCGAAGGCCCCGGGCCACACGGTGCGTCGCGAGTACGTCGCCGGCCGCGGCATCCCGGACATCATCGCCGTCGAGAAGGACGCCTCGGGCGAGGCCTGGGCCACCGCCCTCTCGTATGCGAAGGCGATCGGTGGCACCCGTGCGGGCGTCATCAAGACGACCTTCACCGAGGAGACCGAGACCGACCTGTTCGGCGAGCAGGCCGTCCTGTGCGGTGGCATGAGCCACCTCGTCCAGGCGGGCTTCGAGGTCCTGACCGAGGCCGGCTACCAGCCGCAGATCGCCTACTTCGAGGTGCTGCACGAGCTGAAGCTGATCGTCGACCTCATGTGGGAGGGCGGCATCGCCAAGCAGCGCTGGTCGATCTCCGACACCGCCGAGTTCGGCGACTACGTCTCGGGCCCCCGCGTCATCGATGCCGGCACGAAGGAGCGCATGAAGGAGGTCCTCTCGGACATCCAGACCGGTGCCTTCGCCAAGCGCTTCATCGAGGACCAGGACAACGGCGCCCAGGAGTTCCTCTCGCTGCGCGAGAAGGAGCAGGGTCACCCGATCGAGGCCACGGGCAAGGAGCTCCGCGCGCTGTTCGCGTGGAAGTCGACCGACGAGGACTACGTCGAGGGCTCGGCCGCGCGCTGACCCCGGCGGCGGGCTCCTGAGCCCGCACCAGACCGCTCTATCTGAGCTGGACCAGGCCCCCGCACCCACAAGGTGCGGGGGTCGCTCCGTTTCCGGCGGCGGCGAGTAGGGTGACCGCCATGTCCGAGACCTTGGAACGCATGCGCGACCTGCTGCTGCAGAGGCGGCGCGACGCCGAGCGTCGGATCGCGGCCCGGGCCGGCGACCTCACCGCCGTCGCCGCGGCCCGGGGCGACTCGACCGCCGACGACGAGCACGACCCGGAGGGCGTGACGCTGTCGGGGGAGTGGTCGCGCCTGGCGGGTCTCAGCGACGACGCCCGAGGCGAGCTGCGCGACATCGACGCGGCGCTGGAGCGCATCGACGCCGGAACCTACGGCGTCTGCGAGGTGTGCGGCGAGGCGATTCCGGAGGGCCGGCTGCTCGCGCGACCGACGGCGGCGCGATGCGTCCGGCACGCGGTCTGAGAGTCGGCACCGCCGCGCAGGGCTGATTCGTCCCCCGCACGCGATGGCGTGATCCCTCTCCCCAATGGGGCAGATCGCCGGCGGGGTCGTCCCGGGGCCGACAGCCTCGAGTCATGACACACACGAGAGCGGCCGAGCGCCGCATAGCCGAGCTGCGTGAGGCGCCCCTGGACGACGCGACACTGGAGGAGCTGGTCGGCCTGCTGCTCACGAGCGCGGTCCGCCGTCAGCTCTGGCTGATGTTCCTGGACGACCAGGATCGCCTGAGCGAGGCGATCATGCCGACGGAGGACTTCCCGGGCGATCCGCACGAGCCCGTCGTCGTCGACGATCTCGGCCCCACCACGGCCGCGTGCCTGCTCGCCGACCGCCTCGGCCGGATCTGCGGCGCGATCGAGGTCACCCAGCTCGTCCTCGTGTGGGAGAGAGAGGGCGATGCGGCGTTCGGGGCCGAGGAGCTGGCCTGGGCGGCGGCCATGTCAGAGGAGATGGGCAAGAGCGACGTCCGCCTCCGCGCGCAGTTCCTGCTGCACAACGACGGGCTGCGGGCACTCGCGCCGGGTGACGGCGTCGCCCGGACGATGGCCCCGTGAGACGCCGCAGGGCCCAGCCGGAGAGGCTGGGCCCTGCGGGTCACGTCGTCGAATCAGTAGAACGCGGCGGAGGCCTCGAGCACGCCGCCCTCGGGAAGATCACCGAGGAGGAATCCGCTCACCTCGGCCGTGCCGTTGGCCGGGATGGCCTCCACGGTGGCGTAGCCGGTGGCCACGATCACGCCGCCGGCATCGCGCGCGACGATGTCGATCATGTAGGGCTCGGCATCCTCCGGGAACGTGCTGGTGACGGTGCCGGAGATGCTGGCCATGCCGCTCAGGGGCTCGGCCGTGAGGTCGTACGACAGCTCGCCCTGGAACCCCGCGGGCAGCTCGACCACCGAGTTGTAATCGCCGTCGAGCGACCCGAGCTGGATCTCCGTGATCGGCGCCGAGACGTCGTCCAGGGTGCCCGTGATGATCGTCTGCCCCGGCAGCAGCACGCCGGCGGGCTGGTCCTCCGCGACGGTGTCACCCGACGCGTCGAGCGCCTGCAGCTCGACCTCGAAGTACTCGTACATCACGTCGGGGTTGGTCTGCTCGAGCACGATGGCGTACCATGAGGCGCCGTCGGCGTCCTCGCCGAAGGCCGTCTCGGTGACCTCCGCGGAGGCGGCGACGTCGACCGACTCGTCGACCGTCCCGTCCGGGGCGGAGTCGGGGTCGGTGAACCCGTCGTCCTGCTGGAGGTTCTCGCACTCCTCCGCAGACAGGCCCGCGGCGTCGCACGCCTCGTCGACGAAGCGGTTCGGATCCTCGGCCACGCCGATGAGGAACGTGGTCATGGCGATCGCGATGGCCGTGCAGGCGATCAGCGCGACGGCGCCGAGCGCCGTGCCGGTGATGGCGAGGCCCTTGCCCGGCTTCTTCTTGACGAGGGCGATGATGCCGATGATGATCGCGGCGATCGGCACGAGGAGCGAGGCGAATCCGGCGAAGGGGATGAACGCCACGGCGATGCCGAGGACGCCGACGATGCCGAGGACCAGCGCGGTGATCGCGAGGCCCTTGCCGCTGCCCTGCGGCGGCGTGGGCTGTCCGCCGTACGGCGCACCCGGGTAGCCGCCTCCGGCGTACGGGGGCACGGCTCCGGGGTATCCCTGAGCGGTGGTCGCCCCGGGGAACGCGGCTTCACCCGCGGCACCGTATCCGGGCGCGGCCGGGGCGCCGTAGGCGGGGCCCGCCGGGGCGCCGGGTACCCGCTCGGCGGGGGCGCCGTAGGCGGGGCCGGAAGGGCTCTCCGCGCCCGCCGGCGGGGGAGGGTACGCTCCCTCGGCCTGCGGCTCGGACCCGAAGGGGCCGGGGTCCGAGTGCCCGGCCGGCGCCGAGTAGTCCGGCGTCGAGTACTCCGGCGGTGTGTAGGTCGGCGGGGTGTACGCGGGCGGTGCGGAGTCGAAGCTCGGCGCCTCAGGCGAGGCGGGCTCCGCGGGGGCGGGCTGATCCGGGCTCGGCGGTCCCGGGGGCACCGGCGGCTGCGGCGGGACGGGCGGGACCGGGGGGATTCCGGTGTCGTCGTTCGGAGGAAGGGACATGTGACTCCTCGGGGCGCTGTGCGGACGGTGCGGGATGCCCGGGGAGGGCATACAGGCCGCCTCCCCCAAGGTGATCCTGCGAGAACCCTAGCGCGCGACGACACCGCGCAACGGGGTGGTGGGCACCTCAGCCCGGATTCCTCGGGCGGCGCGGCGACCGTCGCCGGCACGCGAGGCATACGCAACGGTTCCATCACTTCGGATGATGCGGTAAAGGCGCCGCCCACGCGCTCCTTTAGGATCGCAATATGTCGAAGATTCGCGTGCCGCTCACGGCACTTCTCGCCGCAGCAGCCGCGATCACCCTGTCCGCCTGCGGCTCGTCCAGCACCCCGTCCAGCGAGACCCCCTCCGCCGACGCCGAGCTCACCACCATCGCGTCGGGCAAGCTCACCGTCTGCTCCGACGTGCCCTACGCCCCCTTCGAGGACTTCGACGAGGGCAGCGAGCTCGGCTACACCGGGTTCGACATCGAGATCATGAACGCCGTCGCCGAGAACCTCGACCTCGAGCTGGTCGTCAAGGACCAGGGCTTCGACGGCATCCAGTCGGGCATCGTGCTGAACTCCAAGCAGTGCGACGTCGCCGCCTCGGCGATCACCATCACCGACGAGCGCAAGGCGAACCTCGACTTCACCGACGCGTACTACGACTCGGAGCAGTCGCTCCTGGTCGCCGTCGACAGCGACATCAAGAGCATCGACGACCTCGACGGCGTCAAGGTGGGCGTCCAGAAGGCGACCACCGGCGAGAGCTACGCCACCGAGAACGCCAAGGGCGCCGAGATCGTCGCCTTCCCGAGCGACGCCGAGATGTGGCCCGCGCTGCAGGCCGGACAGGTCGACGCGCTGCTGCAGGACCTGCCCGTCAACATCGAGCACACCAAGGACAGCGGCTACACGATCGTCGAGCAGTACGACACCGGCGAGCAGTACGGCTTCGCCGTGGGCAAGGGCAACACCGCCCTGCTCGAGGCCGTCAACGGCGCGCTGTCGGCGATCCGCGAGGACGGCAGCTACGACACGATCTACGATTCGTACTTCGCGGTCAACTGACCTCTGACGCACTCCGGACGGGCACTCGGTGAGAAGAACCACACGACGCCGACTCACGGTCGGCGGGATCAACGTCGTCATCGTGGGCGCGCTCGTCGCGCTCCTGTTCATGGCCGACGGCGAGCGGATCCGTGCCCAGTTCTGGAACCCGGAGGCGGTGGCGCTCTCGGGCGGCACCTGGGGCCAGCTGATCGCGGTCGGAGTCGTCAACACCCTGCTGTACACGGCGATCGCGTTTGTCGGCGGGTTCGTGCTGGCGCTGTGCCTCGCGCTCATGCGGCTCTCGCCCATCGCGTCGCTGCGCTGGCTCGCGACCGCCTGGATCGAGCTGTTCCGCGGGCTGCCCGCGCTGATCGTCATCATCTTCATGGGCTTCGGTGTCCCGATCGCGTTCGGCTGGTCGCCGCCCGGCGGCCTCGTGGGCGCCGGCCTGCTCGCCCTCGTGATGGTCGCGAGCGCGTACATGGCCGAGACGATCCGCGCGGGCATCCAGGCCGTCCCCAAGGGGCAGACCGAGGCGGCCCGCTCGCTCGGCATGGGCTCGGCCAGCACGATGTTCCGCGTGGTGCTGCCGCAGGCGTTCCGCGTGGTCATCCCGCCGCTCACCAACGAGTTCGTGCTGCTGATCAAGGACACCTCGCTCCTCGCCATCATCGGCGCGGAGCCCATGCAGCGCGAGCTCACCACGCTCGCCCGCGACTTCCAGGCGTCGGGCATCTCGGCCGGCACCTCGACGAGTCTTGTGCAGGCCGCTCTGCTGTACCTCGTGATCACGCTGCCGCTCACGCAGCTGGTCTCGTGGATGGAGCGCCGTCAGAGGAAGGCGACGCGATGACCGCGCCGGTGGATGTGCCCGCCATCGAGATCCAGGGGCTGCGGAAGTCCTACGGATCCAACGAGGTGCTCAAGGGCGTCGACTTCCGTGTCGGCGCCGGCGAGGTCGTGTGCGTCGTGGGGCCCTCCGGCTCCGGGAAGTCGACGCTGCTGCGCTGCGTCAACCGCCTCGAGGAGGCCGACGCCGGTCAGATCCTCGTCGAGGGCGTCGACATCCGCGACCCCGAGACCGACCTGAACCGGGTCCGGTCCCGGATCGGCATGGTGTTCCAGCAGTTCAACCTGTTCCCGCACCTCACCGTGCTCGACAACCTGGTGCTCCCGCAGCGCTCGGTGATGGGTCGCGGGCGGGCGCAGGCGTCAGAGGTGGCGATGTCCAACCTCGAGCGGGTCGGTCTCGCGGAGAAGGCGAAGGCGCACCCCGCGCAGCTCTCGGGCGGCCAGCAGCAGCGCGTGGCCATCGCCCGCGCGCTGGCGATGGACCCCGACATGATGCTGTTCGACGAGCCGACCAGCGCACTCGATCCCGAGCTCGTCGGCGACGTGCTGGCGGTCATGAAGTCGCTCGCCTCCGAGGGCATGACGATGATGGTCGTCACGCACGAGATGGGCTTCGCGCGCGAGGTCGCCGACAAGCTCGTCTTCATGGACGGCGGTGTGGTGGTCGAGGAGGGGCTCCCCTCCGAGATGCTCGCCCACCCGCAGAGCGAGCGCGCCCGCGCCTTCTTCGCTCGCGTCCACTGACGCCGCCGCGCCCCGCGGCCGCGTCGCACACAGCACCTGGGTCGCCAGGCTCCGACTCTGGTACCCTGGACTGTCACGCGTGTGCGCGTCGCCTCGGCTGGGCCGGGGAGTGACCACCGCGTGATGCACGAAGACAATCCAACTGCCGCGGTTCGAACCGTGGTCTCGCGCGTCCGGGCCTCCGGAGGTGCGGACCGAGCCGCGGCCCGAGTAAACATCCAACAAGGACAACCCACTAAATGACTAACGCAACGACCGCCCCGGCCACCAAGCAGGTCGCGATCAACGACATCGGCTCTGCTGAGGACTTCCTGGCCGCGGTCGAGAAGACCCTCAAGTCCTTCAACGACGGCGACATCATCGAGGGCACGATCGTCAAGATCGACCGCGACGAGGTCCTCCTCGACGTGAGCTTCAAGACCGAGGGCGTCATCCCCTCGCGCGAGCTCTCGATCAAGCACGACGTCGACCCCAACGAGGTCGTCAGCGTCGGCGACGTCGTCGAGGCCCTGGTTCTCCAGAAGGAGGACAAGGAAGGCCGTCTGATCCTGTCGAAGAAGCGCGCGCAGTACGAGCGCGCCTGGGGCGACGTGGAGAAGATCAAGGAGAACGACGGCGTCGTCACCGGCACCGTCATCGAGGTCGTCAAGGGTGGCCTCATCGTCGACATCGGCCTGCGCGGCTTCCTGCCGGCCTCGCTCATCGAGCTGCGCCGCGTCCGCGACCTCACGCCGTACCTCGGCCAGGAGATCGAGGCCAAGATCCTCGAGCTCGACAAGAACCGCAACAACGTCGTTCTCTCGCGCCGCGCCCTCCTCGAGGAGACGCAGTCGGCCACGCGTACGCAGTTCCTGAACAACCTGCACAAGGGTCAGGTCCGCAAGGGTGTCGTGTCGTCGATCGTCAACTTCGGTGCGTTCGTCGACCTCGGTGGTGTGGACGGTCTCGTGCACGTCTCGGAGCTCTCGTGGAAGCACATCGAGCACGCGTCCGAGGTCGTCGAGGTCGGCCAGGAGGTCACCGTCGAGATCCTCGAGGTCGACCTGGACCGCGAGCGCGTCTCCCTGTCGCTGAAGGCGACGCAGGAGGACCCGTGGCAGGTCTTCGCCCGCACGCACGCGATCGGTCAGATCACGCCGGGCAAGGTCACCAAGCTCGTTCCGTTCGGTGCGTTCGTCCGCGTCGCCGACGGCATCGAGGGCCTCGTGCACATCTCGGAGCTCTCGGCGAAGCACGTCGAGCTGGCCGAGCAGGTCGTCTCGGTGGGCGAAGAGGTCTTCGTCCGCGTCATCGACATCGACCTCGACCGTCGTCGCATCTCGCTCTCGCTGAAGCAGGCGAACGAGATGGTCGACCCCAACGGCACCGAGTTCGACCCGGCGCTGTACGGCATGGTCACCGAGTACGACGACAACGGCGAGTACAAGTACCCCGAGGGCTTCGACCCGGAGACCAACCAGTGGCTCGAGGGCTTCGACGAGGCCCGCGAGAAGTGGGAGCAGGAGTACGCCGCTGCTCAGGCTCGCTGGGAGCAGCACAAGACGCAGGTCGCCAAGGCCCTCGAGGCCGAGGCCGAGGCCGGCGAGGAGTTCTCGGCTGGTCAGTCGTTCAGCTCCGAGGCTGCCGGCGCCGGCACCCTCGCGGACGACGAGGCTCTCGCCGCTCTGCGCGAGAAGCTGGCCGGTCGCTGAGCTCACCGCTCGAGCGCCGATCGTGACCGTTCACCGGTCGCGGGCCGCCTGACTCACTGAGTCGCGAAAAGGGGCCGGATCCTTCGGGATCCGGCCCCTTTTCCGTACGCGAGGCGGATCACATCTGATAGCTGCCCTCGAAGAGGCCGATCTCGTTGCCGTCCGGGTCGCGCAGGAGGGCCCACCAGCTCGTCTCGCTGATCGGGGTGCGCTCCTTGACGACGGCGCCGCCGCCGGCGACGGCCTTGGCGAGCGTCTCGTCGATCGAGTCGACCTCGACGATCGAGCGCGGCTGACTGAATCCCTCCTCGCGCGGGGTGAGGGCCCCGCCCGAGACGTCGTTGGGCGCCTGCCACATCGGATACTCCTCGAAGCCCGGCGGCGAGGAGAAGCGCCAGCCGAACAGGTCGGCGTAGAACTGCTGTCCGCGTTCCAGGTCGCTGACCGGGATCTCCAGATGGGTCACATCACCGTGGGCCATCACTGCCTCCTCGTTGGGGTTTCGACGCGCCCAACGTACGTCCGGTCGTCCGCCGCGGGCAAGGTCTCGCGGGCCGTATTCCGCGCCGGGCATCGGTGCCGATACAGTCGGGCGCATGATTCCGGAGATCAACTACTGGACCGTGCTCCTCGCGACCCTCTCGAGCATGGTCGTCGGGACCGTCTGGTACGCGCCACGCGTGCTCGGCACGCGCTGGGCGAAGCTCGCCGGGGTGTCGATGGAAGGCACCGGCAGGGACGCCGTGGTGCCGATCATCACCACCGTGGTGGTGAGCTTCCTCACGGCGTGGGTGCTCGCCGGCGCGATCACCATCGCCTGGCACTTCTACGGCGGCAGCTACCTCGTCTCGGCGCTGGTGACGAGCATCCTGCTGTGGGCGGGGCTCACCGCGGCGCGCTTAATCACCCATGACGCCTTCGAGGGCCGCCCGTCGGGGCTGACGGTCATGAACATCGCGCACGAGCTGGTGACGATCGTCGTCATGGCGATCATCATCGGGATGTGGCCGCCCGCCGGCACCGTCTGACGCGCCGGGGCGCGATCAGCTCACGGGCGGGGGCGCGGTCGTCCCGCGCGCGTGCAGCGTCGGCGTGCCGCCCAGACGCGCGTGCGGCGGCTCGCCGGAGAGCACGGCCCCGAGCAGGCGGGCCGCCTCGGCGCCGTACTGGACGACGTCGTAGCTCATGACCGAGATCGGCGGATCGGTGACCTGGGTGAGCATCGAGTCGTCCCAGCCGATCATGCTGAGCGCGCCCGGCACATCCACGCCGAGGCTGCGCGCCACGCGCAGCCCGTTGACGGCGGTCAGGCCCGAGTCGAAGACCAGGGCGGTGTAGGCGCCGTCCGCGAGGAGGTCTCGGGTGTGCTGCTCGGCGAGCTCGACCCCGAAGTCGCCGTGCCGGATCGCGTGTCGCACACCCAGGAGGTCGCACTCGGCGGCGAACGCCTCGTCGCGGATGCGCACGTGGGCGAAGTGCGCGCCACCGGCCACGCGGGCGATGGCGCGGTGGCCGAGGGTGTGCAGGTGCCGCACCGCGTCGCGCACGCCGGCCGCATCGTCGGTCCAGGCCGTCGCGAGGTCGCCGGTGAGGGAGGGGTCGCCGATGGCGACGGCGGGCAGGCCGATCTCGCGGATCACCTCGACGCGCGGATCGTCGCTCTCGAAGTCGACGAGGATGACGCCATCGACCCGCTGCGCGGACATCCATCGGCGGTAGGTCGCGATCTCGCTCTGCCGATCCGGCGCCAGCTGCAGCAGCAGGCCGCGGTTGTGCTCGGCGAGCCCGATCTCGAGCCCCGCGATGAGCTGCATGAAGAACGACTCGTTGGCAAGGAAGCGCGGATCGCGCCGCAGGATGAGGCCTGCGGTGTCGCTGCGCCCCTGTGAGAGCATCCGCGCGGCCGCGGTGGGCGCGAAGTCGAGCGACGCGGCGATCTCGAGGATGTGCGCGCGGGTGCTCTCGGACACCCCGGGCTTGCCGTTGAGCGCATAGGACACCGCCGAGGTCGAGACGCCCGCGCGGTGGGCGATGTCGGTGATCGTGAGGCGCCTCGAAGAGGGCGATCTGGCGGGCATGGGTTCGACCCTAGGGGATCATCCGGACCCGATCGGCGATCGCTTGACATCGGGCGCATCCCTCTCTACGTTTGTGCCAACTTAAGCGCTTAAGCGTGGAAGTGCAATCACCCCTAGAACCCATGTCGACGATGACAGGAGACCGATGATGGTCACGAGGAAGCTCCTCACGGCGGGCGCCCTTCTGGGCGCGGGCGCGCTCGCGCTCACGGGCTGCGGCGGCACCGCAGGAGACGCGGCGGAGGGCGGTGACGACGCGATCGCCGGCACGATCACCGTGCTGACGCAGCGCACCGACATCGTCGACACCGTCTTCCAGGACTACAAGGCGCAGTTCGAGGAGAAGTACCCCGACGTCACCGTCGAGTTCGAGGCGATCACGGACTACGAGGGCGAGATCGCGGTCCGCATGAACACCGAGGACTACGGCGACGTCCTGCTGATCCCGAACAGCGTCGACCCCGACCAGCTCGGCGACTTCTTCGAGCCGATCGGCCCGACCGACGAGGTGAGCAAGACCTACCGCTTCGCCGCCGAGGAGGCCTACGACGGCCAGACCTACGGCATCGCCATCACCGGCAACACGAACGGCTTGGTCTACAACAAGAAGGTCTGGGAGGCCGCGGGCATCACCGACCTGCCCACGACGCCGGAGGAGTTCCTCGAGGACCTCCAGGCGATCAAGGACGAGACCGACGCCATCCCGTACTACACGAACTACGCCGACGGCTGGCCGCTCAGCCAGTCCGACAGCAACCGCGGTGCGCTCGCCGACCCCGACTACAGCAACACCCACGTCTCCTACAGCGACACCCCGTGGGCCGAGGACGAGTGGCACGGCATCGTCGACGGCCTGCTGTTCGACGTCGTCGCGAACGGGCTGAACGAGGAGGATCCGCTCACCACCAACTGGGAGGAGTCGAAGAACCTCCTCGGCACCGGCAAGGTCGCCACGATGCTGCTCGGCTCGTGGGCGATCACGCAGATGCAGGACGCGGCCGAGGCGGCGGGCGAGGCGCGCGAGGACATCGGCTACATGCCCTTCCCCTACCAGGTGGACGGCACCTTCCACGCCCAGGTCGGCGGCGACTACAAGAACGCGATCAACATCCACAGCGAGCACAAGGCGGCCGCGCGTGCCTGGATCGAGTGGTTCGCCAACGAGTCGGGGTACGCCTTCGACAACGGCGGTCTCTCGCCGCTGGTCGACGGCCCCACCCCGGAGACCCTGGGCGACTTCGAGGAGGCGGGCGTCGAGTACGTCGAGATGACCCCCGCCCAGGCGGGCGAGGAGAGCCACGAGGCCGACGTCATCAGCAAATCGGAGATCGACCTCTACGGCCCGGTGTACCGCCAGAAGCTCGTCGACATCGCCCGCGGCGCCGCGGACGGCGACAAGGAGTCGTACTTCGCCGACCTGAACCAGCGCTGGGCCGACGCCCGCGCGGCGGTCGACGCGGGCTGACACCCCTCGGGGGCGGCGTCGTTGCGGTGCCGCCCCCGTTCCGCGCCCGCCCTCCGCCGGAGAAGAGAGACGAAGAGATGACCGACCTGTCAGAGGCTCCCGCCCTGCAGCCGCTGCCGATGGCACCGGGCACGGGAGCGACCCGCACGATCACCGTGCCGCGCGCGCAGCGCCGCCGCCGCGGCGCCGGCAACCCGAACGGCACACGCTGGTTCACCCCGTGGCTGTACCTGCTGGTCCCCGTGGGCCTGCTGATCGTGTTCACCTACATCCCCGTGGCGAACATGATCTGGTACTCGTTCACGGACTGGGACGGCCTCGACAAGACCAAGGGGTGGGTGGGGCTCGAGAACTACGTCGAGATCTTCACCCGGCCCGAGATGTTCCAGGTCTTCTTCGTCAGCCTGTACTACCTCGCCGGATCCGTGATCCAGATGGCTCTCGCCCTCTACTTCGCGACGCTGCTGAGCTTCCGGACGCGCCTTCGCAACTTCTTCAAGGGCGTGATCTTCTTCCCGTACCTGATCAACGGCGTCGCGATCGGGTTCGTGTTCCTCTACCTGTTCCAGCCGGACGGCACACTCGACGCCCTCCTCGGGGCGGTGGGGCTCGGCAGCGACGAGCCGCGCCATTGGCTCGGCGATCCGGATCTCGCGAACTGGTCGCTGGCCGCCACCAGCGTGTGGCGCTACATGGGGCTGAACTTCGTGCTCTTCCTCGGCGCGATCCAGTCGATCCCCAGCGAGCTCTACGAGGCCGCCGAGCTCGACGGCGCGAACCGCTGGCACCAGTTCCGCTTCATCATCGCGCCGGGCATCAAGCGCGTGATCAGCCTCTCGTTCATCCTGTCGATCTCGGGCGCGCTCAGCGTGTTCGAGGTCCCGTTCATCATGACGGGCGGCGCGAACGGCACCGCCACCTTCGTCATCCAGACCGTCCAGATGGCGTTCGAGTTCCGTCGCGTGGGGTTCGCCTCGGCGATGGCCGTCGTCCTGCTCGCGATCGTGCTCATCGTCACCTGGGTGCAGCGCCGGCTCGTGCCGGACGAGGAGGTCAGCCTCACATGAGCACCCTCACCCGCCCGGCCGTCTCGCCGGCTGTGGCCGCCACCCGCCGCACGACCGCGAGCACCATCAAGTACGTCTCGCTTGTGCTCGCCGCGCTCGTCTCGATCATCCCGCTCGCCGTGGTGCTGTTCGCCTCGTTCAAGACGAAGGAGGAGTACGCGACCACAGGCCCGCTCGTGCCGCCGGAGAACTGGTTCGAGTTCGGCAACTTCATCACCGCGTTCACCCGCGGCAACATGCTGCTCGGCTTCTGGAACACCACGATCATCCTCGTGTTCTCGCTGGCCGGCACCATCGTCATCGGCACGATGGCCGCCTACGCGATCGACCGGTTCCAGTTCCGGTTCAAGGCGCTGGTGGTGGGCCTGTTCCTCATCGCCTCGCTGGTGCCCGGCGTCACCACGCAGGTCGCGACGTTCCAGATCGTCAACGCGCTCGAGCTGTTCAACACCCACGGCGCGGCGATCATCCTGTTCATGGGCACGGACATCATCGCGATCTACATCTTCCTGCAGTTCATGCAGTCGATCCCGCGCTCGATCGACGAGGCGGCGATGCTCGACGGCGCCAATCGCTGGACGATCTACTGGCGTCTGATCCTGCCGCTGCTGTCGCCGGCGGTCGTGACGGTGTGCATCATCAAGGGGATAGCCATCTACAACGAGTTCTACCTGCCCTACCTCTACATGCCGTCGCCGAAGCTCGGCGTCATCTCCACATCGCTGTTCCGTTTCACCGGTCCGTTCGGGGCGCAATGGGAGGTGATCGCGGCCGGCACGATGATCGTCATCCTGCCGACGCTCGTCATCTTCCTGCTGCTCCAGCGGTACATCTACAGCGGCATCACCTCGGGAGCCACCAAATGACCCTCGCCCGCCGACCCCTCACCGACGGCTGGACCCTGCGCCCCCACGGCACCCGCGTGCCCCGGCACGTCCGCGACGCGGGGGAGATCCCCGCCGAGGTCCCCGGCAGCGCGACCACGGATCTGCTGGCCGCCGGGCTGATCGAGGACCCCTACCTCGACGACAACGAGCGGCTGCAGGCGTGGATCGGCGTCACCGACTTCGAGTACGCGCTGTCGCTCGACTGGACCGACGAGCAGGCGGATCGCGTCGACCTCGCCTTCGACGGGCTCGACACGGTCGCCGAGGTGCGCCTGAACGGCACCTCGATCCTCGAGACGCGCAACCAGCACCGCTCCCACCGGGTGCCGGTCGCGGAGATCCTGCGCGAGGGGGCGAACGATCTGCGCGTGCGCTTCACCGCGCCCGTGCGCGCGGCCGGTCGCGCCGAGCTGGAGCTCGGGGCGCGACCGCACGTGAACCACCACCCCTACAACGCGATCCGCAAGACGGCCTCGGGGTTCGGCTGGGACTGGGGGATCGACACCGCCGCCTCGGGCATCTGGCGCCCGGTGCGCCTGGAGAGCTGGTCCACCGCGCGGATCGCGCAGGTGCGGCCCGTCACGCGGCTGGAGGGTGCGGACGGCATCGTCGACGTGCACGTCGATCTCGAGCGCGCGCGTGAGTCGCCTCTGCGGCTCGCGGTGCGCGTCGGAGACCGCACGCAGGAGATCGCGCTCGCCGCGGGCGAGGACGCGGCCGTGGTCACGGTGCGCGTCCCGGACGTCCGGCGCTGGTGGCCCCGCGGGTTCGGCGAACCGCACCGCTATCCGCTCGAGGTCACCCTGCATGACGAGGCGGGCGGGGAGCGCGAGCTCGACGCGCGCTCGCTGCGGATCGGCTTCCGCGAGGTGCGGATCGACACCACCCCGGACGACGCCGGCACCCCGCTGCGGATCCTCGTCAACGAGCGGCCCGTGTACATCCGCGGGGCGAACTGGATCCCGGACGACGCGTTCCCGCACCGGGTCGACAGGGCCCGCTACGCGGCCCGGATCGCCCAGGCCGAGTTCGCGAACGTCAACCTGCTGCGGGTGTGGGGCGGCGGCATCTACGAGAGCGAGGACTTCTACGACCTCTGCGACGAGCGCGGCATGCTCACCTGGCAGGACTTCCTGTTCGCCTGCGCCGCGTACGCCGAGGAGGAGCCGCTGCGCTCCGAGGTCGAGGCCGAGGCGCGCGAGGCGGTGGGCCGCCTCGCCGCGCATCCGTCGCTGATCCTGCTCAACGGCAACAACGAGAACCTCGAGGGCTTCGAGGAATGGGGGTGGCCCGCCCGCCTCGACGGCGCCACCTGGGGCGAGCACTACTACTACGAGCTCTTCCCGCAGCTCGTGGCCGAGCTCGCGCCCCACATCGCGTACACCCCGGGCAGCCCGTTCACCCCGGGGCGGACGCACCGCCCGAATGATCCGGATCACGGCAGCGTCCACATCTGGGACCTCTGGAACCGGCGTGACTGGAACGACTACCGCGCGTACACCCCCCGCTTCGTGGCGGAGTTCGGCTGGCAGGGCCCGCCCACCTGGGCGACGCTGACCCGGGCGATCCACGACGAGCCCCTGTCGCCCGTGTCGCCCGGCATCCAGGTGCACCAGAAGGCGATCGACGGCGACGCGAAGCTCACCGCCGGGCTCGTCGCCCACACTCCGGTGCCGCGGGACATGCGCGACTGGGTGTGGGCCATGCAGCTCAATCAGGCGCGCGCGATCGGCACCGCGCTCGAGCACTTCCGCTCGCTCGCCCCGCACAACACCGGAGCGATCGTGTGGCAGCTCAACGACGACTGGCCCGTGGTCTCGTGGTCCGCCGTCGACGGCGACGGCCGCGAGAAGCCGCTGCTGTACGCCATGAAGCACGCCTTCGCCGAGCGTCTGGTGACGATCCAGCCTCGGGGGAACGGACTCGCGGTGATCCTGAGCAACGAGACGGACGCCCCCTGGCGCGGGGAGCTTGTGATCGAGCGCCTCGCGGCCTCCGGGGCCCGCCTCGGGCAGGTCGCGCTCGCCGCCGATGTCGCGCCCCGCGCCACCGTCACCGTGCCGGTGCCCGCCGACGTGGCGACGGCCGACGATGCGGCGTCCGAGCTGCTGCGCGCGCGCCTCGGGCCGACCGCCGGCTGGTGGTTCCCCGCGGACCTCCGCCACGCGTCGCTCGCCCCGGCCGCGCTGCGCATGGCGGTGGCGCCGACGGAGGGCGGCGTGCGGGTCGAGGTCACCGCCGACACCCTCGTGCGCGACTTGGCGCTGCTCGTCGACACCGTGGCGCCCGACGCCGTGGCCGATGACGCTCTGGTGCACCTGCTGCCGGGGGAGACCGCCGCCTTCGTGGTGTCCAGCGCGCGAGCGATCGACCCGCAGGCGTTCGCCGCGCGCGGTGTGATCCGCACCGGCAATGATCTGGTGGCCGGCCCGGCGGAGATCCGGATCGCCCCGACCCCCGTCGCCCCTCTCGCCGAGGAGGTCGCCGGTGTCCGGTGAGTGGACCCCGGCCCGCGTCCGAGAGCGCCTCGGGTTCGTCACCGGCATGACCTGGGGCTGGACGGGCGTGCGGGGCACCTGGGCCGTCCCGGCGGCCGAGGAGTCGCTCGACGCGCTCGCCGAGATCGGCGTCGGCTGGAACTGCATCACGTACGCGGCCCTCCAGGACAAGCCCTCCACGACCGAGATCCACTGGCGCGACGAGCCGACGGTGACCGACGACGAGATCCGATGGGCGATCCGCGGTGCTCGGGAGCGCGGGCAGAAGGTGATCCTGAAGCCCGTCGTGAACTGCGCCGACGGCACCTGGCGCGCGTTCATCGGGTTCTTCGAGGTCGACGTGCCGGGCGAGCCCGGATGGGCGCAGTGGTGGGCGAGCTATACGGAGTTCATCGTGCATCACGCCCGGATCGCCCAGGACGAGCGGGTGGAGCTGTTCGTGATCGGCTGCGAGATGGTGCGCGCCGACCGCCGCGAGGCCGAGTGGCGCGAGCTGATCCGTCGGGTTCGTGCGGTCTACGACGGCCCGATCACGTACAACTGCGATAAGTACCAGGAGGACCGCATCACCTGGTGGGACGCCGTCGACGTCATCTCGGCGAGCGGCTACTACCCGAGCGGCGCGTGGCCGGCCCAGCTCGACAGGATCGAGAAGGTCGTGCGGGCGCACAACAAGCCCTTCCTGTTCATCGAGGCGGGGTGCCCCAGCCGCGCGGGATCGGCGGCACGGCCCAATGACTGGACCTTCGGGGGCCAGGCCGACCCGCAGGAGCAGGCCGATTACCTGGCCGAGATGTTCGCCGAGGCGGGCGCGCGCGAGTGGGTCGACGGCTTCGTGCTGTGGGACTGGCCCGCTCGGCTCTATCCGCGGGAGGACGCGGCATCGAACCGCGACTACTGCCCGTATGCGAAGCCCGGGGCGGACGTTGTGCGCGAGTTCTTCCTCGCGCGCGGCTGACCGGGGGGCGGACGCGGGGGAGAGTCCGGCACCCGCGTGCCCACTGACGCGACGCCGACCGGGTGATCCGGCCCGTGGAAGACTGAGCCCATGCCACTCATCGCGCTCACGGGCGGGATCGCCTCCGGGAAGTCGACCATCGCACGGCGCCTCGCCGAGCACGGCGCGGTCGTGATCGACGCCGACGCACTGGTGCGCGAGCTCCAGGAGCCGGGGCAGCCCGTGCTCGCCGCCATCGCGGAGCGGTTCGGCCCGGGCGTGCTCACCGCCGAGGGCTCGCTCGACCGCGCGGCGCTTGGGGCGCTGGTGTTCGCCGACCGCGCGAAGCTCGGCGTGCTCAACGACATCGTGCATCCCGCGGTGAAGGCCGAGTCGCAGCGGCGCTTCCGCGCCGCGATCGATGCCGATCCCCGCGCCGTCGTCGTCTACGACGTGCCGCTGCTGGCCGAGGCCCGCGGGACGGCGGAGTGGGATCTTGTGGTCGTGGCGCACGCACCGGCGGAGGTCCGCGTCGCGCGGATGGTGGCGGATCGCGGCATGTCGGAGGACGAGGCGCGCGCCCGGGTCGCGAACCAGGCCTCGGACGAAGAGCGCCTGAAGCTCGCCGACGTGGTCATCGACACCGCGGGCACGATGCAGGACACGTTCGCGCAGGCCGACGCCCTCTGGGACCGGCTGACCGGCTGAGGCCATGCGCACGATCGACCTGAACTCGGACCTCGGCGAGAACACCGCCGAGCGCTTCGTCGCCGACGACGCGGCGATGCTCGAGATCGTCAGCAGCGCCAACGTGTCGTGCGGCTTCCACGCCGGCAGCCCGGAGGGCATCCGCGAGACGATCGCCGAGGCGGTCGCGCGCGGGGTGACCGTCGGCGCGCACCCCGGCTACCGCGATGTCGAGGGCTTCGGGAGGCGCGACCTCGACGTCGCCCCCGCGACGGTGCAGGCCGAGGTGGAGTACCAGCTCGGTGCGCTGATGGGCCTCGCCGGGGCCGTGGGCACCGCCGTGCGGTACGTGAAGCCGCACGGAGCGCTCTACAACCGGATCGCCCACGACGAGGCGCAGGCGCAGGCGGTCGTCGCCGCGGTCCGCGCGATCGATCCGTCACTGGTGCTGATGTGCCTTCCCGGGGCCGCCGTGCTCGACCTGGCCACGCGGGCCGGGATCCCCGTCGCCTCCGAGGCCTTCGCCGACCGCGCCTACACGCCGACCGGGGCGCTTCTTCCGCGCCGCGAGCCGGGAGCCGTGCTGCATGATCCGGCGGTGGTGGCGGCGCGTATGCTGCGCCTCGTCCGCGACGGGGTGATCGAGGCCGTCGACGGATCGGCGGTGACCGTGCGGGCCGACTCGATCTGCGTGCACGGGGACAGCCCCGATGCCGTGGCGATGGCGCGTGCGGTGCGCGATCTTCTCGCGGCCGAGGGGGTCGGGTTCGCGCCGTTCGCGGGTCCTCGATGACACGGGTGCTCACCGCATCGGATCGGGCCCTGCTGGTGGAGGTCGCCGACCTGGACGCGGCGATGCGCCTCCAGGCGACCCTCACCGCCGACCCGCCGCCGGGTGTCGTCGAGCTGGTGCCGGCGGCGCGCACGGTGCTGGTGCGCTTCGATCCGCGGATCGTCTCCGCCGGGGCCCTCGGCGCCCGCCTCGCCGCGGCGGCGTCGCCGGGGGCGGCGGCCGCGGGCCAGAGCGGGGCCCCGGCGGTGGTGGAGATCCCCGTGGTGTACGACGGCGCGGATCTGGCGGAGGTGTCGGCTCGGCTCGGCGTCGGCGCGGACGAGCTTGTCGCGCGCCATGTGGCGGCCACGTGGCGCGTCGCCTTCACGGGCTTCGCGCCGGGGTTCGGATACCTCGTCGGCGACGACCCGCTCTTCGACGTGCCGCGCCGCGCCTCGCCGCGCACCCGCATCCCGGCCGGGTCCGTCGCGCTCGGCGGCGCTTTCGCGGGCGTGTACCCCCGCGCGTCGCCCGGCGGCTGGCAGCTGATCGGGCGGACGGATGCGGTCATGTGGGACGTGCGTCGTGACCCGCCCGCGCTGCTGGTGCCGGGCGGTCGGGTGAGGTTCGTCCGGGTCGCGGCGGCTGCGGTGGTGCCCACGCACAACGCCGTCGCGCGGGTTGCGGCCGCCGCGGCACCCGCTGTTCCGGCGGCGCAGGCGGTGGAGGTCGTCGCGCCCGGGGTGCAGCTGACGCTGCAGGACGAGGGGCGTGCAGGGCGGGCAGCGCTCGGCGTCTCGCCCTCGGGCGCCGCCGATCGCGGCGCGCTGCATCGCGCGAACCGGGCCGTCGGCAACGCGCCGGGGGAGGCCGCGCTCGAGGTGGCGGTCGGCGGCGCCGTCCTGCGCTTCGGCGGGCCCGGGGTCGTCGCCCTGGCGGGGGCGACGCTGCCCGCTGCGATCGTGCGGCACGACGGCTCGGCGCTGGACCTCGCGCCCGAGCAGCCCGCGGGCGTCTGCGCCGGGGACGAGCTCCGCCTGGGGTTCGCCACGGCCGGCGTGCGCGCCGTGATCGCCTTCCGCGGCGGGTTCGCGGTGGAGCCCGTGCTCGGCAGTCTCTCGAGCGACACCCTCGGCGGCATCTCCGCAGGCCCCGCCCTCCGGCCGGGCGCGACGCTGACCCTGCGCGGGCCGGCCGCGGCGCCCTATGCCGTCGACCCGGGCGCTGTCCCGCCCGCCGCGCCGCCGGCGCCGGGAGAGGCGATCGAGCTGCGCATCACGCTCGGCCCGCGCGACGACTGGTTCACCCCCGCCGGGATGCGAGCGCTGTTCGATCAGGAGTGGACGGTGACACCCCGCTCGGATCGCGTGGGCGTGCGGCTGCACGGACCGACGCCCCTCGAGCGCGCGACGCCGGGCGAGCTGCCGAGCGAGGGGGTGGTCACCGGGGCGATCCAGGTACCGGCCGATGGTCAGCCCGTCCTGTTCCTGCCGGACCACCCGCTGACGGGCGGCTACCCGGTCATCGGCGCCGTGATCGACGCGGATCTGGATCTCGCGGGGCAGCTGCCTCCCGGTGCGCGGGTGCGGTTCCGCCTCTCCGAGCCGATTGTCGGAGGCCCCTCCTAGGCTGGGGTGATGCAGACGACTCGAAGTGTGCGCCCGTTCGAGGTGGTCAGCGAGTACATGCCGTCGGGCGATCAGCCCAAGGCCATCGCCGAGCTGGCCGCCCGCATCAACGCGGGCGAGACCGACGTTGTGCTCCTGGGTGCGACCGGCACAGGCAAGTCGGCGACCACGGCATGGCTCATCGAGCAGGTGCAGCGCCCGACCCTGGTGATGGCGCACAACAAGACCCTCGCGGCGCAGCTGGCGAACGAGTTCCGCGACCTGATGCCGAACAACGCGGTCGAGTACTTCGTCTCGTACTACGACTACTACCAGCCCGAGGCCTACGTGCCGCAGACGGACACCTTCATCGAGAAGGACTCGTCCATCAACTCCGAGGTCGAGCGCCTGCGCCACTCCACAACGAACTCGCTGCTCAGCCGGCGCGATGTCGTCGTCGTCAGCACCGTGTCCTGCATCTACGGCCTGGGCTCGCCGGAGGAGTACCTGCGGGCGCTCGTGGCGCTGCAGGTGGGCGAGCGCTACGACCGCGATGCGCTGATCCGTCAGTTCATCGGCATGCAGTACAACCGCAACGACGTCGACTTCTCCCGCGGAAACTTCCGCGTGCGCGGCGACACGATCGAGATCATCCCGGTCTACGAAGAGCACGCGATCCGCATCGAGCTGTTCGGCGACGAGATCGAGGCGCTGTACAAGCTGCACCCGCTGACGGGCGACGTGCTCGAGCGGCTCGACGCCATCGCGATCTTCCCCGCCACGCACTACGCGGCGGGAACCGACACCGTCCAGCGCGCCATCAAGACGATCGAGGTCGAGCTCGAGGAGCGCCTGCAGGAGTTCGAGCGGCAGGGCAAGCTGCTCGAGGCGCAGCGCCTGCGCATGCGCACCACCTTCGACCTCGAGATGCTGCAGCAGCTCGGGTTCTGCTCGGGCATCGAGAACTACTCGCGGCATCTCGACGGTCGCGCCCCCGGAGCCCCGCCGCACACGCTGCTCGACTTCTTCCCCGACGACTTCCTGCTGGTGATCGACGAGTCGCACGTCACGGTGCCGCAGATCGGCGCCATGTACGAGGGCGACGCGTCGCGCAAGCGCACGCTCGTCGAGCACGGCTTCCGCCTGCCGAGCGCGATGGACAACCGCCCGCTCCGCTGGGACGAGTTCAAGAACCGGATCGGCCAGACCGTGTACCTGTCCGCCACCCCCGGCAAGTACGAGATGGGGATCGCCGACGGCGTGGTCGAGCAGATCATCCGCCCCACCGGCCTCATCGATCCGGAGATCGTGATCAAGCCCTCGAAGGGCCAGATCGACGACCTCCTCGAGGAGATCCGCGTCCGGGTCGAGCGCGACGAGCGTGTGCTCGTGACGACGCTGACCAAGAAGATGGCCGAGGAGCTGACCGACTTCCTCGGCGAGCACGGCGTGCACGTCCGGTACCTGCATTCGGACGTCGACACGCTGCGTCGCGTCGAGCTGCTCACCGAGCTGAGGCAGGGCGTCTACGACGTGCTCGTCGGCATCAACCTGCTCCGCGAGGGTCTCGACCTCCCCGAGGTCTCGCTGGTGGCGATCCTCGACGCCGACAAGGAGGGGTTCCTGCGCTCGGGCACCTCGCTGATCCAGACCATCGGCCGCGCGGCGCGCAACGTCTCGGGCCAGGTGCACATGTACGCCGACCGGATGACCGACTCGATGACCAAGGCCATCGAGGAGACCGAGCGACGCCGCGAGATCCAGATCGCGTACAACACGGCGAACGGCATCGACCCCCAGCCGCTGCGCAAGCGCATCGCCGACATCACCGACCAGCTCGCGCGCGAGGGGGCCGACACCGAGGAGCTCCTCTCCAAGCGAGACGCCGCCCGGACCAAGAGCGGCAAGGGCAGGACTCCCACGCCGATCCGCAAGCGCGAGGGGCTCGCGGCCGAGGGCGCCCAGCAGCTCGAGCAGGCGATCGCCGACCTCACCAGCCAGATGCTCGCGGCGTCCGACGAGCTCAAGTTCGAGCTTGCCGCGCGCCTGCGCGACGAGGTCCAGGATCTGAAGCGCGACCTCCGGCAGATGGAGAAGGCCGGGCACGCCTGAGCGCGCCCGGCCTTCCCGCCGCGGTCGTCAGACCGGCAGCAGGTCCATCCGCTCCCAGACCCGGTGGGTGGCGAGCAGCGTCAGCAGCTCCGCCACCGCCTCGGGGGCATCGGCCGTGACGATGCCCGGCGCCGCCTGGTCGATGGCGGCGTCGCCGAGCATCCCCGCGGCCGCCGGTGCCACGGCGATCGCCTTGCCGTGCCGGAACAACTCGTCCAGCATCCGCAGCGCCCGCGGGTCGGCCGACGGGCTGAGAGCGATCAGCGCATCGAACTCGATGCTCGCCGCCGTCTGAGCCGTCCGCTGAACGGGGATGCCGTGCAGCATGCCGCCGTGCGGCGCGATGACGAGCGGCACGATCCCTGCCGTGTGCAGGCCCTCTCGAACGGCCTCGAGCTCGTCGGCATCGGCGGTCTCGTCCGCCAGGATGCCGATGACGCGGCCGGTGACCGGCCACTCCTCGCCGACCTGGCGCAGCGCGGGGCTCGGCTCGACGTCCGCGATGTCGACCGTCGGCTTCGGGGCGGGCAGCCCCAGCGCCTCGGCGACCTGCGCGCACAGATCCGCGTCGATGTTCGCGAGCGCCGCCAGCTGGCGTTCCTTCACGGCCTGCTCGTAGCACTTGCCGAGCTCGAACGAGTAGGCCTCGATGACGTGGCGCTGCTCGATCGGCGTGAGCGAGCGATAGAAGAGCGTCGCCTGCGAGAAGTGATCGTCGAAGCTCGCGGGGGAGGTGCGCTCCTTCACCGACGCGGCGACGGCGGCCGGCACCTCGACGAAGGCGCCGAGGTCGGCTCCCGCCAGGAACGGGCAGCCGCCGTCGAGCGAGTTCGGCTTGTAGGGTGCGACACCGCGGTGCACGGCGGTCTGGTGCATGCCGTCGCGCAGCATGTCGTTGATGTCGGCGTGCGGCCGGTTGATCGGCAGCTGCGCGAAGTTCGGTCCGCCCAGGCGCGAAATCTGCGTGTCGAGGTACGAGAACAGGCGACCCTGCAGCAGCGGGTCGTTCGTCACGTCGATGCCGGGCACAAGATGCCCGGGGTGGAAGGCGACCTGCTCGGTCTCCGCGAAGAAGTTCGACGGGTTCGCGTCGAGCCGCATGGTGCCCACCACCTGCAGGGGCGCCAGCTCCTCCGGCACGAACTTCGTCGGGTCGAGCAGGTCGATACCCTCGAACATCTCGTCCGGGGTGTCCGGGAACACCTGGAGCGCGAGATCCCACTCGGGGAACGCCCCCGACTCGATCGCGTCGGCGAGGTCGCGGCGGTGGAAGTCCGGATCCTTGCCGCCCGCCAGCTGCGCCTCCTCCCAGGTCAGCGAGTGGGTGCCCGCGCGCGGGCGCCAGTGGATCTTCGCCAGCACCGTCTCGCCGGCCTCGTTCTCGAAGCGGAACGTGTGCACGCCGAAGCCCTGCATCATCCGGTACGAACGGGGGATCGCACGGTCCGACATGTTCCACATCGCGTGCGCCTGCGCCTCGGTGTGGAGGGACACGAAGTCCCAGAAGGTGTCGTGCGCCGACTGCGCCTGCGGGATCTCGCGATCGGGGTGCGGCTTGCCGGCGTGGATCACGTCGGGGAACTTGATGGCGTCCTGGATGAAGAACACGGGGATGTTGTTGCCGACGAGGTCGTACACGCCCTCGGTCGTGTAGAACTTCGTGGCGAAGCCGCGGGTGTCGCGGGCGGTGTCGAGCGACCCGCGCGAGCCCAGCACGGTGGAGAACCGCACGAAGGTGCGGGTCTGCGCGCCGGCCCGGAGGAAGGCGGCCTTGCTCACCGATTCCGCGGCGCCGTTGGCGATGAAGACGCCGTGCGCGGCGGCACCGCGGGCGTGCACCACGCGCTCGGGGATGCGCTCGTGGTCGAAGTGGGTGATCTTCTCGCGCAGGTGGTGGTCCTGCAGCAGCACCGGCCCGCGGGGCCCGGCCTTCAGCGAGTGATCGGTGTCGGGCAGCCGCGCGCCCTGCGCGGTGGTCAGATACGCACCCTGCTGGCCCATCGCGGTCGGCGGCCAGTCGGTCGCGGCGCCGGTGGGCGTGCGGCTCTCGGGGCCGTCCTGATCGGGCTTCGGGGGGAGCGGCCGACGCGGCTCGGTCGGCTCGCTCGCGGAGGGCGGGACCGGCGCCGGAGCTCCGGGGATCGGGATGTCGTTCTCGCGTGCGGATGCCATGGCGCATCTCCCTCTGGTCGTCGGCGGATGCCGCGACGATATGCGAGCGCTTCGCGCGAGCCGAGAGGGTTGACGGGGGCGCCGCGGGCCCTTACGCGGGAGCTTCCGAGGTCGCGCAGTGCAGCGATCCGTCCGGATCCTCGCGGTGCGCGTCGCGGCGGAGCCCGCAGTGCGCGCACAGATCCGCGTCCTTGTTGCGGGGCAGGTTGGGGCTCACGTGCGGGGGACCGGCCAGGCGGATGAGCGTGCTGTTGAACCAGAGGTACAGGCCGCCCGCCTCGCGGATGCGGGTGCGCCACGGGATCTTCTCGGTCATAACGATTAGTCTACTAAATGTCCCGGTGTGTGAGGATGGTCCCGTGGCCGATTCCGAGAACGATCTGCTGAAGCTGGAGAACCAGCTCTGCTTCGCGATCGTGACGGCGGCGCGCAACGTCGTGTCGATCTATCGACCCGTGCTGGAGCCGCTGGGGCTCACCCATCCGCAGTACCTCGTGATGCTCGCGCTGTGGGACAGCTCGCCGCGCACGCTCGGCGACATCGCCGAGGAGCTCGCGTTCGATCCGGCCACGGCGTCTCCGCTGGTGAAGCGCCTCGAGGCGCAGGGGCTCGTCACCCGCAGCCGCCGCGCCGATGATGAGCGCCGGCTCGACATCGACCTCACCGAGACCGGGCGCGCCCTGCGCGAGCAGGCGCTGGCCGTCCCGTTCCAGGTGATGGAGCGCGTGGGCATGACGCTCGACCAGGTGGCCAGCCTGCGCGATGCGCTGACGCCCTTCTCCGGCCGGCTCGACAAGTCCCTCTGAGCGGGACGCGCTGTCTGGGATTCCGCCCCGGATCGGGCGCGCATCTTCGAACAAAGATCCAGATGTCGGTGGCCGCACCTAGACTGGTGGGGTGCCGATCGTCCCTGTCTCCAGCCCCGGAAAGATCAGTGTCCGCGGTGCCCGCGTCCACAATCTGAAGAACGTCGACCTCGAGATCCCACGCGATTCGATGGTCGTGTTCACGGGCCTCTCGGGCTCCGGCAAGTCGAGCCTCGCCTTCGACACCATCTTCGCCGAGGGCCAGCGCCGCTACGTCGAGTCGCTGAGCGCGTACGCCCGCCAGTTCCTCGGGCAGGTCGATCGACCGGATGTCGACTTCATCGAGGGCCTGAGCCCGGCGGTGTCGATCGACCAGAAGTCGACCAACCGCAACCCGCGGTCGACGGTCGGCACGATCACCGAGATCTACGACTACATGCGCCTCCTGTGGGCGCGCATCGGCGTGCCCCACTGCCCGCAGTGCGGCGAGCGGATCCAGCGCCAGACCGTGCAGCAGATCGCCGATCAGCTCAACGAGCTGCCGGAGGGCACCCGCTATCAGGTGGTCGCGCCCATCGTCAGCCAGAAGAAGGGCGAGTTCGTCGACCTCTTCAAGGAGCTCGGGGCGAAGGGCTACTCGCGCGCCATCGTCGACGGCGACCTGATCCAGCTCGCCGAGCCGCCCGTGCTCAAGAAGAGCTACAAGCACGACATCTCGGTCGTGATCGATCGCCTCGTCTCGCGCGAGAACATGCTCGGACGCATCACCGACTCCGTCGAGACCGCGCTGGGCCTCGCGGGTGGCGTGCTGCAGGTCAACTTCGTCGACGAGGAGGGGGAGGACGCCTGGCAGTCGTTCTCCGAGAAGCTCTCGTGCCCGAACGGTCACGCGCTGCAGCTGACCGAGATCGAGCCCCGCACCTTCTCGTTCAACGCGCCCTTCGGCGCCTGCCCGGCGTGCTCGGGTCTCGGCACCCGCATGTCGGTCGACACCGAGCTCATGCTCGGCGACGAGGACCTCTCGATCCGCGAGGGCGTCATCGTCCCGTGGACGACCCAGGGCAAGGGCCTCTTCCAGTACTACGAGCGCCTGCTCGTCGGCCTGGCGCATGACCTGAACTTCTCGCTCGACACCCCGTGGCGCGCCCTCCCGCAGGACGTCAAGGACGCGGTGCTGCTGGGCGAGGGATACAACGTCAACGTCCGCTACAAGAACCGGTGGGGCCGCGAGGTCCGCTATGCGAGCGGGTTCGAGGGCGTCGTCCCCTACATCGAGCGTCAGTGGTCGCAGGCCGAGAGCGACGCTCAGCGCCAGCGCTGGTCCGAGTACCTCCGCGAGGTGCCGTGCCCCGTGTGCGACGGCGACCGCCTGAAGCCCGAGGTGCTCGCGGTGAAGGTGCACGACCGCTCGATCGCCGAGGTGTCGCACCTCAGCCTCGAGGATGCGCGCGGCTTCATGGACCTGCTCACGCTCACCGACCGCGAGGCGCACATCGCCGCGCAGGTGCTGCGCGAGATCCGCGTCCGTCTCGACTTCCTCATCCGCGTCGGCCTGAACTATCTGACGCTCAGCCGCGCCGCGGGGTCGCTCTCGGGCGGCGAGGCGCAGCGCATCCGCCTGGCCACCCAGATCGGCACCGGCCTCACGGGCGTGCTGTACGTGCTCGACGAGCCGTCGATCGGCCTGCATCAGCGCGACAACCGCCGCCTCATCGAGACCCTCGTCACGCTCCGCGACCTCGGCAACACGCTGGTCGTCGTCGAGCACGACGAGGAGACGATCGAGGCGGCCGACTGGATCGTCGACATCGGGCCGGGCGCCGGAGAGGGCGGCGGCGAGGTCGTGCACTCCGGCCCGTACGCGGAGCTGCTGGCCGACGAGGCGTCGATCACGGGCGACTACCTGGCCAAGCGCCGCGAGATCCCCACACCGAAGAAGCGCCGCAAGATCGATCGCAAGCGCACCATCTCGGTCGTGGGCGCCCGCGAGAACAACCTCCGCGACGTCACGGCGGAGTTCCCGCTCGGCGTCCTGACCGCCGTCACCGGCGTCAGCGGGTCGGGCAAGTCGACGCTCGTGAACGACATCCTGTACGAGGTGCTCGCCACCCGCCTGAACGGCGCCCGCCGCGTCGCCGGCAAGCACACCCGCGTCACCGGTCTCGACCAGCTCGACAAGGTGGTGCACGTCGACCAGGCGCCCATCGGGCGCACGCCGCGATCGAACCCGGCCACCTACACCGGCGTCTTCGACCGGATCCGCAATCTCTTCGCCGAGACCCCCGAGGCGAAGGTGCGCGGCTACCAGGCCGGTCGCTTCAGCTTCAACGTCAAGGGCGGCCGCTGCGAGGCCTGCTCGGGCGACGGCACGCTGAAGATCGAGATGAACTTCCTGCCCGACGTCTACGTCGACTGCGAGGTCTGCCACGGCAAGCGGTACAACCGCGACACCCTGCAGGTGCACTACAAGGGCAAGAACATCGCCGAGGTGCTCGAGATGTCGATCGCCGAGGCGGCCGAGTTCTTCGAGCCGATCCAGGCGATCCACCGCTACATGAAGACACTCGTCGACGTGGGCCTCGGCTACGTGCGCCTCGGCCAGTCGGCCACAACGCTCTCGGGCGGCGAGGCGCAGCGCGTCAAGCTGGCCACCGAGCTCCAGCGTCGCAGCAACGGACGCAGCATCTACGTGCTCGACGAGCCCACCACGGGTCTGCACTTCGAGGACGTCCGTCGTCTGCTCGAGGTGCTGAACAGCCTCGTCGACAAGGGCAACACCGTCATCGTGATCGAGCACAACCTCGACGTCATCAAGTCGGCCGACTGGATCATCGACCTCGGCCCCGAGGGCGGCTCCGGCGGCGGTCAGATCATCGCGACGGGCACCCCGGAGCAGGTGGCGAAGGTCGAGGCCAGTCATACCGGCGCCTTCCTCGCCGAGGTGCTGGGCGTGCGCGAGCGGGAGACCGAGGCGCGGGCCCGCAAGGCGGGCTGATGCGCGCGCAGCTCGCCTACAAGCCCAAGCCGGGGGAGATCCCGACCAACCCGGGCGTGTATCGCTTCCGCGATGCCCAGGGGCGGGTCCTCTACGTCGGCAAGGCGAAGAACCTGCGGCAGCGACTGTCGAACTACTTCGCGTCGCTGCACACGCTGCACGAACGCACGCGCCGGATGGTGACGACCGCCGCATCGGTGGAGTGGACCGTCGTGCCGACGGACGTCGACTCGCTGCAACTCGAGTACCAGTGGATCAAGGAGTTCGATCCGCCCTTCAACGTCCGGTACAAGGACGACAAGTCGTATCCCTTCATGGCGATCACGCTCGCCGACGAGGCCCCGCGCGTCATCGTGACGCGCAACCACCGCATCCCGGGAGCGAAGTACTTCGGGCCCTACCCGAAGGTGTGGGCGGTGCACGACACCATCGACCTGATGGTCAAGGTGTTCCCGATCCGCACCTGCAGCGACGCGTCGTACAAGCGCGCCATGCAGACGGGCCGGCCCTGCTTCCCCGGCCAGATCGGCAAGTGCGGCGGCCCCTGCTCCCAGCGCGTGACGATCGAGGAGCACCGTGCGATGGTCGGCGACTTCATCGCCTTCATGCAGGGAGGCGACGAGCGCTTCACGCGCGACCTCACCGCGCGCATGAAGGCGGCCGCCGCCGCCATGGACTACGAGCAGGCGGCGATCCTGCGCGACCGGCTCACCTCCATCCAGGCGGTGCTCAACAAGAGCGCCCTCGTGCTGCCCGCCGACGAGGATGCCGACCTGTTCGGCATCGCCGAGGACGAGCTGTCGGCCGCTGTGCAGCACTTCGTGATCCGCGGCGGGCGTGTGCGCGGCGTCAGCTCGACCACCCTCGACAAGGAGCTCGACATCTCGGGCGGAGAGCTCGTCGACCAGATCCTGCAGCGCGAGTACGGCGACGCCGCACCCGCCGATGTGCCCCGGCGGGTGCTGGTGCCGACGCTGCCGCCCGACGTGGGCGACCTCGAGCTGTGGCTGCGCGAGCGCCGGGGCAAGGCCGTCGAGATCGCCGTGGCCCAGCGCGGTCAGCGCGCCGAGCTGCTGCGCAACGCCACCCTGAACGCGCAGCAGGCGCTCCTGCGCCATAAGACCCGCCGCACCAGCGACTACGTCGCCCGCACCCAGGCGCTGAGTGACCTGCAGGAGGCCCTCGGCATGAGCGAGGCGCCGCTGCGCATCGAGTGCTTCGACATCTCGCATCTGCAGGGCACCAACGTGGTCGGCTCGATGGTGGTGTTCGAGGACGGCCTGCCGCGCAAGGACCAGTACCGCTCGTTCTCCATCCCGCACACGACCGACGACACCGACTCGATCCACCAGGTGCTCACGCGCCGGCTCGCGCACCTCGACCGGCCCGAGGAGACCGAGCAGCCCGCGCCGGACCCGACCGACGGCGACGTTGTGGTCGGGGCCGAGGCCAAGCCCCGCCGGCGCTTCGCCTATCCGCCGCAGCTGCTGATCGTCGACGGCGGCCGGCCGCAGGTCGAGGCGGCGGCCCGGGCCCTGCGCGAGACGGGCCACGAGGAGATCGCGCTGTGCGGCATCGCCAAGCGCCTCGAGGAGATCTGGCTGCCCGGCGACGACTACCCGGTGATCCTGCCGCGCACCAGCGAGGCGCTCTACCTGGTGCAGCGCCTGCGCGACGAGGCGCACCGCTTCGCGATCACGCATCAGCGGCGCAAGCGCAAGCGCGACATCCGCAGCGTGCTGAGCGAGGTCCCGGGCCTGGGGGAGGCGCGGATCAAGCTGCTCCTGCGCCACTTCGGCTCGGTCTCGGCGCTGAGGGCCGCGACCGCGGAGCAGATCGAGGAGCTCCCGGGGATCGGCCCGAAGCTCGCCGCGACCGTGATCGAGCACCTGAGAAGCGACACCCGGGAGACCGGCGTCACGGCCTAGGCTGGGAGTGATGATCGACGAGCGCGGAACGGACCCGACCAGCGGCACCGGCGAGGTGCTGATCGTCACCGGCATGTCCGGGGCGGGCAGGTCGACGGTCGCCAACGCCCTCGAGGATCTCGACTGGTACGTCGTCGACAACCTCCCGCCGCAGATGCTGCGCCCGCTGCTCGATCTCTCGGGCCGCCTGGGCGACAACCTCCCGCGCGTGGCGGCGGTCGTGGACGTGCGCGGGCGCGACCTGTTCGCGGAGCTTCCCGCCGAGGCCCAGGCGATCCGCGGCAGCAGCAACCTGCGGGTGCTCTTCCTCGACGCCTCCGACGAGGTGCTCGTGCGCCGGTTCGAGGCCGTCCGCCGCCCGCATCCGCTGCAGGGCAACGGCACCCTCGTCGACGGCATCCACCGCGAGCGCAGCCTGCTGGCCTCGCTGCGCGAGAGCGCCGATCTGGTGATCGACACCTCGCGCTTCAACATCCACCAGCTCGCCACCCGAGTGGCCGACCTGTTCGCCGACACCGAGGCGCCCGCCCACATCGTCACGCTGCAGAGCTTCGGCTTCAAGTACGGGGTTCCGCCGGACGCCGATCTCGTCGCCGACATGCGCTTCCTCCCGAACCCGTTCTGGATCGACGAGCTGCGCGGCCACACGGGGGAGGACCCGCAGGTCAGCGAGTACGTGCTCGCCCAGGAGGGCGCATCCGAGTTCCTCGATGCCTACGCCGAGGCCCTCAAGCCCGTGCTGGCGGGCTATCAGCGCGAGAACAAGCGCCACTCGACCGTCGCCGTCGGCTGCACCGGCGGCAAGCACCGCTCGGTCGCCATGACGATCGCGCTCGCCGAGCGCCTCAAGGATCTGCCGGGCGTCGCCGTGCGGCTGCGCCACCGCGACCTCGGCCGCGAGTAGACGGAGCCGTCGACCTAGCGCCTTCGGCTGGGAAGTCGCTCCCCGTCTCCGGGCGGCGCCCGCACCTCGCCAGGTAGGCTGAATCTTCGCGCCGGGAGTGGCGCGCGCAGTCTGTGAAGTAGGGAGAACGGTGTCTCTGACCGCCGATGTCAAGGCCGAACTGGTCGCTATCCGCGACCCGCGACCGACGGTGCGCGTCGCCGAGCTGACCGCGCTGCTGCGGTTCGCCGGTGGGCTGCACTCGATCGCCGGACGCGTGGCGGTCGAGGCCGAGGTCGACACCCCGGATCTCGCGCGCCGCACCGCGCGCGACATCGCCGAGATCTACGGCGTGCGTCCCGAGCTGGCCCGCATCCAGGGCTCCGGCAGCCGCGAGGGCGAGTACTTCGCCGTGCGCGTGGTCGACGGCGGCGAGACGCTCGCGCGCCAGACGGGCCTCCTCGACATTCGCCGCCGCCCGGTCCGCGGCCTGCCGAACAAGCTGACGACCGGATCGCGCGACGACCTCGCCGCCGTCTGGCGCGGGGCGTTCCTCGCCTCCGGCAGCCTGTCCGAGCCCGGTCGTTCCGCCTCCCTCGAGGTCGCCTGCCCGACCGGCGAGGCGGGCATGGCGCTGGTGGGTGCCGCGCACCGCATCGGCGTCGCCGCCAAGGCGCGCGAGGTCCGCGGCGTGCCGCGGGTCGTGATCCGCGAGGCCGAGGCCATCCGCGGCATGCTGCTCGCGATCGGCGCGACCCAGACGGCCGCCGAGTGGGACCAGCTGCGCCAGCGCCGCGAGGTCCGCGCCGGCGTCAACCGCCTCGTGAACTTCGACGACGCCAACCTGCGCCGTTCGGCCCAGGCCGCCGTCGCCGCGTGCGCCCGCGTCGAGCGCGCGCTCGAGATCCTCGGCGAGGAGGTGCCCGCTCACCTCAAGCAGGCGGGCGAGCTGCGCCTCGCGCACCGCGACGCCAGCCTCGACGAGCTCGGCCACCACGCCGAGCCCCCGCTGACCAAGGACGCCGTCGCCGGCCGCATCCGCCGTCTGCTCGCGATGGCCGACAAGCGCGCCGAGCAGGACGGTGTGCCCGGCACCGAGGCCGCGGTTCCCGCCGGCTCCTGACGACCTCGCGGCTGTCCGCCGCACACCGCCCCGTCCGATCCACCGCGATCGGGCGGGGCGGTTCGCGTAACGCGGCATCCCGTGGGCGCTCCTCGTCACTAGGATGAGAAGGGTCCGGTCCCGTTGCGCGAGCGACGCGGAGGTACACACAGATAGCGCCGGCAGCCCGGCGCGGATGGGAACATCATGGCTGTCTACACCCTCCCCGACCTGCCGTACGACTTCGCGGCGCTCGAGCCGCACATCAGCGGCAAGATCATGGAGCTGCACCACGACAAGCACCACGCCGCCTACGTCGCCGGTGCCAACACGGCGCTCGAGCAGCTCGGCGCCGCGCGTGAGAGCGGCGACTTCGCCAACGTGAACAAGCTCGAGAAGGACCTCGCGTTCCACCTCGGCGGTCACACCAACCACACCATCTTCTGGAACAACCTGTCGCCCAACGGCGGGGGAGAGCCCGAGGGCGAGCTGGCCGCGGCGATCGCCGACCAGTTCGGCTCGTTCGCCGCGTTCCAGGCGCACTTCGCCGCGGTGGCCAACGGCATCCAGGGCTCGGGCTGGTCCGTGCTCGCCTGGGATGCGATCGGTCAGCGCCTCTCGATCTTCCAGCTCTTCGACCAGCAGGCCAACGTGCCGCTGGGCGTCACGCCGCTTCTTATGCTCGACATGTGGGAGCACGCCTTCTACCTCGACTACCTCAACGTGAAGGCCGAGTACGTCAAGGCGTTCTGGAACATCGCCAACTGGCAGGATGTCGCCGCCCGCTTCGACGCCGCCCGCACCAAGACCGCCGGACTGCTCGTCGCCGGCTGACAGACGGTCCAGGTTCCGGCGGGGTGCGTGCCCGCCGGAACACCCCGTCCCCACCAAACCGCGCGCACCCCGCGCGCATGACCTACAGGAGACCATCAGTGTCCGTCAGGATCGGAATCAACGGCTTCGGCCGCATCGGCCGCAACTTCGTCCGTGCCGCGCTCTCGCAGGGTGCCGACATCGAGATCGTCGGTATCAACGACCTCACCGACAACAAGGCGCTCGCGCAGCTTCTCAAGTACGACTCGGTCGGCGGACCGCTCGGCAAGGAGATCACCTACGACGAGCAGTCGATCACCGTCGACGGCAAGGTCATCAAGGCCTTCGCCGAGCGCGACCCCAAGGCCCTGCCGTGGGGCGAGATCGGCGCCGACATCGTCATCGAGTCGACCGGTCGCTTCACGAAGCCCGACGACGCCGCGTCGCACATCGCCGCCGGCGCCAAGAAGGTCCTCATCTCGGCGCCCGCCTCGGGCCCGGCCCCCACGTTCGTCATGGGCGTGAACGAGGACAAGTACAACGCGGAGAGCGACCACGTCATCTCGAACGCGTCGTGCACCACCAACGCCCTCGCCCCCCTCGCCAAGGTGTTCAACGACGCCTTCGGCATCGAGCGCGGCTTCATGATGACGGCGCACGCCTACACGGCCGACCAGAACCTCCAGGACGGCCCGCACAGCGACCTGCGTCGCGCCCGCGCCGCCGCCATCAACATCGTCCCGGCCTCGACCGGTGCCGCCAAGGCCATCGGCCTCGTGCTGCCCGAGCTGAACGGCAAGCTCTCGGGCTCGTCGTACCGCGTGCCGGTGCCCACGGGCTCGATCGTCGACCTGACGATCATCACCAAGGACGGCCTCACGGTCGACGAGATCAACGCCGCCTACCAGGCCGCCGCGTCCGAGGGTCGCCTCAACGGCATCCTGCAGTTCTCGGCCGACCCGCTGGTCTCGAGCGACATCCAGCTCAACCAGCACTCGTCGATCTTCGACTCGGGTCTGACCAACGTCGACGGCAACCTCGCCAAGGTGTCGGCCTGGTACGACAACGAGTGGGGCTACTCGAACCGCCTCGTCGACCTCGCGGAGTACGTGGGCGCGCAGCTCTGAGCTGAGCACCCCCGCGACGCACGTCGTCGCGAAGGCCCGTCGGCACCGGATCACTCCGGATGTCGGCGGGCCTTCGCCGTATCCCGGCGCGCGGTAGAGTCGACACGATGTCTCTGCGAACTCTCGATTCCCTCGGTTCGGTCGCCGGCAAGCGCGTCATCGTGCGCTGCGACCTCAACGTCCCCCTGAAGGACGGCTCCATCACGGACGACGGCCGCGTGCGCGCCTCGCTCCCGACCCTCAACGCCCTGATCAACGCGGGCGCCCGCGTGGTGGTCGTCTCGCACCTGGGCCGCCCGGAGGGCGCGCCCGACGCGAAGTACAGCCTCGAGCCGGTCGCCCAGCGCCTCTCGGAGCTGCTCGGCAAGCCGGTCTCCTTCGCGCGCGACACCGTCGGCGAGTCGGCCCAGGAGGCCGTCGCCGCCCTCGAGGACGGCGACATCGCCGTGCTCGAGAACCTGCGCTTCAACGCGGGCGAGACCGCCAAGGACGACGCCGAGCGCGGCGCCTTCGCGCAGCAGCTCGCCGCCCTCGGCGATGTGCTCGTCTCGGACGGCTTCGGCGTGGTCCACCGCAAGCAGGCGAGTGTCTACGACCTCGCCCAGCTGCTGCCGAGCGCGGCTGGCCTGCTGATCGCCACCGAGCTCGATGTGCTCGACCGCCTCACCGAGAAGCCGGAGCGCCCGTACACGGTGGTCCTCGGCGGATCGAAGGTCTCCGACAAGCTCGGCGTCATCGACCACCTCCTCCCGCGCGTCGACCGCATCCTGATCGGCGGCGGCATGCTCTTCACGTTCCTGGCCGCCCTCGGCCACAAGGTGGGTGCGAGCCTGCTCGAGGCCGACCAGATCGAGACCGCGAAGGCGTACATCGACACGGCGGCCGAGAAGGGCGTCGAGCTGGTCCTGCCGACCGACATCGTCGTCGCCTCGAAGTTCGGCGCCGACGCGGAGCACGTTGTGACCGCGGCCGACGGGATCGAGGACACCCCCTTCGGTGCGTCCGGTCTCGGCCTCGACATCGGCCCCGACACCGCCGCGGCCTTCGCCGAGGCGATCCGCGGCTCGAAGACCGTGTTCTGGAACGGCCCCATGGGCGTGTTCGAGCTCGCGCCCTTCGCGGCCGGCACGAAGGCGGTCGCCGCGGCGCTCACGGAGGTCGACGGCCTCAGCGTCGTCGGCGGCGGCGACTCGGCCGCGGCCGTGCGTCAGCTCGGCTTCGCCGATGACGCGTTCGGTCACATCTCGACCGGTGGAGGCGCGAGCCTCGAGTTCCTCGAAGGCAAGAAGCTCCCCGGACTGGAGGTCCTCGGATGGTAACCGCAGACAACTCGGCCCCCCGCACGCGCACCCCGCTGATCGCGGGCAACTGGAAGATGAACCTCGACCACCTCCAGGCGGTCGCGTTCGTCCAGAAGCTGCACTGGACGCTGAAGGACGCCAAGCACGACGACGGATCGGTCGACGTCACCGTCTTCCCGCCGTTCACCGACCTGCGCAGCGTGCAGACGCTGATCGACGCCGACAAGATCCCCTTCGGTCTCGGCGCGCAGGATCTCTCGGTGCACGACTCCGGCGCGTACACGGGCGAGATCTCGGGCGCGTTCCTGAAGCGGCTCGACGCCGGATCGGTCATCATCGGCCACTCGGAGCGTCGCGAATACCACTCCGAGGGCGACGACATCGTGGCCGCCAAGGTCAAGGCGGCGCTCAAGCACGAGCTCGTCCCGGTCATCTGCGTCGGCGAGACGGCGGAGGACCTCGAGAAGCACGGCGCCAGCGCGGTGCCGGTCGGTCAGCTCGAGGTCGCCCTCGACGGCGTCGCCTCCGACGCCGAGATCGTGGTGGCCTATGAGCCGGTCTGGGCCATCGGCTCGGGCCAGGCGGCCACCCCGGAGCAGGCCCAGGAGGTCTGCGCCAAGCTGCGCGACGTCATCAAGGCCAAGCTCGGCGACGACGCGGCCGCACGCACGCGGGTGCTCTACGGCGGCTCGGTGAAGTCCTCGAACATCGCCAGCTTCATGCGCCAGCCCGACGTCGACGGTGCCCTCGTCGGAGGCGCCAGCCTCGTGGCCGAGGAGTTCGCGGCGATCATCCGCTTCCAGAAGCACGTCGGCGTCTGAGCGCCTGAGCCCCTGGGGCGACCACCCCGTCGCGTGAGCTTCCGGCTCCGCGGCGGGGTCTCACTTATACTGGAGTTCGTGTGGGCGCTCCGCCCGCACCCACGAAAGGCTTCTGCGTGCAGATCATCGAATTCATCCTGCAGGTGCTGCTGGGCATCACCAGCCTGCTCCTGACGTTGCTGATCCTGCTTCACAAGGGTCGCGGCGGCGGTCTGTCGGACATGTTCGGCGGCGGCATGTCGCAGGCGATGGGCTCGTCGGGCCTGGCCGAGCGCAACCTCAACATCATCACGATCGTCCTCGCGCTCGTGTGGTTCTTCTCCATCGTCGGCCTCGGCCTCGTCACGAAGTTCCAGGTGATCTGAGATGGCTGTCGGAGGAAACGCGATCCGTGGCACCCGAGTGGGCTCCGGCCCGATGGGTGAGCAGGACCACGGCCACCACACCGAGCGCGTCGCGGTGAGCTACTGGGACGGCCTCGGCAACGAGACGGTCCGCTACTACGCCGCCGGCCTGCCGGAGGAGGAGATCCCGGAGACGGTCGATCACCCGCACTCGGGCCTGCCCGCCGGGCGCGACAAGGAGAACCCGCCGGCCGTGGCGAAGAACGAGCCGTACAAGACGCACCTCGCCTACGTGAAGGAGCGCCGCACGGACGACGAGGCGGAGGAGCTGCTGGGCGAGGCCCTGCAGAAGCTCCGCGAGAAGCGCGGCCAGTAACGCCCGCATGAGGAAAGCCCCCGCCGAAAGGCGGGGGCTTTTCTCATCTGCGGCCAGCGGCCGGGCGTGAGCGTCAGTAGTCCGGGTCGATGAGATCGTCGGGGACGTCGGACGCCGCGTCCTGGTCGACGAACACGACCGTGTCGCCGGTACCGGCGGCGCCGCCCGCGGGGACGCTCGTGATGCCGGCGCCCGCCAGCATCAGCCCGAGGGCCGAGGCCTTGTCCGATCCGGCGACGACCATCCAGATGTCGGCCGACGCGTTGATCACCGGGAGCGTGAACGTGACACGCTCGGGCGGCGGCTTCGGCGACTCGCGGACGGCGAGCACCGCGGCGTCGGTCACCAGCACCTCGTCGTGGTCCGGGAACAGCGACGCGATGTGCCCGTCGGGGCCCACACCGAGGAAGCACACGTCGAACGACGGCCAGGCGCGGCCCTCGACGCCGAAGCGCGCGAGCTCCGCGGCGTAGGCGACCGCCGCCTCGTCGAGCGACAGGTCGTCGTCGGACGCGGCCGGCTCATGGATGTTCTCCGCCGGGATGGCGATGTGATCCAGGAGCGCCGCACGCGCCTGCCCGGCGTTGCGCTCCGGATCGGCGCGCGGCACGAATCGCTCGTCGCTCCACCAGAAGTGCACAAGCGACCAGTCGATGTTCGGGGCCCAGCCGTGCTGCGCCACGGAGGCGAGCACGGCCGAGCCCATCGAACCGCCCGTGAGGGAGACGTGCACGGCACGCCCCTCCTGCGTGAGCTGGGCGAGGCGACCGACGAATCGGTTCGCCACGCCCTCGGCCAGCTGCGCCTTGTCGGGCAGCACGACCACACGACGCTCGGTCACGCGGACTCCTGCGGCGCGGACAGACGCGACCAGCCCTCGCTGATCACGCGCCCGTACAGCGTGTCGGGGTCGAGGCGACGCAGCTCCTCCGCGAGGCACTCGCGCAGCGAGCGACGGGGGAGGTGCAGCTCGTGGTGCGGCTGGCCCGGCTGCGTGAGCAGCGCGAGCGACTCGTCCGAGCGCTCGAGCGTGATGTCGCCGCTCGCCCGGGTGAGACGCACCGAGTGGATGCCGTGATCCCAGACCGACGGCTCCTCGTACTGCCAGTCGACCGGGAGATCGAGCGCCATGCCGAGCCAGGCGGCCAGCAGCGCGGTCGACGGGGAGGTCGACGCGCCGCGGACCGAGACGGCCGTGACGGGCTCGAACGGCGGCTGGTCGAGCACCGCGGCGAGCTGCTCGCGCCAGTGCGTCAGACGCGTCCAGGCGAGGTCAGTGTCACCGGGGCGGTACGCGCCGTCCAGCTTCGCGAGAAGCTCGGACGGAACGGCCGCGGTCGACGAGTCGGTGATCCGGCGCTGCGCGAGGCGACCGAGCGCCGAGGCACCCGGGTTCTCGGGAGCATCGGTCGGCCACCAGGCCACGACCGGGGCGTCGGGCAGGAGGAGACCGGTCAGCAGCGTGAGCTCGTTGCTCGCGGCCTTCCCCGTCGCCTCGAGCACGATGACCTCGGACGCACCGGCGTGCGATCCCACACGGATCTGCGCGTCGAGACGCGCCTCTCCCGAGGGGTCGGTGACGAGCACGATGACGCGCATCGGGTGCTCGCGGGAGGCGTCGTTCGCCGCCTCGATGGCCGCCTCCTCGAAGCCCTTGTCGGACTTGATGACGAGGGTGAGCACACGACCGAGGGCGACGGCGCCGCCCTCTTCGCGCGTGTTGACGAGCTGACGTGCCACCTTGCTGACGGTGGTGTCGGGCAGATCGATGATCACGGGCGCCTCCAGACGCGGCCGTCGCGGGCAAGGAGCTCATCGGCCGAGGCCGGACCCCACGAGCCGGGGTCGTACTGCTCGAGCGGCCCACCCTGCTCGGCCCAGAACTTCTCGACCGGGTCGAGGATCTGCCACGAGAGGTCGACCTCCTCGTGACGCGGGAACAGGGGCGGGTCGCCGAGGAGGACGTCCAGGATCAGACGCTCGTACGCCTCCGGGCTGGCCTCGGTGAAGGCGTGACCGTAGCCGAAGTCCATGGTCACGTCGCGCACCTGGGTGCCGTAGCCGGGGACCTTCGACCCGAAGCGGATCGTGACGCCCTCGTCCGGCTGGACGCGGATCACGAGCGCGTTCTGGCCGAGCTCCGAGGTCTGCCCGAACAGGTGCTCGGGCGCCTTGTTGAACACGACGGCGATCTCGGTCACGCGACGGCCCAGGCGCTTGCCGGACCGCACGTAGAACGGCACGCCCGCCCAGCGGCGGGTGTTGATCTCGAGCTTGATCGCGGCGTACGTCTCGGTCGAGGACTCGGGGTTCATCCCGTCCTCGTCGAGGAAGCCGATGACCTCCTCGCCGCCCTGCCAGCCGCCCGCGTACTGACCGCGTGCGGTCGCGAGCGAGAGGTCGTCGGGCAGGCGGACCGCGGCCAGGACCTTCTCCTTCTCGGCCCGGAGGTGATCCGCCGAGAGCGAGATGGGCTCCTCCATCGCGGTGAGCGCGAGGAGCTGCAGGAGGTGGTTCTGGATGACGTCGCGGGCGGCGCCCACACCGTCGTAGTACCCCGCACGACCGCCCACGCCGATGTCCTCGGCCATGGTGATCTGCACGTGGTCGACGTAGTTGCGGTTCCAGATCGGCTCGTAGAGCTCGTTCGCGAAGCGCAGGGCCAGGATGTTCTGGACCGTCTCCTTGCCGAGGTAGTGGTCGATCCGGAAGATCGCGTCGGCCGGGAACGCCGCCTCGAGGGCGTTGTTCAGCTCACGCGCGGTGGCCTGATCGTTGCCGAACGGCTTCTCGATCACCACACGACGCCACCGGTCGTCCTCCGGCTTGTCGTCCACGAGGCCCGAGTCCAGCAGCTGCTGGGCGACCACGGGGAACGCCTTCGGCGGGATGGACAGGTAGAACGCGTGGTTCCCCATGGTGCCGCGCTCGACGTCCAGGCGGTCGACGGTCTCCCGCAGGCGGCGGAACGCCTCGGGGTCGTCGAACTCGCCCTGCACAAAGCGGATGCCCTGCTGCAGCTGCTGCCACGTCTCCTCGCGGAACTCGGTGCGCGCGTGCTGCTTGACGGCGTCGCGCACCACCTCCGCGAAGTCCTGGTCCTCCCAGTCGCGCCGGGCGAAGCCCACCAGCGCGAAGCCGGGGGGCAGGAGGCCGCGGTTGGCGAGGTCGTAGACCGCCGGCATGAGCTTCTTGCGCGACAGGTCGCCCGTCACACCGAAGATCACCAGCGCGCTGGGCCCCGCGATGCGGTTGAGGCGGCGGTCGGCCGGGTCGCGCAGGGGATTGGCGCCCCGCGCGACCTCGACCGTCACTGCGCCGCCTCGAACAGGGCGAGAACCTCGGTCTGCGGGTCCGTGAGCGTGAGAGTGACCACCGGGCGGCCCGCGGCGCTCAGCACCGCGGCGTCACCGGCGGCCTGCGCCTCGATCAGCTGACCGAACGTGAACGGGCGCTCGGGGATCTCGACGTCGACCTCGGTGCGCTCCGTGATCTGCAGGAACACGCCCTGCGCCGGACCGCCCTTGTGGTACTGGCCGGTCGAGTGCAGGAAGCGGGGGCCCCAGCCGAAGGTGGTGGGTCGACCGGAGTCCGCCGCCACCATCTCGCGCAGACCCTGCAGCTGCGGGACCTCGAGGCGGTCGACGTACGCCTGGATCGACACGTAGCCGTCCTCGGCGAGCGTCGCCCACAGTGCGTCGAGCACACCCTGCACCGTGCCGCTGGCGGCGAGGGCCGGGTCGCTCACGCGGACCTCGACGCCCGCCTCGACGAACGCCGGGGCGGTGGGCTCGGGGCGCGCGTCGAGCAGGCCGCGAGCGGCGACCTTCGCCGACTCCACGTCGGGCTGGTCGAACGGGTTGATGCCGAGCAGGCGGCCGGCGATCGCCGTCGCGTACTCCCACACCACCAGCTGCGCGCCGAGCGAGCCGCTGACGACGATCTCGCCCGGGTGACGGTGCGCGACCTCGTCGGCGTCGTCCACGATGCGGACGATCTGGAGGTCGGCCGGCTTCGACTCGAGCTCCGGCGAGACGGGCAGCAGGACGACGGGCAGGATGCCCGTGCCGAGCTTGCCGGTCGACTCGGCGATGAGCTGCTCGATCCAGTCCGGCAGGCCCACGATGTGCGTGCCGTCCGTGATCAGGCCGAGCTTGTCGCGGCGGCCGGTGCCGTCCGGCGTCCGCGTGGCGGCGATGGCCGCGGCGAGGACGAGGGCGGGGTTCTCCGGAGCGTCGATCGCGACCTCCAGGAGCGAGGCCTCGGCCTCGTCGAGGAGCTCGTCGATGTCGGCGCCGGCGAGGCCCGAGGGCACGAGGCCGAAGGCCGTGAGCGCCGAGTAGCGGCCGCCCACCTGGGGGTCCGCGTTGAAGACGCGGTAGCCGGCGGCGCGCGCCGACTCGTCCAGCGGCGAACCGGGGTCGGTGACGACGATGATGCGCTCGGTCGGGTCGATGCCGAGGTCGCGGAATGCGGCCTCGAACGCCCGGCGCTGCGAGTCGGTCTCGACCGTCGAACCGGACTTGGACGACACGACGAGCGCCGTGCGGTGCAGATCGCCGTCGAGCGCGGCCAGCACCTGACCGGGCGCCGTCGAGTCGAGGATCGTCAGCTCGACGCCCGCGGTCTGCGTGATGACCTCGGGGGCGAGCGACGATCCGCCCATGCCGCCGAGCACGAAGCGGTCGACGCCCTTGGCCGCGAGCTCGTCGCGGAGAGCGAGGATCTCGGGGACCAGGGGACGCGAGACCGAGACCGCCTGGATCCAGCCGAGACGGATCGAGGCCTCGGCCTCTGCCTCGGGGCCCCACAGCGTGGGGTCGAGGTTCGTCAGGCTGGAGGCGACGAGCTCGTCGATCAGGACCGGCAGCTGCTCTGCGACCGCGGCCTCGGCATCACCCGAGACGCGGATCGAGAACGTCATGCGTCCGATCCCTTCGCGCTCTCGAGTGCGCCGGCCACGGTGGCCTGGAGGTCGTGCCACGAGGCGATGAACTTCTCGACGCCCTCGTCCTCGAGCGTCTGCGTCACGTCGGCGAAGTCGATGCCGAGCTCGGCCAGCTTCGCGAACAGGGCGTGCGCCTCGGCGTACGCGCCGGTGACGGTGTCGCCCGTGACCTCGGCGTGGTCGAAGGTCGCGTCGAGCGTCTTCTCCGGCATGGTGTTGACCGTGCCGGCGGCGGCGAGGCCGGTGACGTACAGGGTGTCGGGGAGCGACGGGTCCTTGACGCCGGTCGAGGCCCACAGCGGGCGCTGCACGTTGGCGCCGGCGGCCACCAGGTCGGTGGCGCGCGACTCGGCGAAGCGCTGCTCGTAGAGCTCGTAGGCGAGACGCGCGTTGGCGAGTCCGGCCTGCGAGGTGAGGGCCTTGGCCTCGTCGGTGCCCAGCGCCGTGAGGCGCTTGTCGACCTCGGTGTCCACGCGCGACACGAAGAACGAGGCGACCGAGTGGATCTTCGACAGGTCGAGGCCCGCCTCGCGAGCCTGCTCGAGGCCGGCGAGGTACGCGTCGATGACGTCGGAGTAGCGCTCGAGCGAGAAGATCAGCGTGACGTTGACGCTGATGCCCGCGCCGATCGTCGCGGTGATGGCGGGCAGGCCCGCCTTCGTCGCGGGGATCTTGATGAGGACGTTCTCGCGGTCGACCGCGGCGTAGAGCTCCTTGGCCTGGGCGATGGTGCCCTCGGTGTCGTGGGCGAGGTCGGGGGAGACCTCGATCGACACGCGGCCGTCGACGCCGCCCGTGGCGTCGTAGACCGGGCGGAAGATGTCGCACGCGTCGCGGACGTCGGCGGTGGTGATCGCGAAGATCGCGTCATCGGCCGAGGCGCCGGCGTTGGCCTGCGCCGCGACGGCGTCCTCGTAGCCGATGTGGGCGGTGATCGCGCCCTGGAAGATCGTCGGGTTGGTGGTGACACCGGTGACGTTCTTCTCGGCGATCAGCTGCGCGAGGTTGCCCGAGGTGATGCGCGAGCGCGAGAGGTCGTCGAGCCAGATGCTCACGCCCTGAGCGGCGAGGGCGGCGGTGGGGGTGGTGGTGCTCATGCGTTCTCCTTGATGGTCTCGCGAGCCGCGGCGACCACGGCCTCGGCGGTGAAGCCGAACTTCTCGAACAGGGTCTTGTAGTCGGCCGACGCGCCGAAGTGGTCGATCGCGATGGTGCGGCCCGTGGAGCCGGCGATCGCGTGCCACGACAGGGCCGAGCCGGCCTCGACGGTGACGCGCGCCGTGACGGCGGCGGGGATGACCGACTCGCGGTACGCCTCGTCCTGCTCGGCGAACCACTCGAGCGAGGGGGCCGACACGACGCGGGCGTTGACACCCTCGGCGGCCAGGGTCTCGCGGGCCGCGACGGCCAGCTGAACCTCGGAGCCGGTGGCGATCAGGATCACGTCCGGGGTGCCGTTGGGAGCCTCGGCCAGGACGTAGGCGCCCTTGGCCGCCAGCTTGGCCGAGCCGAAGACGTCGCCCGAGGCCTCGCCGTCGCCGCGCGCGAACACCGGGATGTTCTGACGCGTGAGCGCGATGCCGGCGGGGCCGCCCTGGCGCTTGAGCATCTCGAGCCACACGACGGCCGTCTCGTTCGCGTCCGCGGGGCGGACGATGGCGAGGTTCGGGATCGCGCGGAGCGTCGCGAGCTGCTCGATCGGCTGGTGGGTGGGGCCGTCCTCGCCGAGGGCGACGGAGTCGTGCGTCCAGACGAAGATGGTCGGGATGTCCATCAGCGCGGCCAGGCGCACCGGGGGGCGCATGTAGTCGCTGAAGATCAGGAAGGTGCCGCCGAAGGCGCGCGTCTTGCCGTGCAGGACGATGCCGTTGAGGATCGAGCCCATCGCGTGCTCGCGGATGCCGAAGTGCAGCACGCGGCCGTAGGGGCTGCCGTTCCACTCGTGGGTCGACCACTCGGCCGGGATGAAGGACTTGGCGCCCTTGATCGTGGTGAGGTTCGACTCGGCGAGGTCGGCCGAGCCGCCCCACAGCTCGGGGAGCTGCTCGGCCAGGGCGTTGATGACCTGACCCGACGCGGCGCGCGTCGAGACGTCCTTGCCCGCCTCGAAGACCGGCAGGGCGGCCTCGATGTCGGCGGGGAGCTCGCCGGCCTCGAGGCGGTCCCAGAGGGCCTTGCGCTCGGGGTTGGCGGCGGCCCAGGCGTCGAACTTCGCCTGCCACTCGGCCTTGTCGGCGGCGGCGCGCTCGGCGAGGCCGCGCGTGTGCGCGATCACGTCGTCGGCGACGGCGAAGCTCTGCTCGGGGTCGAAGCCGAGCACCTTCTTGGTGGCGGCCAGCTCGTCGGCGCCGAGGGCGGAGCCGTGGATCTTGCCGGTGTTCTGCTTGCTGGGGGCCGGGTAGCCGATGACCGTCTTGAGGATGATCAGCGAGGGCTTCGCGGTCTCGGCCTTGGCGGCCTCGATGGCGGCGTAGAGGGCGGGGACGTCCTCGACGTACTCGCCGTCCTGCTTCCAGTCGACGACCTGGACATCCCAGCCGTAGGCCTCGTAACGGGCCTTGACGTCCTCGGTGAAGGCGACGTTGGTGTCGTCCTCGATCGAGATCTGGTTGGAGTCGTAGATCGCGATGAGGTTGCCCAGCTGCTGGTGGCCCGCGAGCGAGCCGGCCTCGCTGGTGACACCCTCCTGGAGGTCGCCGTCGCCGGCGATCACATAGATGTGGTGGTCGAAGGGGCTCTCGCCCGCCGGGGTCTCCGGGTCGAACAGGCCGCGCTCGTAGCGCGCCGCGTAGGCGAAGCCGACCGACGAGGCCAGGCCCTGGCCGAGGGGGCCGGTGGTGATCTCGACGCCGTCGGTGTGGCCGTACTCCGGGTGGCCCGGGGTCAGCGAGCCCCAGGTGCGGAGTGCCTTCAGGTCGTCGAGCTCGAGGCCGAAGCCGCCGAGGTAGAGCTGCACGTACTGCGTGAGCGACGAGTGACCGGCGGACAGGATGAAGCGGTCGCGACCGGCCCAGTTCGTGTCCGTCGGGTCGTGGCGCAGCACGCGCTGGTACAGCAGGTAGGCCGCGGGAGCCAGGCTCATCGCCGTCCCGGGGTGGCCGTTGCCGACCTTCTCCACGGCGTCCGCCGCAAGGATGCGGGCCGTGTCCACAGCGCGCTTGTCGATCTCGTCCCAACGCAGTTCCGTCACCGGATCGCCTTTCAGTGGTGGGGTGTCACGCCGGCGCGGTGCTGATCGGATCGTGGATCTCGGGAGGCACGCGTCACGGGCGCGGGTGTTTTCCCAGCATACCGCCGGGGCAGGCCCGCCAAGGCGGCCCATGACGGAGCGTGACAGGGCTCTTGACGCCGTCTGCAACGGCACCGTGACGTCTGTGTATCCGCTCGCTCACGGCGCGCCGCGGGCGGTGGTGAGGCGGTGCGGGGCCCGCACCGGCATGCGCCCCGCGTCGCGGCGCGCATGCCCTAGAATCGAGAGGTCGTTCCCGAGGTACCTGGAGGAGAGCATCGCCATGTCGACGATCGCACCGGAGACCTCGACGTCGACCGGTCCGGCCCGGAGAGATCTGGGCCGCACCATCCGGGCCTACGTGGCGCTCACGAAACCGCGTGTGCTCGAGCTGCTGCTCGTGTCCACCGTGCCGGTGATGTTCCTCGCCGCCGACGGGCTGCCGAACCTCTGGCTGGTCCTCGCGACGGTGATCGGCGGCTCCCTGAGCGCCGGCTCGGCCGCGGCGTTCAACATGTACATCGATCGCGACATCGACGCGCACATGCAGCGCACCGAGAACCGCCCGATCGTGACCGGCGAGATCTCGCCGCGCAACGCGCTCGTGTTCGCGTGGACGCTCGCCGTCGTGTCGACGGTGTGGTTCCTGGTCACGACGAATCTGCTCACGGCCGCGCTGTCGGCCACCGCGATCTTCTTCTACGTCGTCATCTACACGATGATCCTCAAGCGACGCACCGAGCAGAACATCGTGTGGGGCGGCATCGCGGGCTGCTTCCCGGTGCTCATCGGCTGGGCGGCCGTGGCCAACTCGCTCGACTGGGCGCCGCTGATCCTGTTCCTCCTGGTGTTCCTGTGGACGCCGCCGCACTACTGGCCGCTGTCGATCAAGTACGCGGCCGACTACGCCAACACCGACGTGCCGATGCTCGGCGCGACGCGCGACGGCGTGCAGGTCGGTCTGCAGATCATCCTGTACGCATGGGCGACCGTGGCGTGCTCGCTGCTGCTCATCCCCGTCGGCGGGATGGGGCTTGTGTACACGGTCTCGGCGCTCGTCTTCGGCGGCTGGTTCCTCTACGAGTCGCACCGGCTGTACAACCGCACGGTGCGCGGGCAGGTGGCCGGCCCGATGCGGGTGTTCCACGCCTCGATCACCTACCTGACGCTGGTCTTCGTGGCCGTGGCGATCGACCCGCTCCTTCCCTTCTGATCCGGGCCGCCGGCTCGTCTAGAGCCGGCACGTGCAGCGAGGCATGCGGGCCTGGGCGCCCTTCCTCGTCTACGGAGTCGCGCTGGCGATCCATCTGGTGCAGATCGCGGTGGGCGATCCCCAGCAGGTGATCGGCAAGGGCCTGCTGATGCCGGCGCTGGTGGCGTCGGTGCTCCTCGCGATCGCATCGCGCCGCGGGCTGCTCGGCGGCCGGGGGAACGGCTCGGGATCGCCCTGCTGATCGCCGCGCTCCTGCTGTCCTGGGCGGGGGACGTGCTGCTCGAGAGCGTCTTCCTACCCGGCCTCGGGGCGTTCGCCGCCGCTCACCTCGTGTTCGACGAGCTCATCCCCGACCCCTGGCGCGGACTCGCGATCATGGCGCTGTACGGCGCGGGTCAGGGGCTCATCGCCGCCGGGGTCCTCGGGCGCCTCGCCGTTCGCGTGAGCGCCACGCCGCCGGTGGGGGTGTCCGCCTCGGTCGCCCGCGGTTAGCCTGGCGCCATGCTCTCCTATGACCCGTACGCCGAGCTCGCCGGGCTGCGCGAGTTCGCGCCGATGACCCTGACGAGCACCGACATCGCCGAGGGGCAGCCGCTGCCGATCGCGCAGTGGGGAGCGGGCGGGGGCGGCTCCGACACGTCGCCGCAGCTCTCCTGGTCCGGCGCCCCTGAGGGGACGAAGTCGTTCGCGCTGTCGTGCTTCGATCCGGACGCACCGACCGGCTCCGGGTTCTGGCACTGGGCGGCCTACGACATCCCCGCCGATGTCACCTCGGTCGAGACGGGCGCGAACCCTCCGGGGAAGCTGCTGCGCAACGAGACCGGCGTCCCCGGGTTCATCGGCGCGAGCCCGCCTCCCGGGACGGGCACGCACCGCTACTTCTTCGTCGTCGACGCGCTCGACGTCGAGCACCTCGACATCACGGAGCAGGTGACCCCGGCGATCCTGGGCTTCCACCGGCACTTCCACTCGCTGGCCCGGGGCATCCTCGTCGCGACGGCGTCGTCCGACGACTGACGACAGCCCCGCCTCGGCGGGGCGATGCGGACGCAGGCGGGATCAGTCGGCGGTCGGCCGCTTCAGGCGCAGCACCACAACCGTGAACGCCGCGGCCGAGAGGCCGGCGAGCACCATGTGGATGCCGACGAGCAGCTCAGGCAGGCCGTTGCGCGCCTGGAAGATGCCGACCACGACCTGCACGGCGATGACCGCGAGCAGGGCGGTGAGCCAGGGGAGCGGGCGCAGCCGCAGGCGTGCGGCCGCGACGGTCAGGGCGAGCACGAGGGCGAGCAGCACATAGCCCGGCCATGAGTGCACGTGGGCGAGGACGGTGGCGTCGAAGCCCGTGCGGATCACGTTGGCGTCGCCGGAGTGAGGGCCGTTCGAGGTGGTGAGCACGCCCGCGCCGATGGTCACGGCCAGGACGAGCGTGGTGACGTGGGTGAGGATCGCGAACCACTTCGGCACCACGCGTGCGCGGGGGCCGGGGGTGTCGTAGGCGCGCACGAGGAACGCCGCGGTGAGCACAACGAGCAGGACCGAGCTCGCGTAGTGGAAGCCGACGATGAACGGGTTCAGGCCCGTGAGCACCGTGATCCCGCCGACGAGGCCCTGCGCGACGACGCCGACCACCACGAGCCAGGAGAGCACAAGCAGGTCGCGCCGCGCCGGCGCGGTGCGGACGGTGACGATGGCCGCCGCGATCACGGCGACGAGTGCGACGGCGACGGCGACGACGAAGGACCGGGTGAGGGCCATCGCGGCGGCGGCGAGCACCACGCCGCCCAGCGCGAACCATCCGGTGCGGATCAGCTCGCGGCGCGCGCGCAGGTGCAGCAGCGTCAGCACAAGCACCGCGAGGGCGAGCAGGCCGACGACGCCGGTCATGGTGCGGTTGCCGAACTCGATGAGGCCGTGGATGCCGAGCTCGGGCGTGGGCACCAGCGACTCGGGGGTGCACAGGGGCCACTGGGAGCATCCGAGGCCCGATCCGGTCAGCCGCACGGCGCCGCCGGTGCCGATGATCACGACCTCCGCCACGAAGGACAGCCACGCCAGCACCCGCAGCGCGCGGCCGGGGCGCGTCGCTCCGGTGGGGCGGGATGAGGCGGGGGGTGCGAGGACGTCGGCGGACATGGCGGTGGGGGCCTCCTGGCGGTACCCCGAGAGAGCGGCCGCAGAGCGGTCCGGGCAGGGGTGGAACCTGTAGAATCGGGAAGTGCAGCGGAAGCACGCGAGAGTCTCGCGGGCCCCGCTTCCCAGTCTAGGCGCGAGTTCTTCGCGCCTCATGTGAAAGGCCCACCACGGCGGATGGCGCTGGCAGGCCCAGTGCGTCGCCGGGGCGGCTTACACCGTCTGTGGCCTGATGAGGAGAGTGTGACGCCATGTCCGATGTGCTGATCGACCGCCCCGAGCTCGAAGGTCTGGGGGTGTACGAGTTCGGCTGGCACGACGCCGATGCCGCCGGCGCCAGCGCCAGGCGCGGCCTCAACGAGAAGGTCGTCCGCGACATCTCGGCCCTCAAGAGCGAGCCGGAATGGATGCTCAAGACCCGTCTGAAGGGTCTGGACCTGTTCGGCAAGAAGCCGATGCCGACCTGGGGCGCCGACCTCAGCGACATCGACTTCGAGAACATCAAGTACTTCGTGCGCTCCACCGAGAAGCAGGCGCAGTCGTGGGAGGACCTCCCCGAGGACATCCGCAACACGTACGAGAAGCTGGGCATCCCGGAGGCCGAGCGCCAGCGCCTCGTCGCCGGTGTCGCCGCGCAGTACGAGTCCGAGGTCGTCTACCACCAGATCCGCGAGGACCTGGAGCAGCAGGGCGTCATCTTCATGGACACCGACACCGCGCTGCGCGAGCACCCCGAGTTCTTCGAGGAGTACTTCGGCACGGTCATCCCGGCCGGCGACAACAAGTTCGCCGCGCTGAACACGGCCGTCTGGTCGGGCGGCTCGTTCGTGTACGTCCCCAAGGGCGTCCACGTGGAGATCCCGCTGCAGGCGTACTTCCGCATCAACACCGAGAACATGGGTCAGTTCGAGCGGACCCTGATCATCGCCGACGAGGACTCCTACGTCCACTACATCGAGGGCTGCACGGCCCCGATCTACAAGTCGGACTCCCTGCACTCGGCCGTCGTCGAGATCATCGTGAAGAAGAACGCCCGCGTGCGCTACACGACGATCCAGAACTGGTCGAACAACGTCTACAACCTCGTCACCAAGCGCGCGGTGGCGCACGAGGGCGCGACGATGGAGTGGATCGACGGCAACATCGGCTCCAAGGTGACGATGAAGTACCCCTCGATCTTCCTGATGGGCGAGCACGCCAAGGGCGAGACCCTCTCGGTGGCCTTCGCGGGCCCCGGCCAGCACCAGGACGCCGGCGCCAAGATGATCCACATGGCGCCCTACACGCAGTCGTCGATCGTCTCGAAGTCGATCGCCCGCGGCGGCGGCCGCGCCGGCTACCGCGGCGAGGTCCGGGTCGACGCGAACGCGCACCACTCGGCCAACACGGTCCGCTGCGACGCGCTGCTCGTGGACTCCATCTCGCGCTCGGACACGTACCCCGCGATCGACATCCGCGTCGACGACGTCCAGCTCGGCCACGAGGCGACGGTCTCGAAGGTCAGCGAGGAGCAGCTCTTCTACCTGCAGTCCCGCGGCATGCCGGAGGACGAGGCGATGGCGATGATCGTGCGCGGCTTCATCGAGCCGATCGCGCGTGAGCTGCCCATGGAGTACGCCCTCGAGCTGAACAAGCTCATCGAGATGGGCATGGAAGGATCGGTCGGCTGATATGACGACGTCGACGACGGCGCAGAACGCGCCGCAGGACGAGCGCGCCCACGTGGACCCGGCGGCGCAGGTCGCCGGCACCACGGTGCCCGTGCAGACCCGCTCCGAGCGCCTCCGGTCGTTCGAGCCCGCCGACTTCGGTGTGCCGACGGGCCGCGAGGTCAACTGGAAGCACGCGCCGGTCGCGCGGCTGAAGGGCCTGTTCGCGGGCGCCGAGGCCAACGACGGCGTGCGCGTGGCGGTCACGGCCGGCGCCGAGTACATCGGCGAGCCCCTCGCCATCGGCCAGGCACCGCGCGGCGAGTTCTTCGTCCCGGAGGACCTCCCCGCCGCCGTGGCGTGGCAGGGCGCGACCGAGGCGCTGCACGTGCGCGTCCCGCGCGAGGCCGAGGTCGCCGAGCCGATCGTGGTCGAGATCACCGGGCAGGGCGCCGACCGCCGCGCCGACGGCCACCTCGTGATCGAGGCCCAGGAGCACAGCAAGGCCACGGTCGTGCTGCGCCACAGCGGTTCCGCGCAGTACGCGCAGAACGTCGAGATCATCGCCCGCGACGGCGCGAACCTCACGGTCGTCACCGTGCAGCAGTGGGACGACGAGGCCGTTCACGCGGCGTCGCACCAGACGCGCGTCGACCGCGACGCCACCGTCCGCCACATCATCGTGAGCTTCGGCGGTGGCGTCGTGCGCGTCAACCCCAACCTCGAGCTGTCGGGCACGGGCTCCCACGGCGAGCTCTTCGGCCTGGCGTTCAGCGACGCGGGCCAGCACCTCGAGAGCCAGGTGTACATGCACCACAAGGGCCAGGAGACCACGGGCGACGTCCTCTACAAGGGCGCGCTGCAGGGCGCGACCGCGCGCACCGTGTGGATCGGCGACGTGCTGATCGGCCCGGACGCGAAGGGCACCGACTCGTACGAGGCCAACCGCAACCTCCTGCTCACCAACGGCGCGCGCGCCGACTCGATCCCGAACCTCGAGATCCAGACGGGCGACATCAAGGGCGCCGGCCACGCATCGGCCACGGGTCGCTTCGACGACGAGCAGCTCTTCTACCTGCAGGCCCGCGGCATCTCCGAGGACGAGGCGCGTCGCCTCGTTGTGCTCGGCTTCCTCGCGGAGACCGTGCAGAAGATCGGGATCCCCTCGCTCGAGGAGGAGCTGACCGCTCTCATCGAGAAGGAGCTCGCCGCCGGTGTGGAGGTCGCCGCATGAGCGCGACCCGCGTCTGCGCGATGAGCGACCTCGTCCAGGATCAGCCGCTCAAGGTCGAGGCCGACGGCGTCGCGATCGCCGTGGTGCTCGACTCGTCCGGAGAGGTGCACGCCATCGGCGACACCTGCACCCACGGCGACATCTCCCTCTCGGAGGGCTTCGTCGAGGGCGACACGCTCGAGTGCTGGGCCCATGGCTCCGCGTTCTCGCTCCGCTCGGGCAAGCCCCTCAACCTCCCCGCTTACGAGCCCGTCCCGGTGTTCGTCGTCACGATCGACGGCGATGACGTGCTCATCGACCCCAGCCTGAAGAAGGAAGTCTGATATGTCCGTTCTCGAGATCCGCGATCTGCACGTCACGGTCGAAACCGACGAAGGCGTCATCCCCATCCTCAACGGCGTCACCATGACGGTCCGCTCCGGCGAGACCCACGCGATCATGGGCCCCAACGGCTCGGGCAAGTCGACCCTCGCGTCGACCATCGCCGGCCACCCGAAGTACACCGTCACCAGCGGCTCGATCTCGTTCGACGGCGAGGACGTGCTCGAGATGGCGGTGGACGAGCGCGCTCGCGCCGGCCTCTTCCTCGCGATGCAGTACCCGGTCGAGATCCCGGGCGTCACGGTGACGAACTTCCTCCGCACGGCCAAGACCGCGATCGACGGCGAGGCGCCGTCGCTGCGCACCTGGACCAAGGAGGTCAAGGAGGGCATGAAGGCGCTGCGCATGGACGACAAGTTCGCCCAGCGCAACGTCAACGAGGGCTTCTCCGGTGGCGAGAAGAAGCGCCACGAGATCCTGCAGCTCGAGCTGCTGAAGCCGAAGCTCGCGATCCTGGACGAGACCGACTCCGGTCTCGACGTCGACGCGCTCAAGATCGTCTCGGAGGGCGTGAACCGCGCGAAGGAGGGCACCGGCCTCGGCGTCCTGCTCATCACGCACTACACGCGCATCCTGCGCTACATCAAGCCGGACTTCGTGCACGTGATGGTCAAGGGCCAGATCGTGGAGGAGGGTGGCCCCGAGCTCGCCGAGCGTCTGGAGAACGAGGGCTACGCCGCCTACCTCCCCGCCGACGCTCCGCTCGAGGCGTAAGGTCGACGGCATGACCGCGACCCTCACTCCGGAGAAGTACGACGAGGTCATCGAGGCCCTCAAGGACGTGATGGACCCCGAGCTCGGCGTGAACGTCGTCGACCTCGGCCTCATCTACGACCTCGCCTGGGACGACGAGAACGACGCGCTCGTCATCCACATGACGCTCACGAGCGCCGGCTGCCCGCTCACCGACGTGCTCGAGGAGCAGACGGCGCAGGCGCTGGACAACGTGGTCGACCGGTTCCGGATCAACTGGGTCTGGATGCCGCCGTGGGGCCCGGAGCGCATCACCGACGACGGGCGCGACATGATGCGCGCGCTCGGCTTCGCGATCTGACGATCAGACACGACCAGGAGAGACCCGGGGGAGCCCCCGGGTCTTTCCGCGTCTGTAGGCTCGATCGGGTGAGCATCACCCCTCTGGACGCCCTGCCCCTCGCCGACCTCCGGAAGCGGAGCAGCACGAAATGGGCGAAGTACCCGTCGGATGTGCTGCCGCTCTTCGTCGCCGAGACCGACTTCCCGCTCGCGCCGGCCATCACCGAGTGCCTGACGCAGGCGGTCCAGCGCGGCGACACCGGCTACACGCCGCCGACGACCCGCCTGCCCGAGGCGTTCGCCGGGTTCGCCGATCGCCGCTTCGGCTGGACGGTCGACCCCGCGCGCGTGCGCACGACCTGCGACGTGATGATGGGCATCGCCGAGCTGCTGCGGGCCGTGACCGAGCCGGGCGACCGCGTGATCGTGACCCCGCCGGTGTACCCGCCGTTCTTCGCCGTCAACGAGGAATCGCGCACCGAGGTCGAGGTCGTTCCCCTGCAGCAGGACGACGCGGGCTGGAGCCTCGACCTCGCCGGCATCGAGGCCGCCTTCGCGGGCGGCGCGAAGGCGATGCTGCTCTGCAACCCCCACAACCCGACGGGCACCGTGCACGCGCGGGAGACGCTCGCAGAACTCGGGCGGATCGCGCACCGCCACGGGGGCTGGATCATCAGCGACGAGATCCACGCGCCGCTGACCATGCCGGGGGTGACGTTCACCCCGTTCCTCGACGCCGGACCGGAGGCGGCCGAGGTGGGCTTCGCCGTGACGAGCGCCAGCAAGGCGTTCAACCTCGCCGGCCTGAAGTGCGCGTTCGTCGTCACGGCCGCCGCCGAGCCGGCCCGCATCGTGGCCGCCATCCCCGACGAGGTCGAGTGGCGCACGTCGCTGTTCGGGATCTTCGCCAACGTCGCCGCGTTCGAGGAGGGCGACGCATGGCTCGACTCGCTGCTCGCGCGCCTCGACCTCAACCGCCGGCTGCTGCGCGACCTGCTCGCCGAGCATGTGCCCGGCGCCCGGTACCTGCCCGGAGACGCGGGCTACCTCGGATGGGTCGACGTGAGCGCGCTCGGTTGGGGGGACAACCCGGCTGCCCGGATCCTGCGCGAGGCGAAGGTCGCCGTGAACCCCGGGCCGACCTTCGGAGAGCCCGGCCGCGGGCACATCCGCATCAACTACGGCACGAGCCCCGAGATCCTCACCGAGGCCGTGCAGCGCATCGGCGCGCTGGTCCGCTGACGCGCGCCCCATGACCGATCCGCTGAGTGCCGAGCCCCACGCCGCCACCGGGCCCGCCCCGACCGGCCGTCCCCTTCCGCACGTCTCCTCGCTGTGGGATCCGCCCGTCTTCTGGGTGACCTTCGGCTCGGTGTCGCTCATCTTCCTCGCGGCGCTGACCTCGATGGCGCTGACGACGGTGATGCCGTTCGTCAGCGACGACCTCGACGGCCAGGCGCTGTTCGCGCTCGCCTTCTCGGGCACCCTCGCCACGGGCGTGATCGGCATGGTCGCCTCCGGCGCCTGGTCGGATCGCGCGGGGCCGGTCGCGCCGCTGGCGACGTCGGTGGCGCTGTTCGTGCTGGGGCAGACCATGTCGGCCGTCGCGCCGACCATGGAGCTGCTGGTGCTCGGACGGCTCGTCACCGGTCTCGGATCGGGTGGGCAGACGGTGGCGCTGTACGTCGTCGTCGCGCGCGTGTACCCGCCCTCGCTGCACGGGCGGGTGATGGCGCTGTTCTCGGCGGCGTGGGTGGTCCCGTCGCTCGTCGGGCCGTTCCTGGCGGGCGCGGTGACCGAGCACCTGCACTGGCGGTGGGTGTTCGCGGGGCTCGCGGTACTCGCCGTGGTCGCGTTCACGATGGTCGCGCCGCGCCTGCGGCACCTCGCCGAGGACTCCGAGGGCGAGCGCGAGGCGGGCGTGGGGAGGCGCCTCCTGCTGGCGGTGGTCGTCGCCGTGGCGGCCCTCGGTCTCGGCATGACGGGGGAGCTGGCCACCTCGGTCGCCCCCGCGCTCGCCTGGGCCGTCGCCGCGGCCGCGCTCGTGGTGATCGGCGTGGCGATCCTGCCGCTGCTGCCGCGACACACCCTGCGACTGGGCGTGGGCCTGCCGAGCGTGATCGTTATGCGCGCGCTGATCGCCGGCTCGCTGTTCGGCGCCGAGGTCTACGTGCCGTACCTGCTCATCGAGCGGTTCGGGTTCTCGGCGATGTGGGCGGGCCTCGGCCTCACCGCCGCCGCGATCGCCTGGGCGATCAGCGCGCAGGTGTCGGGCCGTCATGGCGACCGGATCGGCAACACCCGGATCGCGGTGATCGGTGTGGCGCTGCTGTCCGTGGCGACCCTGGCGTGCGCGCTGACTCCGGTCCTCGACCTGCCCGCGTGGGCGCCGATCGCGCTGTGGTCGTGCGCCGGCTTCGGCATGGGCCTGATGTACCCGCGGCAGACCGTGCTGATGCTCGCGTACTCGACGCGCGCGGAGGAGGGCTTCAACTCCTCGGCGCTGCAGATCAGCGACTCGGTCAGCGCGTCGGCGACCATCGCCGTCATGGGGCTGATCTTCACGTCGCTCGCCGGCACGGGCGCGGAGTTCGCGGCGGTGTTCGCTCTCGCGCTCGCTCTGGCGCTGCTGGCGATCGTCCCGGGCATGCGGCTGGGGCACGCGCACGAGGCCAGTTCGGTGCGAGGTTAGCCTGTCCTAAGTTCGTCCCGTAGACTGCCGAGCGTGACCATCGCCGAAGCCACGCTCGTCCGCCCCGCCTACCGCCTCTACAAGGCGACGGTGAAACGCGCCGAACGCCTCAGCCCGCACTTCGCGCGCATCACCTTCGGCTCGGACGACTTCGAGCACTTCGGCACCGCGGGCCAGGATCAGCGGATCAAGATCTTCTTCCCGCTCGCGGACGGCACGCTGACCGACTTCGGTCAGCACGATGACGAGCAGCTGCTCGGCGACTGGTACGACCGCTGGCGCGAGCTGCCGCTCGAGCGTCGGAACCCCTTCCGGACCTACACGGTCCGACGCGTCGCACCGGAGGCGCGCGAGGTGACCGTCGACTTCGTCGTCCATCACGACGCCGGCCCCGCCGGCACGTGGGCGTCGCAGGCCCGCGGCGGCGAGCAGGTCGTGATCTGCGGCCCCGACGAGCGCAGCCCGCACTCGCGCGCCGGCATCGACTACCGCCCGGCGAACGCGCACCGCCTGCTGCTGATCGGCGACGAGACCGCTGTGCCCGCGATCGGCGGGATCCTCGAGCGCATGCCCCAGGACCGGATCGCCGACGTCTTCCTCGAGGTCCCCTCGGCCGACGACGTGGCCGTCTTCGAGCCCCCGCACGCGGGCGTCCAGGTGCGCTGGATCGTCCGCGAGAGCGAGGAGACGCACGGCGAGGCGCTGATCCAGGCCGTCACGGCATGGGCGGAGGGCAACCCGGAGCTGCTCGCGCGTGCGGCCTCGCCGCGGCCGCAGGAGATCGCCGACGTCGACATCGACCGCGAGCTGCTGTGGGACAGCCCCGAGGCCATGGACGGCGAGTTCTACGCGTGGATCGCCGGTGAGGCCGCCACCATCAAGGCGCTGCGCCGCATGCTGGTCTCGGGCCACGGTGTCGATCGCCGGCGCGTGGCCTTCATGGGGTACTGGCGCCGCGGGGTCGCCGAGCGCATCGGCTGACCGCCGTCAGGCGCCGGCCCGCACCGGACGGGGCGCCAGCAGCATCCGCAGGCCCCGCGCGAAGTCGGCCGACATCGCCTCGGCGATCTCGGCCTCGCCGGCTGGGAAGGCCCCGAACCGGGCGGCCTGGATGCGCTGCTGCACCAGCGACGCGTGCCCGAGGATGAACTGCAGGATCACCGTGGCATCGCCCCGGGCGTCCTCGCCGGGCACCTCGTCTCCCGCCAGCGCGAGGGCCAGCCGGATATGCGCGGCATCCGATCCGAGACCGAGGGCCTGGGTGCTGAGAACGACCTCGGCCCCGTCGCGGTGGGCGAGGAGCGCCCCGCGCAGCGCGTGGGCCACGTCGGCGACATCGCCGCGCGCGTCTGTGACGGGCTCGACGATCCGGTCCGCGACCGCCGCGAGGAGCTCCTGCTTGTTCTCGAAGTGCCAGTAGAGCGCGCTGGGCTGCACGCCGAGCGCGGTCGCGAGGCGTCGCATCGAGAGGTCGGGAAGGCCGGTCTGCTCGAGGAGCGCCAGCGCGGTGTCGACGATGCCGTCGCGAGTGTGCCGGTCGGGGCGCGCGTCACGGGCATCCATGGACGTCAGTATAGTGAACGGTGTTCAGGTGAACACCGTTCAGGAGGACCGACATGGCCGCATCCGCCCGTCTCGAGGCACGTGACCTCGCCCGCATCGCGATCTTCGCGGCGCTGATCGTTGTGCTCGGCGTCGCCGGGCAGATCCCGCTTCCCACCGGCGTCCCGGTGACCCTGCAGACGCTCGCCGTGATGCTCGCCGGCATCGTGCTGGGTCCGAAGCGCGGCGCGCTCGCGGTGCTCGTAGTGGTGGTGCTCGCGGCCGTGGGGCTTCCCGTCCTGTCGGGTGGGCGCGGCGGGCTCGGGGTCTTCGTCGGCCCGTCCGCCGGCTACCTGTTCGGGTGGATCCCGGGTGTGATCGTCACGGGCCTCATCGCCCGGGCCGGCGCCCGCGGCATCAGCTGGTGGCGCGCCCTGCTGGGCGCCGTCGTCGGCGGCATCCTCGTCGTCTACACGGTGGGCACCGTCGGGCTCTCGCTGGTGCTCGGCCTGTCACCGGCCGACGCGGCTCTGTCGAACGTGGTGTTCCTGCCGGGCGATCTGGCCAAGGCCGTCGTCGCGATGCTGCTCGCGGTCGCCCTGTGGCGGGCCTACCCGCCCGCCTTCGCCTTCGCGGCGGCCCCGCGCCCCGCCGCCCCGCGTGAGACGGTGGACGCCGCCCGATGAGCCTCCCGTCCGGACCCCCGGCGCCGTCCGGCGTGATCGAGCTCGACGGCGTCGCCGTCGAGCTCGGCGGGCAGGAGATCCTGCGTGACGTCTCGGTGCGGCTGGACCAGCGCCGCATCGCGGTGATCGGGGCCAACGGATCGGGGAAGTCGACGTTCGCGCGCCTGCTGAACGGCCTCGTCGCGCCGGCGGCGGGTCGGGTGACGGTCCACGGGCTCGACCCGCAGCGCGATGCGAAGCGCATCCGCGAGCGAGTGGGGTTCGTGTTCACGAACCCCGACGCGCAGATCCTGATGCCCACGGTCGCCGAGGACGTCGCCCTCTCGCTGCGCGGCTCCGGCCTGGGCCGCGACATGGTGGCGGCGCGCATGACCGCCGCGCTCGCGCGCCACGGCCTCGCCGACCGCGCCGACCAGCCCGCCTACAGCCTGTCGGGTGGCCAGAAGCAGCTTCTCGCCCTGGTCTCCGTGCTGATCCGCGAGCCGGCGGTCGTCGTCGCCGACGAGCCGACGACCCTGCTCGATCTCGGCAATGCGCGCCGGATCGGACGGATGCTCACCGAGGACGTCGACGCGCAGACGGTGATCGTCACGCACGATCTCGAGCTCGCCGCCCGGTGCGACATCGCGCTGCGGTTCACCGACGGCCGCCTAATCGAGACCGGCGATCCCGCCGAGCTCATCGCGCGATACCGACGCGAGCACGAGAGCGCGCGGCCGTGATCTCGCTCTACCGGCCGGGGAGCAGTCCGCTCCATCGCGCCCCGGCGGGCGTCAAGCTCGTTGGGCTCGCCGTGCTCGCGCTGCTGATCTCGCTGGGCGCGCGCACACCGCTGCTCGCGCTGGCGTCGCTCGGTCTGGTCTTCGCCCTCTTCGCCCTCGGCGGCCATGGCCCGATCACCTGGGCGAGACAGCTGTGGGCGACGCGCTGGATCGTGGTGTTCGTGGCGGCGACGCAGCTGATCTTCCTGACGCCCGCCGACGCGCTCGTCAACACGACCCGCGTGGTGTCGGTGGTGCTGCTCGCCGCGCTCCTGACGCTGACCACCCGCACCGCCGACCTCCTCGAGGCCCTGCAGGTCGCGCTGTCGCCGCTGGCCCGCGTGGGCATCGATCCGTGGCGGGTCGCCTTCACGCTGATGCTCACCATCGCCCTGGTTCCCGTGGTCTCGGGGTTCGCCGCGCGCATCCGCGACGCCCAGCGGGCCCGCGGTGTGCGCCTGGGGCCGCGCGCGGTCGTGACGCTGCTGGTGATGTCGCTGCGCCACGCCGACGACGTGGCCGACGCCCTGACCGCCCGGGGCATCGCATGACCGGGCGCCGCGCCATCCCCGCGCCGATCCGCGTGGGGGAGCACCTCGTCCACGGGCTGCCTGTCGACGCCCAGACCCGTTGCGTGCACTGGGCCACCGAGCTCGACGTGCTCGCGATCCTGTTCCCATGCTGCGATCGCTGGTACCCGTGCCACGACTGCCACGCGGCGGACGCCGATCACGAGGCCGCGACCTGGCCCGCCTCGGACGGCGCGCGAGAGGCGCTGCTGTGCGGCGTGTGCGGCAGCACCTCGACCATCGACGCGTACCGCGCCACGTCGCGGTGCGGTGGGTGCGGGCGCGCCTTCAACCCGAGCTGCGCCCGGCACCACCACCTCTACTTCGACTGACGCCGCGGCGCGCCGGTTCCGCCGCACAGGATCCCCGCATCGGGGGGAACCTATACTTGGACGTTGGCCTGTCGGCCGCTTTCCCGCCTCCTGAAGAACGGACGTCCGCTGTGCTTGCCGTGCACGACCTCGAGATCCGCGTCGGCGCGCGCATGCTCATGTCCGATGTCTCGTTCCGCGTCGGACCCGGCGACAAGGTCGGCCTCGTCGGCCGCAACGGCGCCGGCAAGACCACCCTGACCAAGGTGCTCGCGGGCGACCTGATCCCCGCCAACGGCGGGGTCACCCGCACCGGAGAGCTCGGCTACCTGCCGCAGGACCCGCGCTCCGGCGACCCCGAGATGCTGGCGCGCACGCGCATCCTCGACGCCCGCGGGCTCGGCTCGCTGCAGCTCGGCATGCAGGAGGCCTCCGTCGCGATGGGCTCCGACGACCCGCAGGTCGCCGCCAAGGCGATGAAGCGCTACGCGCACCACATGGAGCGCTTCGAGTCGCTCGGCGGCTACGCGGCCGAGGCCGAGGCCGCCACCATCGCCAACAACCTGTCGCTGCCCGACCGGATCCTCGACCAGCCGCTCAAGACGCTCTCGGGTGGTCAGCGCCGACGCATCGAGCTCGCCCGCATCCTGTTCTCGGATGCCGAGTCGATGATCCTCGACGAGCCGACCAACCACCTCGACGCCGACTCCGTCGTCTGGCTCCGCGAGTTCCTGAAGTCGTACAAGGGCGGGCTGATCGTGATCAGCCACGACGTCGATCTCGTCGAGGAGACCGTCAACCGGGTGTTCTACCTCGACGGCAACCGCCAGGTCATCGACATCTACAACATGGGCTGGAAGCACTACCTGCGCCAGCGCGTGGCCGACGAGGAGCGCCGCAAGAAGGAGCGCGCCAACGCCGAGAAGAAGGCCTCCGCGCTGCAGGATCGCGCCGCCCGCTTCGGTGCCAAGGCATCCAAGGCCGCCGCCGCCCACCAGATGGTCGCCCGCGCCGAGAAGCTCCTCGAGGGTCTCGAGGAGGTCCGCCAGGTCGAGCGCGTCGCCGCGCTGCGCTTCCCGAAGCCCGCCGCCTGCGGCAAGACGCCGCTGATGGCCAAGTCGCTGTCGAAGTCGTACGGCGCGCTCGAGATCTTCGCCGGCGTCGATCTCGCGATCGACCGCGGCTCGAAGGTCGTTGTCCTCGGCCTCAACGGCGCCGGAAAGACGACCCTGCTGCGCATCCTCGCCGGGGCCGACAAGAGCGACACCGGTCAGATCGAGCCCGGGCACGGCCTGAAGATCGGCTACTACGCCCAGGAGCACGAGAACCTCGACGTCAAGCGCTCGGTGCTCGAGAACATGGTCTCGGCCGCCCCGAACCTGAACGAGACCGAGGCCCGCAAGGTGCTCGGATCGTTCCTGTTCACCGGCGACGACGTGCACAAGCCCGCCGGCGTGCTCTCCGGCGGCGAGAAGACCCGGCTCTCGCTCGCGACGCTCGTCGTCTCGAGCGCGAACGTGCTGCTGCTCGACGAGCCCACCAACAACCTCGACCCCGCCTCGCGCGAGGAGATCCTCGGTGCGCTGTCGCACTACGAGGGCGCGGTTGTGCTGGTCTCGCACGACGAGGGCGCCGTCGAGGCGCTGAACCCCGAGCGCGTCCTGCTGCTGCCGGACGGCGTCGAGGACATCTGGAACCGCTCCTACCTCGACCTCATCACGCTGGCCTGAGGCCGCCGCGCCGATCAGGCGTCGAGCAGGGCGTCCTCTTCGTCGGCGTCGCGATCCTTGCGCCGCGCGCGGGGGCGCCTCGCCGGCGTCGGGAGCTCGTCGTCGTCCTCGTCGTCCGTCTCCTCGGCGTCCTCGCGGCGCGCCTTGATCTCGGTGCGGATCATGTACGCGATGAACACGAAGCCCATCACGGCGAACAGGATCCACTGGATCGCGTACGAGAGGTGCGGACCGGGGTCGTCGGTGGGGGAGGCGAGCTCGGACGGCCGCGTCGCGGGTGCCGGATCCTCGTCGACCATCAGGAGGTAGAACCCGGTCTCGGTGGTGTCGCCGGTGAGTTCGGCGACCGCCGGGAGATGGATCGTCGGCACCTGGCCGTCGGGCGCGGAGCGTCCGGACCTCGGCAGCGCCTCACCCGGGCGCATGCGCCCGGTCACGGTGACCTCGCCGTCGGGCGCCGCGGGCACGTCGGCGGGCACGGCGTCCTCACCCGGGGCGACCCAGCCGCGGTCGACCACCACGATCCGGCCGTCGGCCAGCTCGAACGGCACCAGCACCTCGAAGGCGCTCGTCCCGCCCTGGGCGCGGTTGCGCACCAGAAGCTGCTCGTCGGTGAGGTAGCGGCCGGTCATTGTCACGGGGTGCCACTCGTCATTGGCCGCCGTGAATCCGCCGCCCAGCATGTCCTCGACCGGCAGCGGGGCGGCGTCGTAGTTGGCGGCGACGAGGGCGAGCATAGTGGCGCGCTGCTCGTTGCGCGCGAACTGCCAGTTCGACAGGTACGCGCAGGCGATCGCGAAGGCGATGGCGATGACCACGTAGACGCTCCAGCGCGCGGCGCGCTGCTTCATCAGGCTCATGCGGCGCTGTCGATTCCGGCGGTGACCTCGAGCGGGAAGTCGCGGGCGGCGAGGAACTCGCGCAGGTAGCCGACGTGCTCGTCGCACGCGAGCCACAGCTTGCGGCGATCGGCGGTGTGGATCTTCGGGTTGCGCCAGGCGATCGTCCACGTCGCGGCTTCGCCGCAGCCCGCGCGCGAGCAGGTCGGGGCGGCGGGGCCGCCTCCGAAGAGGTCGCCGATCACGCGTCGTCCTTCTTCACGGGGTTCTCGGTCTTCCTGGTCTCGGCGGGCCGGCTCTCGGTGATCCGGATCACCGAGGGCGGCGCCTCGCGCTCGGCCGGCTTCTCGGCGGTGGTCTCGATGGCGACCTCGGGTCGCTGCGCGGTGGTGACCGTGCGGCCGCTGGCGGCGTTCGCACCGACGACCGCGATGTAGGGCAGGAAGATCGCCCCGGCCGCGAATGCGAACGTCCACCACCCGTAGGGGGTGACCGTCGCGGTGAGGATCACGCACGCGATCCGGATCCCCATCGTCAGCAGGTAGTTGCGGACGCGGTCGCTCGCGTCGTCGGCCGGAGAGGCCGGCAACGACGTCGCCGACTGCGCGGCGGAGGACTCTTTACGGGGGGATCGCACGATCCCTCCAGCCTACGCCGCGGCGCCCGTATTGGCCTGGGAGCACAGGCCTGCGGGGCGAGCCTTGTGCGCGCCCGCACCCCGGTGCCCGCACGCCGGATCAGTAGGCTTGCCAGGATCGGCGATCCGGCGGATCGGACGGAACAGGAGCGAAGAATCGTGAGCATCGACAGCACCGGGCGTGTGGTCCTCGTCACCGGCGGCAATCGCGGCATCGGCCGCGCGATCGCGGAGCGGTTCGTGCAGGAGGGCTACCGCGTCGCGGTGACCGCCCGCAGCGGCGAGGGGCCCGAGGGCACCCTGACCGTGCGCGCCGACGTGACCGACTCGGCCGCGGTGGACGCCGCGTACACGGAGGTCGAGCAGCAGCTCGGCCCGGTCGAGATCGTGGTCGCGAACGCCGGCATCACGAAGGACACGCTGCTGATGCGGATGAGCGAGGACGACTTCGACAGCGTCGTCGCGACGAACCTCGGCGGCGCCTTCCGCGTGGTCAAGCGCGCGTCGAAGGGCATGCTGAAGGGCCGGTTCGGCCGCGTCATCCTGATCTCCAGCGTGGTGGGCCTGTACGGCTCGGCCGGTCAGGTCAACTACGCCTCGTCCAAGAGCGCGCTCGTCGGCTTCGCCCGCTCGATCACGCGCGAGCTCGGCGCCCGCAACATCACCGCGAACGTCGTCGCCCCCGGGTTCATCGAGACCGATATGACCGCCGAGCTCGACGAGTCGACTCAGGCCGAGTACCGCAAGGCCATCCCCGCCGGTCGATACGGATCGGCCGCTGAGGTCGCGGCCGCGGTCACCTGGCTCGCATCGGACGACTCGGCCTACATCTCGGGCGCCGTGATCCCGGTGGACGGCGGCCTCGGCATGGGTCACTGAACCCGGTCGACGACCTTCAGGATCTCGCCGGCGAGCCGCGCCGGCTGGCTGAACTGCGGCCAGTGCGCCGTGCCGAGCTTCACGACCTCGAAGAACCGGATGCGCTCGACGGTGTCGCGCCACGACGGCCACTGATCGAGCATCGCGCGCACCTCGGTCTCGTCGGCAGCACCCGAGAGCATCGTGACGGGGATGTCGAAGCGCCGGTCATCACTCAGGCGCAGGGCGTCGGTCGGCACCCGTGCGGGGATGGTCCGCGTGGTCGCAACGGTGCGCGCGCGAGTGGTCTCGTCGAGATCGGCCGCGTCGTCGCCGAAGAAGTCCCAGCCGGGGAACGGCACCACGCCGTCGACCACGGGGAATTCGGAGATGTCGGCGCCGTCGGGCGGGGGCGCCGTGTCGACGAGCACGAGGTGCGCGATGCGGTCCGGTCGCCGGTCGGCGGCCCCGTACGCCACGTTGCCACCGCCCGAGTGGCCCACGAGCACGATGGGGCCCTCGACGAGGTCGATGTGCTCGACCACCGCCGCGACCCAGTCGTCGATGCCGATGTCGCTCGCGGGCTCGCCCACGCCCGGCATCGTCAGCGGGTGCGCACGATGCCCCGCGGCATCGATCGCCGCGGTCACGGGCGCCCATGACGCCGCATCGAGCCACAGTCCGGGGATGAGAATCACGTCGACCATGCCCGCAGGCTACGGCTGGCCGCCGACATCCGCCACCGTCGGGCGCCTCGTCACGCGGGGGATGGCGCGGGCCCCAGCGGAGGCCATGACGGCTTCTGCCACGAGCCGGGGGCCCTCGTCGCGCGCCAGCGCCGCGAGCTCGCCGTCACCGAGCTCGAGGGGCGGGGCGAACAGAACGAGCACCGTGACGTGAGGAGGCACGCCCAGCACGCGGGACGGGTCCAGCCGCTCGCGATGGCTCTCCACCGCGGCGACGGCGTCGGGGACGGGGCAGATCAGCGCGGCCTTCATCGCGCCGGCTACCGACCCTTCCGTACCTACCTCTAGGTATGTCACACTGACGTCCATGACAGCCGATGCACGCGAGAGCCTCGTCGAGGCGGCGCGAGAGCTCTACGCCGACAACGGCGTGGCCGCCACCACCCCGCGGCAGGTGCTCGCGCGCAGCGGGGTGGGGCAGGGGAGCCTCTACCACCACTTCCCCTCGAAGCGGGATCTCGCGGTCGCCGCGGTCACGCGCACCGTCGACCGGGCGCTGGCGGCGGGCATCGAGGACCTCCGGGGTCCCGCCGCCCCGCGGCGGCGGATCGTGTCGTACCTCGAGCGCCCGCGCGACGCCGTGCGCGGCTGTCGCGTCGGCCGCCTCACGTCGGATCCGATGGTGATGGCGGACGAGGATCTGGCGAAGGCGGTCGCCGACTACTTCGGCGATCTCATCGAGGAGGTCGCCGCCGTGTTCGCGGAGGACGGCCTGCCGCCGGGCGAGGCGCGCGACAGGGGGGTCGCCGCCGTCGCGATCATCCAGGGCGGCTACGTCCTGTCGCGGGCGACGCAGGACCCCGAGATGATGCGATCGGCCGTCCGCGGCTTCCTCGGTCTGCTGGGGGAGCGATGACGAACGCCCCCTGGCTGCGGTCGCTGCCGGCGCTGACGGGCGTCGCCCCGGACCTCGACGGGGCGGACCTCGACGGGGCATACCTCGACTCCGCGGAGCCCGCCGATCCGATCCGGCTCGTCGAGGGGTGGCTTCGGCATGCCGTCGACGCCGGTGTGCCCGAGCCGCACGCGGTGACGCTCGCGACGGTCGACGACGAGGGCGTTCCGGACGCCCGCACGCTGCTGCTGAAGGACATCGGCGAACGGGGCTTCGCCGTCGCAGGCCCGCGGCGGTCGCGCAAGGCCGCGCAGCTCGCCGTGCACCCCGCCGCCGCCCTCAGCTTCTGGTGGCAGCCGCTGGTGCGCGCGATCCGGATCCGCGGCTCCGTCGTCGAGGCCTCGCCCGAGGAGTCGGCCGCCGACCTCGCCGCCCGCTCGGCTGCGGCCAGGGCCGGCGTGGCGCCGGGCGACTGGGTGCGCTGGTGGATCGAGCCGACCCGCATCGAGTTCTGGCAGGGGGCGCCGGACCGGCGGCACTCCCGCATCGTCTGCACCCGGGCCGACGGGGCCTGGCGACGGGAGGATCAGGGATGAGCGACCCCGCATCGGCGGGCTGGGAGCTGAAGGAGATCGGGGCGCTCGACACGTGGCGCGGCCACCACGGCGGTTTCGACGAGGCGCGCTCGCGCGACGGACGGCGCATCGTGGATCACGAGCTGGCCGCGCAGTACATCGGCCTCTCGGCGAACGCGCTCGAGCCCGGTGAGGAGGCGGGTTACTGGCACACGCACGCGCGCATCGAGGAGCTGTACGTCTTCCTCAGCGGGCGCGGGCAGATGGGGCTCGACGACGAGGTCGTCGAGGTCGGGCCGGGCACCGTCGTGCGCGTCGGGCAGGACGTGTGGCGCACCTGGCGTGCGCTGCCGGACAGCCCGGGGGAGCTGCGATGGCTGTGCATCCGCGCCGGAGGCGAGCGCCTTCCGCGATTCCCCGACGACAGCCGTCGAGGCGAGGATCGCCCGCTGCCCTGGTGATCCCGATCCGCGGGTCAGGGAAGCAGTGGGATGACCTGCGACAGGTCGACGGGGCCGATCACGAGCGGGGCGGCGGCGCGCACCGCGGGCTTGGCGTTGAAGGCGAGGCCGAGGCCCGCCGCCTCCAGCATGAGGAGGTCGTTCGCGCCATCGCCGACGGCGATCGTGCGCGAGAGCGGCACACCGTGCTCGTCGGCCCAGCGGGTCAGCCACTCGCGCTTCGCGGCGGCGTCGACGATCGGCCCGTCGACCTCGCCGGTCAGGACGCCGTCGACCGCGACGAGGCGGTTCGCGCGCCACAGGTCGACCCCCAGTGCCGGCGCGACCTCGTCGAGGATCTCGTGGAAGCCCCCGGAGACGACGCCGACGACGCCGCCCTTGGCGTGGACGGCGTCGATGAGCTCGGTCACGCCGGGGGTGGGCTCGATGCGCGCCTTCACGCGGGAGAAGGCGCTGACCGGGACGCCCGCCAGCTCGGTGACGCGCGAGCGCAGGCTCGTCGCGAAATCGACCTCGCCGCGCATCGCGGCCTCGGTCGCCGCGGCCACCTCGGCGCCGCGTCCCGCTTCGTCGGCGATCAGCTCGATGACCTCGTTGCGGATGAGGGTCGAATCGGCATCGAACACCACGAGGAAGCGCGCATCAGTCACGAGCAACGAGATTACCGGCCCGCGCGTCCCGCCTGAGCCTCGGGGGCCCGCGGCTAGGCTGGAGCCCATGCCCACCGTGCTCTCCTTTGATGACGTCGTGGTCCGCCGTGAAGGCCGGAACATCGTGGATGGACTCACCTGGGCGGTGAACGACGACGAGCGCTGGGTCGTGCTCGGCCCCAACGGCGCCGGCAAGACGACGATCCTGCAGCTCGCGGACACGCTGCTGCACCCGACGTCCGGCACCGTCGAGATCCTCGATGAGCAGCTGGGCCGCACGGACGTCTTCGAGCTGCGCCCCCGCATCGGCTTCGCCTCCTCGGCGCTGGCCCGTCGGATCCCCGCCGACGAGACGGTGCTGAACGCAGTGCTCACCGCCGCCTACTCGGTGCTCGGCCGCTGGAACGAGCAGTACGAGAACATCGACGAGCGCCGCGCCCTGCGTGTGCTCGAGGAGTGGCGCCTCGACCACCTCGCCGACCGCACCTTCGGCACGCTCAGCGAGGGCGAGCAGAAGCGGGTGCAGGTGGCCCGCGCGATCATGACCGACCCCGAGCTGCTGCTGCTCGACGAGCCCACCGCCAGCCTCGACCTCGGCTCGCGCGAGGTGCTCGTCGGCCTGCTGGGCGCGTACGCGCAGTCGCCCGTGACCCCGGCGCTGGTGATGGTGACGCACCACGTCGAGGAGATCCCCGTCGGCTTCACCCACGCGCTGCTGCTGCGCGACGGCAAGATCGTCGCGGCGGGGCCCCTCGCCGAGACGCTGACGGACGCGAACCTGACCGAGACCTTCGGGGTGCCGATCACCCTCAGCGAGGCCGGCGGCCGCTACGCCGCCCGCGCCGCCGCCTGAGGCGGCGTCTGGTAGACTCGTTCGCTGGTGCCCAAGCACCGGAAGCTTTTCAAACTCACTTGGCAAGGACCCCATGAAGACTGACATCCACCCCGTGTACAACGCGGTCGTGTTCCGCGACCTCGGCTCCGGCGAGACGTTCCTGACGCGCTCGACCGTCTCCAGCGACAAGACCATCGAGCTCGACGGCGTCGAGTACCCCGTCATCGACGTCGAGATCTCGTCCGCTTCGCACCCCTTCTACACGGGCAAGCAGCGCATCATGGACTCGGCCGGCCGCATCGAGAAGTTCAACGCGCGCTTCAAGAACTTCGGCTCCAAGTAAGCCCTGCCGCACGAGAGAAGCCCCGCCGAAAGGCGGGGCTTCTCTCGTTTCCGGACCGCGTCACTCCTCGAGCTGGATCTCGATGGTCCGATTGTCGAAGTCGATGACGCCGGGCCCCTGATCCGGCGTGGGCGCGGGGACGGGGATGATCTTCAGCGACTGGGCCTCCTGATCCGCATCGTGCGCGGACGGGCGCCAGACGGCGTCGAAGGCGCCGCCCGCACCCTGGAGGGGATACCGGCGCCGCAGCCGATCGCTGCCGTCGCTCATGCGACGAGGGTAGCCCTCAGCGGACGGGCCAGGCCCCGTCGAGGACCTCGGAGGCCTCGATCCGCCCGATCCGGATGAAGTACTCGGTCAGGCTCGCCGCCTGCTCACGCGCCCAGCCGATCTGCCGGGTGTGCAGCTCGAGGACGTCCTCGGGCAGGCGATCGGCGTAGCGCTCGGCCAGTGCCAGGGCGACGCGTCCCGCGGCGATCGCGTCGGCCGAAGCCTCGTGCGCCGATTCGAGGGGGACGGCGTAGTGAGCGGCCACCACGTCGAGCGTCCGCTTGCCCGTGCGGTACTTGTCGAGGGTCTTGTCGATGACCAGCGGATCGATGACGGGAGCGGGTGAGTCGAGCGGTGCCAGGCCGTGGCGCTCACCCTCGTACTTCAGCAGCGAGAAGTCGTAGGCGGCGTTGTACGCCACCACGGGGATGCCCGCCGACAGCAGCGTGCGCAGCGCGGCGGTGACCTCGGCCACCACCTCGCGGGCCGGGCGCCCGTTCGCGCGGGCGTGCGCGGTCGTGATGCCGTGCACCTCGGTCGCGCCGGCGGGGATCTCCATGCCGGGATCGGCGAGCCAGTGCTCCTCGTGGATCACGTTCCCCGACGCATCGAGCAGGCCGACGTAGGCCGTGACGATCCGATCCTCGGCGACGTCGATCCCGGTGGTCTCCAGGTCGAACACCCCGACGCGGCTCGTCCAGCGATCGCGGACGACCTCCACGGTCGCCGCGACCTCGAGGTCGATCTGGACGTCGACCTCGACCGCCGTCTCCCCGCCGTCCGTGACGGCGACCGCGTCGATCTCGATGTCGACATCGATCGCGACGCCGACAGCGATCGTGGTCTCCGCGGTGGCGTCGACGACCGGCTCGTCCAGTGAGAAGAGCGCGTCGGGCTCGGTGGCCTGCGAGCGGGGCACCCACGTGACCGTCTCGCCCGGGCTCTCGAGCTCGTCCAGCTCGAACAGGGGCGGAGGCTTCGGCCACGACCTCGTCATAGCCCACACGGTAGGGGGCGGCGCGGACATTCCCCGGGAGCCACTCCGTAGACTCGAGCGATGCCCGTCGCCTCGCCGTATGCCGCTCGCCTCGCCGACATCCCGGTGACCCGCCGCGAGGTGGAGATCCTCGGCGGCACGACCGCCTACTGGACGTACGGCCCGGAGGACGCTGCCACGACCATTCTGGCGGTGCACGGGTTCCGCGGCGAGCACCACGGCCTGGAGCCGGTGGTGGCGTTCCTGTCGGGCGTGCGGGTGATCATGCCCGATCTGCCGGGGTTCGGCGAGACGGCGCCGCTGCCGGGCCGCCGTCACGACATCGAGGCGTTCGCCGTCTGGCTCGACGCATTCGCGGACGCGGTGGCACCGGGTGCGATCGTGCTCGGCCACTCATTCGGGTCGATCGTCGCGTCGGCCGCCGTCGCCCGCGGGCTGACGCCGCCGAAGCTGATCCTGGTGAACCCGATCGGCGCGCCCGCGCTCGAGGGCCCGCGCGGGATCCTGACGCGTCTCGCGATCTTCTACTACTGGGCAGGCGCCCGCCTGCCGCGCGCGATCGGCACGTGGCTGCTGCGCAACCGCCTGATCGTGCGGGTCACCTCCATCGCCATGGCCAAGACGCGCGACCGCGCGCTGCGTGCCTTCATCCACGACCAGCACGACACCTACTTCTCGAGCTTCGCCGACCGCGACGTGCTGCATGACGCGTTCGTCACGAGCGTCTCGCACGACGTCAGCCAGTACGCCGGCCGCATCACGGTGCCGACGCTGCTCATCGCTGCGGACCGGGACGACATCACGCCCATCGACGCCGAGCGCGTGCTGGCCACGCGCATTCCGGATGCCCGTCTCGTCGAGATCGAGGGTGTCGGGCACCTCATCCACTACGAGAAGCCCGCCGAGGCGGCCGCGGCGATCCGGTCGTTCATCGCCTGAGTGTCACGGCTCCCGCCGGGCGAGCTGCATCAGGCCGTTCACGCGGTACGGCACCGCCTCGCTCATCACGAGCGAGGTCTCGGTGCGCTCGACGCCCTCGATGCTGAGGATCCGCGCGTCGACGTCGAAGAGATGGCGCGCGTCGCGGCACGCGACGAGCGCGAGCAGGTCGGTTTGACCGGACAGGCCGTGCACCTGAACGACCTCCGGGACGCCGGCGAGCTCGGTGGTGATCCGGGGCAGCTCGACCTGGCGCACGCCGATCGCGAGGAACGCCTCGAGCGGGAAGCCGAGCGCGGCCGGCGCGATGGATCGCTCGAACGAGCGGAACACGCCCGCCTTGTCCAGGCGGGCCATTCGCGCCTGGACGGTGTTTCGCGAGAGACGCAGACGCTCGGCGAGCGCGACAACCGTCGCGCGCGGGTCCTCGCTGAGCGCGGACAGCAGCTCGAGGTCGACGTGATCCAGGGAAGCCATAGTGCGAGACATTAGCAGGACCGATGGCACCGGTTTGGGCATCCTGCTCAGTCGTTATCGGATCGATTGCGCGGGCTGGCCCGAAATGGCGCCGGGAGTCCCGGATGCGCTCACGACGCGTCGACGAGGCGGATCAGGTTGACGGTCGCGCGCTCGAGGCCGAGCTGACGATCCTCTGGCGTATCCCACGAGCGCCGGACGGCCCGGCCGATGGTGCGCCCCTCGTCGTAGGCCGAGATGACGCGCGGGTCCACGTACGAGGCGCGGGCGAGCGTCGGGGTGTTGCCGAGGAAGGCGGCCACGGTGCGCATGGCGTCGCTCACCACCCGTCGGCGACGGGTGACGCCGTCGCGCCCGGAGCGCACGAGCTCGTCCGCGCCGACCGCGATCTCGGCGGCGGCCAGCACGGTGGCGTGCCAGGTGCGGAAGTCCTTCGCGGTGGCGTCCATCCCCGTGATCTCGCGCACGTACTGGTTGACGATCGTGGGCGTCACGGTGCGCCAGTCGGGATCGCGGTACGCCAGCAGCCCCTGGGCCTCGTCGCGCCGCCGCCGCAGGGTCTCGATGGCGCGGGCGGAGGTCGGATCCTCGATCTCGATGCGGTGCTCGACGCCCGACTTGCCCGTGAAGGCGAACACGAAGGTGTCGCCCGTGCGCGTGAGGTGGTCGCGCCGCAGGGTCGTGAGGCCGAAGCTGCCGTGCGTGTCGGCGTAGACGTCGTTGCCGATGCGGAAGCAGCCGAGATCGAGCAGGCGGACGGCGAGGGCGCAGGCGCGCTCGCGCGGCATGCCGTCGCGGGCCAGGTCATCGAGGACGCGGGGCCGTGCGCGACCGAGCGCCTGGCCGAACTCGAGCACACGGTCGAACTTGGCGGCGTCGCGGCGGGTGCGCCACTCCGGGTGGTAGAGGTACTGACGGCGACCGGCCGCGTCCGTGCCGACCGCCTGCAGGTGACCGTTCGGATACGGGCAGACCCACACGTCGCGCCAGGCGGGCGGGATCGCCAGCGACCGGATCCGGTCAGCGTCCTCCGGGGGAAGACGCGCGCCGTGCTCGTCGAGGTAGACGAACCCGCGCCCGGCGCGGCGTCTCGTCCAGCCGGGGCGATCCGGCGACGATCGGCGCAGTCGCATGGCCCGAGGCTACTGGGGGTCGGTGGTCAGGGCGGCCGACTCCAGCGCGAGCGCGTCGTCGGACAGCCGGAAGACCGTGACCGAGGCGTTCTCGATCCGCTCGCCCGGCCGGGGCAGCTCGCCATCGGTCGCGATGCCCAGGAGGGCGCGGATCACTCCGCCGTGGGCGACGACGATGGTCGGCTGGTCGCGCGCATCGGCGGCGACCTCGCGCAGCGCCGCGAACACCCGTGTCGCGAGTTCCTCGGTCGTCTCCCCGCCGGGGACGGCGCCCTGGCCGTATCGGGCGTGGAAGTCGGGCACGAGGGTGCCCTCGCCGATGCCGTAGTCGCGCTCCATCAGCCCCGGGAAGATGGCGGGGGCATCCAGCGCCAGCTCGGCCGCGATGATCTCCGCGGTCTCGCGGGCCCGGCCGAGGCTGCTCGCGACGATGCGGCTCCAGCCGCCGTCGCGCAGGGTCTCGGCGGCGACCAGCGCCTGCGCGCGGCCGGTGTCGTTGAGGGGGATGTCGGTCCGTCCCTGGATGCGCCGCTCGGCGTTCCAGTCGGTCTGTCCGTGGCGCACGAGGGCGAGAAGAGTCACACGGCCAGGGTATCGGCCCCGGATCAGCGGAGGCTGGGCAGGGCGCGGGCGAGCTCGCCGAGCACCTCGGTGGCACCCGCGTCGATCTTCAGCGCCACACGACCGTCGGCGCGCGTCTCGCCGCGATTGACGATCACCACGGGCATCTTGCGGCGGCGTGCGCGCTCGACCAGGCGGATCCCGGAGTTCACGACCAGCGACGATCCGGCGATCAGCAGCGCCTGGCTCTGATGCACCAGCTGCTCGGCCTCACGGAACTTCTCGGCGGGGATGAACTCGCCGAAGAAGACCACGTCGGGCTTGAGCATCCCGCCGCACACGCTGCAGTCGGGGATGACGAAGCGCTCGGCCGAGGTGGGAAGCACATCGCCGTCGGGGCCCAGCTCGACGCTGTCGGGCACGGCGATCCAAGGGTTGTCGCGCTCGAGCCTCTCGGCGATGTCGCGGCGGTCGAACACCTGGCCGCAATGCGTGCAGAACACGCGGCGCATGGTGCCGTGCAGCTCGACCACGCGATGGCTGCCGGCACGCAGGTGCAGACCGTCGACGTTCTGGGTGATGACCCCGGTGGCGATGCCGTCGCGCTCGAGCGAGGCGAGCGCCTGATGACCGGCGTTGGGAGCGGCCGAGGTGAATGCACGCCACCCGAGGTGGGAGCCGACCCAGTACCGGCGACGCGCGGCCTCGTCGGAGAGGAAGGTCTGAGCGGTCATGGGAGAGCGCTTGGGGGCGCCCTTGCCGCGGTAGTCCGGGATGCCCGAGTCCGTGGAGACACCCGCGCCCGTCAGCACCGCGACGCGCAGACCGGCGAGCAGGTCGATCGCGCGGCCGACGTCCGCGGTCGTCAGGTCGTCGAGATGGGACACGGGCACGTCCCCGAGTCTAGATCCGCCATGTTTCGGGGAGGTCAACCCGATCGGCGACGATGGAGGAATGCAGATCCTCCGTGTCGACAGTGCCACCGACGAGCGCCTCGCCGACTACCGCGACCTCACCGACGTGGCGCTGCGGCGTGTGCTCGAGCCCGAAGGCGGGCTGTACATGGCCGAGTCGGCCAAGGTCCTGGGCCGCGCGCTCGCCGCGGGGCACCGGCCTCGGTCGGTGATGACCCAGGAGCGCTGGCTGCCCGATCTGGAGACCGTGCTGCAGGGCAGGGAGGACGTGCCCGTCTACGTGGTCCCCGCGGATGTGGCCGAGGGCGTCACGGGCTACGACGTCCACCGCGGGGTGCTGGCGTCCATGCACCGCCCCGAGACGCCGTCGGTCGCGGACGTCCTAGCCGGGGCGCGACTCGCGGTGATCCTCGAGGACATCGTCGATCACACCAACGTGGGCGCCGCCTTCCGCGCCGCGGCGGGTCTCGGCGCCGATGCGGTGCTCGTGACACCGCGCTGCGCCGATCCGCTCTACCGGCGCAGCGTGCGGGTGAGCATGGGCACGGTGTTCCAGGTGCCGTGGACGCGGCTTCCCGAGTGGGAGGGGGCGGACGGCGCCCGCGAGCAGCTGCACGCGGCGGGCTTCCACATCGCGGCCCTCGCCCTGTCGGAGGACGCCGTCTCGCTGGACGACTTCGCGGCCGCGCCACCCGAGCGGGTCGCGCTGCTGATGGGGGCGGAGGGCGACGGCCTCTCGCGCACCGCGCTCGCCGCGGCCGACTCGGTCGTGACGATCCCGATGGCCGGCGGCGTCGACTCACTCAACGTGGCCTCCGCCAGCGCGGTGGCGCTCTGGGCGGTCAGCCGCGGCCAGCGGGGCTGACGCCCTGCCGCTCAGATGTCGAACGGCAGGTCGCTCAGCGGGATCGCGTCGGGGCGCTTCGCCGTGACGTTGTCGCCCGACGACTGGTGGCGCAGGCGCCGCAGCACCCACGGCACGAAGTGCGTGCGCGCCCACACGAGGTCGCTCGCCCGCGCTTCGCGCCAGGTGCTCTCGGGGAGCGGGTCCGGCTGCATCGGCTGCAGGTCGTTGGGCACGTTGAGGGCGCGCAGCACCATGCGCGCGACCTCGTGGTGGCCGAGCGGGTTCATGTGCAGGCGGTCGTCGTCGAAGAACCGCGGATCCTGCACGCTCTTGAGCGCCCACTGATCCGCCACGATGCAGTCGTGGGCGTCCGCGATGGCCCGGAGGTTCTCGTTGTAGATCGCGATGCGTCCCCGCAGCGGCCGGAACACCGGCGTGAAGTGCGTGTCGATGCCCGTGAAGATCACCACGGTGGCACCGCCCGCGCTCAGGCGTGCCACGGCCTCCTCGAACTGGACGGCGACGGCGTCGGGGTCGCCGCCCGGGCGGATGACATCGTTGCCGCCCGCGCAGAAGGTGACGAGGTCGGGCTTGAGCGCGACCGCGGGGGCCACCTGCTCGTCGACGATCTGGGCGATCAGGCGCCCGCGCACGGCGAGGTTGGCGTACGCGAAGTCGTCGACCTGCCGCGACAGCACCTCGGCGACCCGGTCGGCCCATCCGCGGTGGCCGCCCGGGGATCCCGGCTCCGGGTCTCCGATGCCCTCGGTGAACGAGTCGCCGATCGCGACGAAGCGGCGCCACGGGTGCGGGCCTGCGTTGGCGACGAAGGGGGCGCGGGCGGCGTCGTCGGACATCGGATCCTCCGGATGCGGGAACGGGACGGACGGGAACGGGCGTCCAGCAGACTACGCGCGGAGGATTGTCGGCGGGGCCGATTACCCTGGAAGGGATGCTGTCACCGTCCTATCCGCAGAGAGCCCCGTGGGGCACCGCGGGAAAGCTCCGCGCCTGGCAGCAGGAGGCACTCGAGGCGTACTTCGAGGCCGACAAGCGCGACTTCCTGGTGGCGGCCACCCCCGGCGCCGGCAAGACCACCTTCGCTCTCACGCTCGCGGGCGAGCTGCTGCGCACGCGCGAGATCGACCGGGTCATCGTGGTCGCCCCGACCGAGCATCTGAAGACGCAGTGGGCCGACGCGGCCGCCCGCGCGCACATCCGGCTCGATCCGGTCTTCCGCAACAGCCACACGTCGTTCTCCCGGCAGTACCACGGCGTCGTCGTCACCTACGCGCAGGTCGCCGTGAAGTCGTCGGTGCACCGCGCGCTGACCGAGGGCGGTCGCACGCTCGTCATCCTCGACGAGGTCCACCACGGCGGCGAGGCGCTCAGCTGGGGCGATGCCCTGCGCGACGCCTACGGCCCCGCGACGCGCCGCCTGCTGCTCTCGGGCACGCCCTTCCGCAGCGACGACGCACCCATCCCGTTCGTCGACTACGCGCCCGACGCGCAGGGGCTGCGCACCTCGATCACCGACTACGCCTATGGCTACGGTCGCGCGCTGGCCGACGGCGTGGTGCGGCCCGTGCTGTTCCACGTGTACTCGGGGCACATGAAGTGGCGCACCCGCGCCGGCGACGAGCTCGAGGCGCACCTGGGTCAGGACAACCTCAAGGACGTCACCTCGCAGGCCTGGCGCACGGCGCTCGACCCCGCGGGCGAATGGATGTCGGCGGTGCTGCGCTCGGCCGACGCCCGGCTCTCCGAGATCCGCCAGCACGTCCCCGATGCGGGGGGTCTTGTGCTCGCCACGGATCAGACGGCCGCGCGCGCCTACGCGAAGCTGCTGCACTCGATCACGGGCCAGCGCGCCACGGTGGTGCTCTCGGATGACAGCGAGGCCTCCGGACGCATCGAGCGCTTCTCCGAGAGCACCGATCGCTGGATGGTGGCGGTGCGCATGGTGTCCGAGGGGGTCGACGTGCCCCGCCTCGCGGTGGGTGTGTACGCGACCTCGTCGTCGACCCCGCTCTTCTTCGCGCAGGCCATCGGTCGCTTCGTGCGCGCCCGCCGCCGCGGCGAGGCCGCGAGCGTGTTCCTGCCGCACGTCCCGACGCTGATGACGCTGGCGAGCGAGATGGAGCGCCAGCGCGACCACGTCCTGGACCGCGGCGAGAAGGACGAGGACGGCCTCGACGACAGCCTGCTCGAGGCGGCCGAGCGCGAGGAGAAGGCCTCCGACGCGCTGACGGAGGAGGGGTCCTTCGAGGCCCTCGGGTCCGTGGCGCACTTCGATCGTGTGGTCTTCGACGGCAAGGAGTTCGGTCAGCTGGCGGTGCCCGGCACCGACGAGGAGGCCGAGTTCATCGGGCTGCCCGGTCTTCTCGAGCCCGAGCACGTGCACGAGCTGCTGATGCAGCGGGTGGCGCGTCAGTCGCGCCACCGCACGGCCCGCGAGGCGAAGGAGGCCTCGGGCGAGGTGGAGCCCTCGATGCCCGCGCCCCTGCACCGCACCCTGCGCGAGCAGCGGCAGCTGCTCAACAGCCTCGTGGGCGTCTACGCCCGGCAGACCGGAGAGCCGCACGGCGTCATCCACGCCGAGCTGCGGCGCCGCTGCGGGGGCCCCGAGGTCTCGAAGGCGACGGTGGCTCAGTTGCAGTCCCGGATCGACAACCTCCGAAAGCGCGTGCGGAGCTAGCCGTGTACTCGTTCCGCACGATCTGGCGCGTCGACGCGAGCCCCGAGCACGTGTGGGCGGAGATCGAGCGGGTGATGGCGGGGGAGTCCGCCGGGTGGTGGCCCGCCTTCCGGGTCGAGCGGCCCGCGCCGCTGGAGCGGGGTGCCGCGCTCGGTGTCGTCGTCCGCGCGCCCTTCGGGTACCGCCTGCGGATCGTGCTGACCCTGACCGACGTCGAGCCCCGACGTTTCATCGCCGCCCGCAGCGCCGGCGACCTCGACGGCGGGGGCGGCATCGAGATCACGCCCGAGGGCGGCGGAACGGCGATGCGCTTCGTGTGGGACGTGGCCGTCCGGAAGCGGTGGATGCGGGTGGCGAGCCCGGTCCTGCGCCCGGTGTTCGCCCTCGCGCACGGTCTCGTGATGCGCGCGGGCGAGCGGGGCCTGCGTCGGGCGGTGGCTTCGGGGGCCCGAAAAACTGCCAATCCCGCTCCCGGTTCGAGGGATCCGCGCGCTGCTGGATAGCGTGAAAACGCATCCCCGATCCACCCTCCCTGGAGGCCCCTTGAGCGCGCCCGCCGCCACTTCCGCCGACCGTCGCCGCTGGGCGCAGTACCTCGCCGACGAGCGGGCAGAGGGCGATGTGTATCGCCGCCTCGCCGCCACGAAGCAGGGGGAGGAGCGGGTCATCCTCGAGCAGCTGGCCGTGGCCGAGGGGCGCCACGAGGCGCACTGGCTCGAGCTGCTGGGCGGCGAGCCCGCGCGCCTGCCGAAGGCGAGCCTCGGCACGCGGGCGCTGGTGTGGATGGCCGGCCGATTCGGCACGATCTTCGTTCTGGCGTTGGCCCAGAACGCCGAGTCGCGATCGCCGTACGACAACGAGGCCTTCGCGACCCCGGCGATGCGCGCCGACGAGAAGGTGCATCACGAGGTCGTGCGCGGTCTCGCCGCACGCGGCCGGCGCCGGCTCTCTGGAACCTTCCGCGCCGCGGTGTTCGGCGCGAACGACGGCCTCGTCTCGAACCTCGCGCTGATCCTGGGCATCGGGGCGGCGGGCGTCTCGCCGCAGGTCGTGCTCTTCAGCGGCATCGCCGGCTTGCTGGCCGGCGCGCTGTCGATGGGAGCCGGCGAGTTCGTCTCGGTGCGGTCGCAGCGCGAGCTGCTCGAGGCCACCGAGCCGCAGTCGATGGGCGCGGTGCGCCTGCCCGACCTCGACATCGACTCGAACGAGCTCGCCCTGGTCTATCGGGCCCGCGGCCTGCCCGAGGAGGTCGCCGAGGAGCGCGCGAAGCACGCGATCGCCGAGGCGAACGCGGGTCGGATCGTCGCGCGCAGCGGTGTCATCGACACCCACGAGGTCGTCGGCGGCGCCTGGCGCGCGGCGGGATCGAGCTTCCTCTTCTTCGCCAGCGGCGCGATCATCCCCGTGCTTCCCTGGATCCTGGGGCTCACCGGCTTCGCGGCCATCGCGCTCGCCCTCGCGCTCGTCGGCATCGCCCTGATGGCGACCGGCGCCGCGGTGGGCCTGCTCGCGGGGGCGCCGCCGCTCAAGCGGGCGCTGCGTCAGCTGGCGATCGGCTACGGGGCCGCGGCCGTCACCTACGTGCTCGGCCTCGCCTTCGGCGTCACCCTGGGGTGACGCAGGCGCCGGACACGCGCGGGATCCGGCCGCGATTCGTCACACCGTTCGCGCGATGGTAATGTTTTACTTCGTTGCGCAGGCGACGACAGCACCGGACGCGAGTCCGGTCACCCAGTTGCGCGGGTGGCGGAATAGGTAGACGCGCTAGCTTGAGGTGCTAGTGCCCGAAAGGGCGTGGGGGTTCAAGTCCCCCCTCGCGCACATGTGAAGGCCCCGGAGAGATCCGGGGCCTTCGTCGTTCCCGGCTAGGTTGGATCCCATGTCCGCACCCGAGCAGCAGCTGTCGGAAGTCGCCCGGATCGCGCGCGATCTGATCCGGATCGACACGACGAACTGGGGCGCGGGGCGCTCGAAGGGCGAGCGCGAGGCGGCGGAGTACGTGGGCGCGCGCCTCGAGGCCCTCGGCCTCGAACCCCAGTACTACGAGCCCATCGATCGCCGCACGAATGTGATGGCCCGCGTGCCCGGCCGCGACGGCGACAAGCCCGCGCTGGTGCTGCACGGCCACCTCGACGTGGTGCCCGCCGTGGCCGACGACTGGTCGGTCGATCCCTTCGCGGGCGTGGTCAAGGACGGCATGCTCTGGGGTCGCGGCGCCGTGGACATGAAGAACATGGACGCGATGATCCTCAGCGCGGTGGGCGATCTAGTGCGGGCGGGCGAGCAGCCCGAGCGCGACCTCATCCTCGCGTTCTTCGCCGACGAGGAGAACGGCGGCGTCGAGGGCTCGCAGCTCGTGGTGCGCGACCGGCCCGAGTGGTTCGCGGGCGCGACCGAGGCGATCAGCGAGGTCGGCGGGTACTCGATCCCCGTCGGCGACCGCAGCGCGTACCTGCTGCAGGTGGGGGAGAAGGCCCTGATGTGGGTGACGCTCGTCGCCCGCGGTCGTGCCGGTCACGGCAGCCGTGTGCACCCCGACAACGCGGTGACCACGCTCGCCGCCGCGGTGGCGCGGCTGGGAGCCACCGCCTGGCCCGTCGAGATGACGGCGACGACCGAGCGCCTGCTGGCGGGCATCGCCGAGATCACGGGGATGGATCCGGCGACGGAGCCCGATGCCCTCGCCGCCTGCACGGGGCCCGCCGCGGCCTTCGTCGCCTCCACGTTCCGCACCATCACGAACCCGACGGGTCTCACGGCGGGCTACAAGCACAACGTCATCCCCGACGCCGCCGAGGCGACCGTCGACATCCGGGTGCTGCCGGGGGCCGAGGACGCCGTGCTGGCCGAGGTCCGGCGCATCGTGGGCGGCGACATCGAGGTGCGGATGTTCCACCGCGACATCGGGCTGGAGATCCCGTTCGAGGGCGCCCTGGTGGACGCCATGGTCGGCGCGCTCGGCCGCCACGACCCCGGAGTGCCCGTGCTGCCGTACCTGCTGGGCGCCGGCACCGACAACAAGGCGCTCGCGGGGATCGGCATCGACGGCTACGGCTTCGCGCCGCTGAAGCTGCCCGCGGGCCTCGACTTCACGGGCATGTTCCACGGGGTCGACGAGCGCGTGCCGCTCGAGGCGCTCGATTTCGGGGTGCGTGTGCTGACGGATCTGATCCGCACGTACTGACGGGATCATCCGAGAGGCGGATGAGCGCCCGCCGCCTCGTCGCCTAGGCTCATCTCTCGTGCCGTTCATCGAAGCGATCATCCTCGGCCTCGTCCAGGGCCTGACCGAGTTCCTGCCGATCTCCTCCAGCGCCCACCTGCGCATCCTCGGCGAGCTGCTGCCGTCCGCGACCGATCCGGGGGCGACGTTCACCGCGATCACGCAGATCGGCACCGAGGCCGCGGTGCTGGTGTACTTCCGCAAGAAGATCGCGCGGATCATCTCGCGCTGGTTCCAGGCGCTCACCGGCAAGGTCCCGCACAGCGACCCTGACGCCCGCATGGGGTGGATCGTCATCATCGGCACGATCCCGATCGGCGTCGCCGGCTTCCTGCTGCAGGACACCATCCGCACGTTCAACCGCAACCTCTGGCTCATCGCCATCGTGCTGATCGTGTTCGGCATCATCCTGGGGCTCGCCGACCACTTCGCGCGGCGCACGCGCGAGTTCGACGACGTCACCTATCCGTCCGGCCTGACCATGGGTATCGCGCAGGCACTGGCCCTCGTGCCGGGCGTCTCGCGCTCGGGGGCCACCACCACCGCCGGCCGCCTCCTCGGGTACAAGCGCGCCGCCGCCGCCGAGTACTCGTTCCTCCTCGCCGTCCCCGCCGTCTTCGCCAGCGGCCTGTACGAGCTCGTCCACGCGCTCACCGAGCCCGATGACGGCCCCTACGGCCTCCCGGAGACCGCTGTCGCCACGGTCGTCGCCTTCGTCGTGGGCCTCGCGGTGATCGCCTACCTGATGAAGTTCCTCCAGACCCGGAGCTTCCTGCCGTTCGTCATCTATCGCGTCGCGCTGGGTGCCGTGCTGCTCGTCCTGCTGTCGACCGGCGTGCTGCAGGCGTTCTGACCCGCCGCCGCCCACGCCGCCCGGCCCACCGGGGCCGGGTGCGGGGCTAGCCTGAGGGGATACCCGCCGGGATCCGGCCCGGGGGAGGAGAGGAGCCGCGTGGAGCACGACGCCGACACCGCGAGCGCCAGCACGGGCGCCACTCTCGGACGACGGATCATCGTGGCCGCGTTCGAGGGGTGGAACGACGCGGGCGAGGCGGCGACGAGCGCCGTCGAGCATCTCCTCGACGCCGGTGAGTACGAGACCGTGCTCAGCGTCGACCCGGAGCTCTACTTCGACTACCAGTACACCCGCCCCACCGTCGAGAACGACGGCGAGGGCGGCCGCCGGCTGAAGTGGCCCGAGGCCACGCTCAGCCGCCCCGTCACCCCCACGCCGGACGGCACGGAGTTCTGGATCCTCACGGGCGTCGAGCCCGCGCGCGCCTGGCAGGCCTTCGCCGCCGAGTTCATCGACGTCGCGCTGCGCGAGGACATCAGCGGCTTCGTCACCCTCGGGTCGATGATGGCCGACGTGCCGCACACGCGCCCGATCTCGATCTTCGCCGGCAGCGACAACGACGCCCTGCGCGCCTCGCTCGGTCTCGAGCGCAGCGCCTACGAGGGCCCCGTCGGCGTGCTGAGCGTGCTGGGCGACGCCTCCGAGCGCGCCGGCATCCCGATGGCGAGCCTGTGGGCCAGCGTGCCGCACTACGTCGCGGGCCACACGCCCTCGCCGAAGGCGACGCTGGCGCTGCTGGACCGGCTGGAGGAGCTCGCCGCCGCCGACGTGCCGCGCGGCACCCTCGCCGCCGAGGCGGCCGCTTGGGAGGCGACCATCGACGCGGCAGCCGCCGACGACGACGAGATGCGCGAGTACATCCGCCAGCTCGAGCAGGCCCGCGACACGGTGGACGCGCCCGAGGCCTCGGGCGACGCGATCGCCCAGGCCTTCGAGAGCTACCTGCGCCGCAGCGACGGCCGCGGTCGCGACGAGCGCCCCGGGCGCTGACCCGGACGGTCAGGGACCGCCGACTAGGCTGTCTCGGTGACCTCACCTCGCGATCTTCCGGCCGGTTCCCCCCTCAGCGCCGTCCTCTGGGACATGGACGGCACGATCGTCGACACCGAGCCCTACTGGATCGCGGCCGAGACGCCGCTGGTCGAGGAGTTCGGCGGAACCTGGACCGATGAGGACGCCCTGAGCCTCGTCGGGCAGAGCCTCGACTCGTCCGCGCGGATCCTGCAGCGGGCGGGCGTGCGCCTGACCGAGGACGAGATCATCGCGACGCTCACGGCCCGGGTGATCGACTTCTGCGCGACCCAGGGCGTGCCCTTCCGCCCGGGCGCCCTCGAGATGCTGCGCGACCTGAAGGCCGCCGGCATCAAGACCGCGCTGGTGACGATGTCGTACCGCCACATGGCGCTCGCGATCGTCGACCTGATCGGCTTCGACGCGTTCGACGTGGTCGTGGGCGGCGACGAGGTCGAGCGCGGCAAGCCCCACCCCGACCCGTACCTGCAGGCGGCCGCCCTTCTCGGGGTGGACATCGCCGACACCGTCGCCATCGAGGACTCGCCGAACGGCCTGCGGTCGGCGATCTCGTCCGGCGCCGTGTCGCTCGGCGTCACCAACATCGTCCCGCTCGACGAGGTGGGCGCCGACACGGTCTGGCCCACCCTCGCCGGCCGCAGCGCGGCCGACCTCGTCGCGCTTCACACCGCGCACTCCGCGCCGCGCGCCCGTGTCGAGGAGGTCCAGGCATGACCGCCGTTCCCCGCCCCCGTGGCCCCTTCCGCTACGGCGACCGCGTGCAGCTGACCGGCCCGAAGGCGCGTATGCACACCATCACCCTCCGCGAGGGCGGCGAGCTGCACACGCACCACGGTGTGCTCAAGCACGAGCAGCTCGTTGGTCACCCGGATGGCTCGGTGTTCGAGAACAGCTCGGGTCACGAGTACCTGGCGCTGCGCCCGCTGCTGCGCGACTTCGTGATGTCGATGCCGCGCGGCGCGGCGATCGTCTACCCGAAGGACGCGGCCGCGATCGTCTCGCAGGCCGACATCTTCCCGGGAGCGGTCGTGGTGGAGGCGGGCGTCGGCTCGGGCGCGCTCACGCTCTCGCTGCTGCGCGCCGTCGGCCCCGAGGGGCGCGTGATCTCCTTCGAGCGCCGCCTCGAGTTCGCCGACGTGGCGCGCGCGAACGTCGAGACGTTCTTCGGCGAGACCCCGGAGTTCTGGGAGGTCCGCGAGGGAGACCTCGCCGAGGTCCTGCCCGAGGCCGTCGAGCCCGGATCCGTCGACCGTGTGGTGCTGGACATGCTCGCACCGTGGGAGGTCATGGACGCGGTGGTCGACGCCCTCACCCCGGGCGGTGTCGTCATCTGCTACGTCGCCACGGCGACGCAGCTGTCGCGTGTGGCCGAGTACATCCGCGGCACCGGCGCCTTCACCGACCCCGAGGCGAGCGAGACGATGGTCCGCGGCTGGCACGTCGAGGGTCTCGCCGTGCGCCCGGATCACCGGATGGTGGCGCACACCGCGTTCCTCATCTCCGCCCGCCGCCTGGCCCCGGGGGTCGTGCCCCCGGAGGTGAAGCGCCGCGCGTCGAAGAAGAGCTTCTCCGACGAGGACGTGGAGATCTGGACGCCGGGCGCCGTCGGCGACCGCGACATCACGGACAAGAACCTCCGCAAGCGCATCCGCGAGGCGCAGAAGGCCGCCAGCGGTGCGCGACTGGCGGCGGGCCGCTCCGAGGGCGCCGCGTCAGAGGCACCCGAATCGGACGCATAGACTGATCGGCATGCGGAGAAGCTCGGCCGTCCTCTCGATCACCGCCCTCCTGGGCCTGAGCCTCGTGGGCTGCGCGCCCGCCGGGACGGCGCAGGCGACCTGCGACCGTGTCGCGGACAGCGACCCGGAGACGATGCGGCTCCTCGAGGTCACGGGTGACCTCGACTCGGCGCCCCGTCTGGACGCCCGCACCCCCTTCGTCGCCGAGTCGGACGCCTACGCCGACATCGAGCGCGGCGACGGCCCGCTGATCACGCACCTCGACCAGCCCGGTGTCCTCGACATCACGCTGTTCGACGGCGAGACGGGCTCGCCGCTCATCGGCACGGCCTACGACGGCGACCTCACCGCGCTCGGCCCGCTGTCGGGCTGGACCTCGCAGTTCCCGGCCTTCGAGGACGCCCTGATGTGCGCCACCGAGGGATCCCGGATCGCCGTCGCGATCTCGGACGAGGGCATCAGCGACGAGGTCCGGGCGCAGTACGCGCAGGCCGGTATCCCCGAGGAGGGCTCCCTCATCGCGGTGCTCGACGTCCGCAAGGTGCTGCCGCGTGCGGCCTCCGGCGACGTGCAGTTCAACGCCGGCCTCGGGCTTCCGACGGTGGTGCGCACGCCTGACGGCGTCCCCGGTGTCATCGTCCCCGACGCCGACGCCCCGACGAAGGTCGTCACGCAGACCCTCATCAAGGGCGACGGCGCCGCGCTGACCGCGCAGGACGCGCCCATCGTGCAGTACACCGCGGTCTCGTGGGACGGCCGCGAGGTCACCGACTCGACGTGGGGCGGCGGCGACACGCCCGCCGCGCCGACGCAGATCGTCCCCGGCCAGTTCGGAGAGGGCTTCGCCAAGGCGCTCGAGGGTCAGACCGTCGGCTCCCAGGTGATGGTCGTCGTCCCCGACGGTCTCGGCCCGGAGACGGGCGCGGCGCCGTTCCGCGACGGCGAGACCATCGTCTTCGTGGTCGACATCCTCGGCACGCTGCCGGCGGCGCAGTAACGGGCAGCGCCCCGCGCGTGGCGCACTGCGGGGTCCCCGGGGCCCGGCCGCGGCCTAGGATGGCCAGGTGGCAGAGCGGATCCAGGCAGGCGAGCGTCAGCTCAATCTGATCGTGGCGCTGATGGCCACGGAGATCGGCCTGACCAAGCAGCAGATCCTGGAGTCGGTCTCGGGCTACCGGCAGCGCAACGAGGGCAGGTCCGACGCGCTCGAGAAGATGTTCGAGCGCGACAAAGACGACCTGCGCGATCTCGGCGTCCCGATCGAGACGATCGGCGACAGCGCCGATCCGAACGACCTGCGCGAGGCGCGATACCGCATCCCGAAGGCCGAGTACGACCTGCCCGCCGACATCTCGTTCACCCCGGCCGAGGTCGCGGTCCTGGCGCTGGCGGGATCGGTGTGGAGCGAGGGATCGCTGTCGAAGGACGCCACGACCGGGCTCCGCAAGATCCGTGCCCTCGGGATCGAGGTCGACGAGCCCATCATCGGGTTCGCACCGCGCATGACCGTGCGCGAGCCGTCCTTCGCGCCGCTGCGCGATGCGATCGAGGCCTGCCGGGTGGTTGCCTTCGACTACCTGAAGCCGGGGGAGGAGACGCCGCGGCGGCGCACCGTGCGCCCCCTCGCGCTCGTCGACTACGAGGGGCGCTGGCACGTCGCCGCGCACGACGTCGATGCCGATGGCCACCGGATGTTCCTGCTCTCGCGCATCGTGGGAGACGTGCTGCCGACCCGCAAGGGCTTCGACCCGGAGCTGCGTGTGGGGGCCGGCGAGCGCGCGATGCAGAGCCTCCGCGAGGTCGCCGAACGCAATCGCGCCCTGCTCGAGGTGACGCCGGGGTCCGAGGCCGCGCTGCGTCTCGCCCGCCGAGGGACCCCGGCGGTCCAGGGGATCCACGTGCCCTTCGTGGATCTGCACATCTTCGCCGACGAGCTCGCGTCCTACGGGCCCGAGGTGCGCGTGGTCGAGCCACCCGCGCTGCGGGACGCCGTCATCGAGCGCCTGAGGTCGGCGCTTGCGGTGCACACCGGGGCAGGGGGAGCCGCATGAGCAAGATGGTGACCCCGGATCTCGTCACTCTGTACCTGACGCTCGTGCCGTACCTGCTGGAGCGCGGGGAGGTGTCGGTCGTGGAGGCCGCGCGCGACTTCGACGTCAGCCCGGCGCAGATGCGCTCGATGGTCGAGAAGCTGACCGTCATCGGCATGCCGGGCGAGGACGACTACTTCCAGATGCCGAACGAGATGTTCGACATCAACTGGGATCTGCTCGACGAGCAGGACGTGATCGAGATCACGCAGTCGGTGGGCCTGGAGCGTTCGCCCCGGCTGACCGCGCGCGAGGCCGCGGCGCTCATCGGCGGCCTGCGCCTGGCGGCGTCGCTGCCCGGGGTCGCCGGCGGCGAGGTGCTGGCAGGCCTCCTGGCGAAGCTGTCGCGTGGGGCGGCGTCGGCGCCGGCCGAGGTGATTGTGGTCCCCGAGCCGGTGGACGCGGTGCGCACGCTGGTCTCGCAGGCGCTGCGCGACCAGGTCGCCCTGTCGTTCACCTACCGGCGCCCCGACTCCGAGCCGACCACCCGCACCGTCGACCCGGTGAAGGTGATCGTCACCGAGGGGCAGTGGTACCTGCAGGGCTGGTGCCACCTGCGTCGCGCCATGCGCAACTTCCTGCTCGAGCGGGTCAGCGACCCGCGCCTGACGGGGATCCCGATCGCCCATGGACACGAACCGGTCCCGGGGCTGTTCGAGCCCGGTGACGACGATGAGATCGCGGTCGTCCGCTTCGCCGACGAGCTCGCGCCGCTGGTGGGCGACTACCTGTCGGGCGCCGAGACGTCCACGGCCGGCGGCATCACCACGGCACGTCTGCGGGTGTCCGACGCGCGCACGCTGAAGCGCCTCGCCGCGCGCCGCGCGGGGCGGGTCGAGGTACTGGAGCCGGCGGGGGCCCGCCGGGCCGCCGCCGACTGGGCGGCCGAGGCCCTCGCCCTCTACGGCGAGTCCTCCTGACCGCGCGGCTAGCGGCTGCTGCAAAGGCGCGGCGGTTAGACTGGCCGAGCTTCCCCCGAAACGAAGACGGAGATCCCCCATGGGCAACCTCACCGGCTGGCACCTGCTCGTCCTGCTCGCCGTCATCCTGCTGCTGTTCGGCGCGGCGCGTCTGCCCGCGCTCGCTCGCAGCCTCGGCCAGTCGGCACGTGTGTTCAAGGGCGAGATCAAGCAGATGAAGGCCGAGGACGAGACGCCGCAGGCGAACGCCGCGGCCGATCCGCAGGCCCCCGGCTACACGCTGAACGGCACCCCGACGGATCGCCTCCCCGGCGCCGACGAGCCGCACAAGCCGACGCAGCCGTAAGACGTCCGTGACAGCGGACTCCGCGTCGTCCGGGATCCCCGTTTCGAAGGACGACCTTCCGTACCGCGATCGGCGGATGACCCTCGCGGATCACCTGGTCGAGCTGCGCAAGCGGCTGATGGTCGCGGCGGCGGCCCTCGTGGTCGGCATGATCGTGGCGTTCTTCGTCACGACGCCGATCATCTCGTTCCTGCTCGGCCCCATCGAGCTCGTCGCCGAGCAGCTCGGCGACGACTTCACCCGGCTGACCTACACGGGCGTGACCAGCTCGTTCGACATGCGCCTGCGCATCGCCTTCGCGATCGGCCTGCTCATCTCGGCCCCCATCTGGCTGTGGCAGATCTGGGCGTACATCATGCCGGGCCTCACCCGCAAAGAGGTGCGGTACACGATCGGCTTCATGGCCTCGGCCGTGCCGCTGTTCTTCGCGGGCTGCTACGTGGCCGTCCTCGTGCTGCCGCACATCCTGTTGGTGATGGCGTCGTTCGTTCCCGACTCGGAGTTCGCCTCGCAGATCTACGAGGCCGACAAGTACTACGACCTCGTGTTCAAGACGCTCATCGCGATGGGGGTGGCGTTCGTCTCGCCCGTCTTCCTCGTCGCGCTGAACCTGGCGGGGATCCTCTCCGCCGCCGACATCCTCCGCGGCTGGCGGGTCGCCGTGATCATCGCGACGGCGTTCGCTGCGGTCGCGACGCCGTCCGCCGATGTGGTGTCGATGCTCGTGCTCGCCGGCATCCTCGTGGTGCTGTACTTCGCGGCGTACGGGGTCGCGTTCCTGTTCGACTGGCGCAAGGCCAGACGTGAGAAGGCCCTCGAATCGGAGACCCCGTGATCGATCAGCACCCCCAGACCCAGGCGTTCGCCGATGCCCAGCGATTCCGGCTCGACGAGTTCCAGGTCGAGGCGTGCCGCTCGCTGGAGAGCGGGCGCAGTGTGCTGGTCGCGGCCCCCACGGGTGCCGGCAAGACCATCGTGGGCGAGTTCGCGATCCACCTCGCGATGCAGACGCCGAACCAGAAGGCGTTCTACACAACGCCGATGAAGGCGCTGTCCAACCAGAAGTTCCGCGAGCTGCAGGACGTCTACGGCGACGACCAGGTGGGTCTGCTCACGGGCGACACCAACATCAACGGCGATGCGCGCGTGGTGGTCATGACCACCGAGGTGCTGCGCAACATGCTCTACGCCGACTCGCCGGCCCTGCGCGGGCTCCGCTACGTCGTGATGGACGAGGTCCACTACCTCGCCGACCGTTTCCGCGGCGCGGTGTGGGAGGAGGTCATCATCCACCTCCCCTCGGACGTCCGGCTGGTCTCGCTGAGCGCCACCGTGTCCAACGCCGAGGAGTTCGGCGACTGGCTCGACACCGTCCGCGGCGACACCGAGGTCATCGTCTCCGAGACCCGTCCCGTGCCGCTCGAGCAGCACGTGCTCGTCCGGGGCGACCTGCTGCCGCTGTTCGACGAGCGGGCCGGCGCCGCCGCCGCGCAGGTCAACCACGAGCTGATGCGCATGCGCGGCGGGCAAGCTCACGCCGCCAACAGCGCCTTCGTCGAGGCGCGCCGCGGGGGCAAGCGCCGCGGCGGCTACCACCGCCCGGGGCCGCCGCGCCGCGCGGAGCGCATCGACCGTCCCGAGGTCGTCGAGCTGCTCGGCCGCGCCAACCTGCTCCCGGCGATCTTCTTCATCTTCAGCCGTGTGGGCTGCGATGCCGCGGTCCAGCAGGTGCGTCGTTCCGGGCTGCGCTTGACCACCGCCGAGGAGCGCGCCGAGATCCGCGAGATCGTCCACGAGCGCACGGCGATGCTCCCCGATGAGGATCTCGCGGCCCTCGGCTACTGGGAGTGGGTCGAGAACCTCGAGCGTGGCCTCGCCTCGCACCACGCAGGCCTGCTGCCGGCGTTCAAGGAGGTCGTCGAGGAGCTCTTCCAGCGCAAGCTCGTGAAGGTCGTCTTCGCCACCGAGACCCTGGCGCTCGGCATCAACATGCCGGCGCGCACCGTTGTGCTCGAGAAGCTCGAGAAGTTCAACGGCGAGGCCCGCGTCGCGATCACGTCGGGGGAGTACACGCAGCTGACCGGACGCGCCGGTCGTCGCGGCATCGACGTGGAAGGCCACGCGGTGGTGCAGTGGACCGAGTCGATGGATCCGCAGGCGGTTGCCGCGCTGGCCTCCCGCCGCACCTATCCGCTGAACTCCAGCTTCCGCCCGACGTACAACATGGCGGTCAACCTCATCGACCAGTTCGGACGCGAGCGGGCCCGCGAGGTGCTCGAGTCGTCGTTCGCCCAGTTCCAGGCCGACCGCGCCGTCGTCGGGCTCGCGCGACAGGTCAAGGAGGCCGAGGAGTCGCTCGAGGGCTACCGGAAGTCGATGGCCTGCGAGCACGGAGACTTCGCCGAGTACGCCGCGATCCGTCGCGATCTCTCCGACCTCGAGAAGCTCAACCGTCGCGACGTCACCGCGGGCCGCGGCACGCGGGAGAAGCGCGAGCGCGAGATCAACGGCCTCCGCCGCCGGATGACGCGTCACGGCTGCCACAAGTGCCCCGACCGCGAGCAGCACGCCCGCTGGGGCGAGCGCTACTGGAAGCTCAAGCGCCAGACCGACAAGACCCGTCGTCAGATCGAGAACCGCACCGGCACGGTCGCGCGCGTCTTCGACCGGATCATCGACGTGCTCGTCGCCCTCGACTACGTCCGCCTCGACGGACCCGACGCGACGCTCACCGAGGCGGGCGCGCGCATGAAGCGGATCTACGGCGACCGGGATCTCCTGGTGGCCGAGTCGCTGCGGGCGGGGATCTGGAAGAACCTCGACGCGGCGTCGCTCGCGGCGCTCGCGTGCTCGCTCGTCTACGAGCCGCGCGGCCGGGACGACGGCCAGGTCGATCCGCGGTCGCTGCCTCGCGGCGCGTTCCGCATCGCCCTCGACGAGACCGAGCGCCTGTGGGCGCAGCTGGACGACCTCGAGCAGGACAATCGCCTTCCCGGCACCCAGCCGATCGCGGTGGGGCTCGCCGGCCCCATGCACCAGTGGGCCCGGGGCGCGCTGCTCGACCGCGTGCTGAGCGAGGCCGACATGGCGGCCGGCGACTTCGTGCGCTGGGCCAAGCAGACCATCGACCTGCTCGACCAGCTCTCGCAGGTGGCCGACGGCGAGCTGGCGCGCACGGCCCGCCGGGCCCTCGACGCCGTGCGCCGCGGCATCGTCGCCTACAGCTCGCTATGACGGGCCGCAGTTCCCGCACGCGGCGCCCACGCCCCGCGGTGCGCCCGCTGCTGCCGCTGTGGGCGGGGATCGCGGCGGCGGCGCTGGGCGGCCTCGCTCTCGACGCCTCCTTCCCCTCGCTCGGCATCTGGGCGCTGGCCCCGGTCGCGGTGATCCTGTCGCTGGTGTCGCTGATCGGGCGGCGGGCCGGTGGGGCGCTGCTGGTCGGCCTCGTGTTCGGCGGCGTGTTCTGGTTCACCCACATCGACTGGATCTCGCGCTTCCTGGGCGACAACCCGCAGAGCTGGGTGCCGTGGGTCGCCCTCGCCGGGCTGCAGGCGGTGTTCATGGGCCTCGGCGCGATTCCGATCGCCTTCGCCTACCGATGGTTCCCCGGCGGGCGCTGGGCGCGCCTGGTCCTGCTTCCGGTGCTGATCGGCGCGCTGTGGAGCGCGCGCGAGCTGATCATGGGCAACTGGCCGTACGGCGGCTTCGCCTGGGGCCGGATCGGCATGAGCCAGTCGCAGAGCCCGCTCGCGCACGTCGCGTCGTGGGTGGGGGTGACCGGGCTAACGTTCCTCATCGTCCTGGTGTGCGCGATGCTCATCGAGCTCGTGCGCCTGCGGCCCCGGCGCCCGGCCTCGCTCGCGCCGGTCGCCGCGACCCTGGCGATCCTGATTCTGGTGCCGCAGTGGCAGTCGGCGGCTGCCGGCACCCTGCGCGTGGGCGCGGTGCAGGGCGCGGGGCCGACGGCCTACTTCGACGAGCGCGAGCCGTGGGCCGTGATCCAGTCGCAGCTCGATGCGTCCGCGCCCCTGAAGGACGAGCAGGTCGACCTCGTTGTGTGGCCCGAGGGCGGTGTCGACTACGACCCGCTCCAGGACGAGACCACCGCGCTGATGCTGTCGAACGCCGCCCGCTCATACGGCGCGCCGATCCTGATGAACGCAGCGTCCGACGTGGGCGAGGACGTCTACAACACCTCGATGCTCTGGACGGCCGACGGCGCGACGGTCGACGGAGGCCTGCAGACGCACGCGAAGCGCCATCCCGTGCCCTTCGGCGAGTACGTGCCGGACCGGGCGTTCTTCGCCGCGATCGTGCCGGACCTCATCGGCATGATCGGCCGCGAGTACACCCCGGGGACGAACCCGCCCGTCGTGCGCCTCGGCGACGTCGTCGTGGGCCTCGCGATCTGCTTCGACGTGATCGCCGACGACATCATCCGCGAGGGCGCGGAGGCCGGCGCGCAGCTGCTGGTCTTCCAGACGAACAACGCCGACTTCCGCGGCACGGACGAGAATCTCCAGCAGCTCGCCTTCGCCCGCATGCGGGCGATCGAGACCGGCCGCAGCGTCGTGAACCTGTCGACGGTCGGCACCAGTCAGATCATCGCGCCGGACGGCACGACCGTCGCCGCGCTGGCCGTGGACGAGGCGGGGCTCATGATCGGCGACGTCGAGCTGCGGGACGGGATCGCCCCCGCGGTGATCGTCGGCCCGTGGCTGCAGCTGGCGCTGCTGTGGGGCGCGCTGGGCGGGCTCGTCCTTGTCGGCCTCCTGCGCCGCATTCGCCCGCGTGCCTAGGATCGGGGCATGACGAACGAAGAGACCGGCCTGCCGGCCGACCAGTGGTGGTTCAACTCCCGCACCGGAGAGGTCGAGCACGGCCCCGAGTCGCCCTCCATCCACCGGATCGGGCCCTTCGACACCCAGGAGGAGGCCGCGCGCGCACCGCAGAAGCTGCAGGAGCGCGCGAAGGCGTGGGCCGACGACGAGGCCCGCGAGAACAACTGGGGCGAGCGGTCCTGAGCCCGCGGGAACACGCGGCGCCACGCACGTTACGGCGCTCGTGTCACTGACCCGGTCGCGCCCGATCCGACCACTAGGCTGATCGAGCGGCACGCCCCTGCCGCAGCGACCGGCTGCCCGCCACGCGACGGATCCGAAGAGGAGACTCATGGACAAGCAGAGGGACTTCGTCCTGCGCACGATCGAGGAGCGCGGCGTGAAGTTCGTGCGCCTGTGGTTCACGGACGTGATCGGCACGCTGAAGTCCGTCGCGATCGCCCCGGCCGAGGTCGAGGGCGCGTTCAGCGAGGGCATCGGCTTCGACGGCTCCGCCATCGAGGGGCTGACGCGCACGTACGAGTCCGATCTGCTCGCGCAGCCGGACCCCACGACGTTCCAGATCCTGCCGTGGCGCGGCGAGATCGACCCGACGGCGCGGATGTTCTGCGACCTGTTCACCCCCGACGGACAGCCCGCGGTGGCAGACCCCCGCAACGTCCTCAAGCGCACCCTGGCCAAGGCCGCGGACGCCGGGTTCACGTTCTACACGCATCCCGAGATCGAGTTCTACCTGCTCAAGTCCGGCAAGCCGGGTGTGGAGGGCCTCGAGCCCGTCGACCGCGCCGGCTACTTCGACAACGTGCCGGGCGGCACGGCGCACGACTTCCGCCGCCGTTCGGTCCGCATGCTCGAGGACCTCGGCATCTCGGTCGAGTACAGCCACCACGAGGGCGGCCCCGGCCAGAACGAGATCGACCTGCGCTACGCCGACGCGCTCACCATGGCCGACAACATCATGACGTTCCGCACGGTCGTCAAGGAGGTCGCCATCGAGGAGGGCGTGCACGCCACGTTCATGCCGAAGCCGCTCAACGGCGAGCCCGGCAGCGGCATGCACACGCACATGTCGCTCTTCGAGGGCGACACGAACGCCTTCTTCGAGGAGGGCGCCGAGCACCAGCTCTCGAAGATCGGCCGCCAGTTCATCGCGGGCCTGCTGCACCACGCGCAGGAGATCGCGCTGGTGACCAACCAGTTCGTGAACTCGTACAAGCGCCTCTGGGGCGGCGACGAGGCCCCGAGCTTCATCACCTGGGGTCACAACAACCGCTCCGCGCTCGTGCGTGTGCCCATGTACAAGCCGGGCAAGAGCCAGTCGGCGCGAATCGAGCACCGTGGCATCGACTCGGCGGCGAACCCCTACCTCGCCTATTCGCTGATGCTCGCCGCCGGCCTGAAGGGCATCTCCGAGGGCTACGAGCTGCCCCCGGAGGCCGAGGACAACGTGTGGGCGCTCAGCAGCACCGAGCGGCGCGCGCTGGGCTACAAGCGCCTGCCCTCGAGCCTCTACGACGCCATCGGCTTCATGGAGGAGAGCGAGCTGGTCGCCGAGACGCTCGGCGAGCAGGTCTTCAGCTACGTGCTCAGCAACAAGCGCCGCGAGTACGACGGCTACCGTTCGCAGGTCACCGCGTTCGAGCTGAAGCACAGCCTCGACATCATCTGAGCGCGGGATGTCGGATCGGGCGCCGTCGTCGCGCACACACCTCGCCCGGCTCGGATTCTCGCGCCTCGATGCCGCCGACGATCAGCTCGACGAGCTGTCCGGGCTCATGGGCGTGGGGCGGGCCGAGCTGCTCGCGGATGCCGCGGCCGCGGCCGACCCGGACGAGGCGCTGGCCGGCCTCCTGCGGATCGCCCGACGACGTGACGAGGTCGTGCGCGACGTGCTGCAGGATCCGCGCGGTCGCGCCGTCGCGTGGCGCCTGCTCGGGGCCTCGCAGGGCTTCGCGGACTTCTACCTGCGCCGGCCCGAGCAGCTCACCCGCCTGAAGACGGCCGGGCATCGGCTCCCGACGGCCGACGAGCTGCGGCGCGCGCTGCAGGAGTCAGTGGAGGCCGACGCCGACGGCTTCGCGTCCTCGGGCGACGACGCCGCCTGGATCGGGCTGCGCGTCGCCTACCGCGCCCAGCTCGCCGAGATCGCCGCGTACGACCTGACGAGCCCCGATCCGGTGGCCGTGGTGCACGAGGTCTCGGCCGCGCTGGCCGACGCGGCCGGCGCGGTGCTGGATGCCTCCCTCGCCGTCGCTCGCGCGAAGGTGTCGGGCGGCTTCGGCGGATTCCCGCGCGACGAGGTCTCGCAGACGCGGCTGGCGATCCTCGGCATGGGCAAGTGCGGCGCGCGGGAGCTCAACTACGTCAGCGACGTCGACGTGATCTTCGTCGGCGAGCCGGCAGAGGGGGCCGAGCTCTCGGAGGCGCGCGCCATCGAGATCGCGACCCGCCTGGCGATCCAGACCATGCGCGGCATCGACGGCATCGAGGCCGAGCCGCCGCTGTGGGAGGTCGACCCGAACCTGCGCCCCGAGGGGAAGCAGGGAGCGCTCGTGCGGACCCTCGAGTCGCACATCGCATATTACGACCGGTGGGCCAAGAGCTGGGAGTTCCAGGCGCTGCTCAAGGCGCGGCCGATCGCGGGCGACACCGCGCTCGGCGATGCGTACGTCGCCGCGACCCAGCCGAAGGTCTGGTCGAGCTCGGGGCGCGAGGACTTCGTCGACAGCGCGCAGCGGATGCGCGAGCGCGTGATGGAGCACATCCCGGCCGCCGACGTGCCGCACCAGGTCAAGCTCGGCCCCGGCGGCATCCGGGACATCGAGTTCGCCGTTCAGCTGCTGCAGCTCGTGCACGGGCGCACCGACGAGTCGATCCGCGTGCAGAGCACCCTGCGCGCGATCGCGGCACTCGAGGACGGCGGCTACATCGGCCGCGCCGAGGCGAAGGTCTTCGACCACGACTACCGCGTGCTGCGCCTGATCGAGCATCGCCTGCAGCTGGTCGGCCTCTCGCGCACCCACCTGATGCCGCGCGCCGAGGGGGGCCTGCGGGCCCTCGCCCGCGCCACGGGGCTCGCCGAGTCCGCCGACGGCATCACGGCCGTGTGGGAGGAGATCAAGCGCGAGGTGCGCGAGATCCACCTCCGCCTGTTCTACCGCCCCCTGCTCGGGGCCGTCGCGCGCCTGCCCCAGGACGAGGGGACGCTGACCGAGGACCAGGCACGCGACCGCCTCGCCGCCATCGGCTTCCGGGAGCCCGCCGTGGCGCTGCGCCACATCGCCGCGGTCACGAGCGGCCTCAGCCGCAAGGCGACGATCCAGCGCACACTGATGCCGGTGATGCTGCGGATGTTCGCCGAGGGAGCGGATCCGGACTACGGTCTGGTGGTCTTCCGCCGCATCAGCGAGCGACTGGGCGACACCCCGTGGTTCCTGCGGATGCTGCGCGACTCGTCGGGCGCCGCCGAGCGGCTCACCCGCCTGCTGTCGACCTCGCGGTACGCGGGCGAGCTGATGGAGTGGATCCCCGAGTCGGTCGCCTGGCTCGACAGCGACGAGCAGATGCGTCCGCGCAGCGCAGCCGCCCTCGAGGAGGAGGCCCGCGCGATCCGCGAGCGGCACGAGACCCTCGAGGACGCCATGCGGGCCGTGCGCGCGCTGCGCCGCCGTGAGATGCTGCGCGCCGCGATGGGCGCCGTGCTGGGCGCCACCACGCTCGAGCAGGTCAGCGAGGCCCTCACGTCCATCACCGACGTGACGCTGCGCGCGACGCTGCGCGCCGTCCAGCGCGACGTCGTGCCGGACGAGGACGTCTCGCTCGACTTCTCGATCATCGGCATGGGGCGTTACGGCGGAGCCGAGCTCGGTTTCGGCTCGGACGCCGATGTGCTGTTCATCTATCGGCCGGAGAATGTCGAGCCGCATCGCGCTGAGGCCCACGCGATCAAAATCGTCGCCGAGCTGCGCCGCGTGTCGGAGGACTTCCGCCTGCCGCTCGAGCTGGACGCCGATCTGCGCCCCGAGGGGCGCAAGGGCCCCATCGTGCGCTCGCTCGACGCGTACGCCGAGTACTACCGGCGCTGGTCGGGCTCCTGGGAGGCGCAGGCGCTGCTGCGCGCCCGGGGCGTGGCCGGGTCGCACAAGCTCATCGACGCGTTCACGCAGCTCGCCGACGACGTGCGCTATGCGGCCGAGCCGGACGCGAACGCCGTTCGCGAGATCAAACGCATCAAGGCGCGCGTCGAGACCGAGCGGCTGCCCCAGCGCGCCGACCCCACACGCCACCTGAAGCTGGGGCCGGGTGGCCTGAGCGACGTCGAATGGCTCGTCCAGCTGCTGCAGCTGCAGCACGCCCACCGCGTGCCCGCGCTGCAGACCACCTCGACCCTCGGTGCCCTGCAGGCCGCGGTCGACGCCGAGCTCATCGGCGAGGACGACGCCGCTCTGCTGCGGGCCGCGTGGCTGCTCGCGGGCCGCCTGCGCTCGGCAAACACGTTGCTGTCCGGACAGACGAGCGACCTGCTGCCCACCGACCGCCGGCAGCTCGACGGCATCGGCCGCATCCTCGAGTACCCGCCCCACAGCGCCACGCAGCTCGAGCAGGACTGGCTCGGCACCGCCCGCCGGGCCCGCAAGGTCTTCGACCGGCTGTTCTACGGCTGATCCGGGCCCGGCGTCGCACCGGGACGGCGGTCGCCCGTTCGGGCAGAGCCGGCGCGTATCGCCGCCGAATGCTCGCCGGGGAGGCTGCGCAGAGTAGCGTCATTCTTGCACCCGAGGAGGCAGGCACGTGGGACAGCTCATCTACGATCACATCGGACCGGCCGTCGAGATCGACGACCGGACTCTCGCGCATCTGAAGGTGGTCGTCACCACCAAGCTGCGACGCCACGAGAGCTTCACGCTCTCGTGGGACACCCCGGACGCCCACGGGCGGACCACCATCTGGATCCATCCCGCGATCCCCGTGCGGTTCGTCTTCGATGACGATGAGCCGACCGAGCTGAACCGCGAGTGGATCCAGCGGCTCGTCCATTCGGCCGCCAGCGGCGGCGGCATCGTCCTCACGGGCGAGCACCCCGACAGCGGAGTCCCGGCGGCGTCGTAACGCCCACCCGCGAGAGAGCCCCCGCACCCGTGCGGGGGCTCTCTTCGTCTGGCTCCGTCGAGCCGGGGCGAACGCCGAAGCCCCCGGTCCCGTCGCCGCGCCGTGTGGCGAGAGGACGGGGCCGGGGGCCTTTTCAGCGTCGGTGGATCAGACGCCGTAGTACAGCTCGTACTCGAACGGGTGCGGGCGCTGCGCGGCCGGCAGGATCTCGTGCTCGTGCTTGAAGGCGATCCACGTGTCGATCAGCTCGTCGGTGAACACGCCACCGGCGGTGAGGAACTCGCGGTCGGCGTCCAGGGCCTCGAGCGAGTCGAGCAGCGAGTTCGGGACCTGGGGGATGCCCTTGGCCTCCTCGGCCGGGAGCTCGTAGAGGTCCTTGTCGATCGGCTCGTGCGGCTCGATGCGGTTCTTGATGCCGTCGAGGCCCGCCATCAGCTGCGCGGCGAACGCGAGGTACGGGTTGCCGGAGGCATCGGGCGCACGGAACTCGATGCGCTTGGCCTTCGGGTTCGAACCCGTGATCGGGATGCGGATCGCGGCGGAGCGGTTGCCGGCCGAGTAGACCAGGTTGACCGGAGCCTCGAAGCCCTTGACCAGGCGACGGTACGAGTTCAGCGTCGGGTTGGTGAAGGCGAGCAGCGCGGGGGCGTGCTTCAGGATGCCGCCGATGTACCAGCGGGCGATGTCGGAGAGCTGGGCGTAGCCCTTCTCGTCGAAGAACAGCGGCTTGCCGTCGGCCCACAGCGACTGGTGCACGTGCATGCCCGAGCCGTTGTCGCCGAAGAGCGGCTTCGGCATGAACGTCGCCGTCTTGCCCCACTGCTCGGCGGTGTTCTTGACGATGTACTTGAACTTCAGCACGTCATCGGCCGCGTGGACCATCGTGTCGAAGCGGTAGTTGATCTCGGCCTGGCCCGCGGTGCCCACCTCGTGGTGCGAGCGCTCGACCTGGAGGCCAGCGTCGGCCAGCTTCAGGCAGATGTCGTCGCGCAGGTCGGCCTGCTTGTCGACCGGCGAAACGGGGAAGTAGCCGCCCTTGAACGGGGTTTTGTTCGCGAGGTTGCCACCCTCCTCCTCGCGGCCCGAGTTCCAGGCGGCCTCCTCCGAGTCGACCGAGTAGAACGACTTGCCCTGCGAGACCTCGTAGCGCACGTCGTCGAACACGTAGAACTCGGCCTCGGGGGCGAAGAACGCGGTGTCGGCGATGCCGGTCGAGGCGAGGTACTTCTCGGCCTTCTTGGCGACCTGACGCGGGTCCTTCGAGTAGATCTCGCCGTTGCGGGGGTTGAAGATGTCGAACACCATCACGAGCGTCTTCGACTCGCGGAAGGGGTCGATGTAGGCGGTCGTGACGTCCGGGATCAGCTGGAGGTCCGACTCGTTGATGCTGGCGAAGCCGCGGATCGACGAACCGTCGAACATCTGGCCGACCGTGAAGAAGTCCTCGTCGACGGACACGGCCGGGATGTTGAAGTGCTGCTGGACACCAGGAAGGTCGGTGAAACGGATGTCGAGGAACTTGACATCGTTCTCCTTGATGTACTTCAGCACCTCGGAAGAGTCGTTGAACATGGAGGCTCCAGATTGGTGGGACTTCGGGTGGGGATCGCCTGGAACGCAGGTGACTCGTTGAACGTAGCCCGGGGGGATTGCTCGAGGGTGTCCCTCGTGTTTCGGGCATGTTACACAGGCATCTGGCGGCGCCGGGGGTCGGTGGCTCTCACCCTGCCCGCCTAGGCTGGAACGATGAGCACTTCGGCCGACGCCTATCCGGGTCAGGATCTGGGACTCCCGAAGGAGGGGCGCGGCAGCATCGCCCACCTCCCGCGCCGGATCCTCGGACTCGCGATCGACTGGGCGGCGACGCTGATCATCTCGAACGCGTTCTTCCCCGACGAGCAGCTCGCGCCCCTGGTGGTGCTCGCGGTGCTGCACATCATCTTCATCCCGACGATCGGCGGAAGCCCCGGGCACCGGATTGCAGGCCTGCGCCTGCAGAGCGTCGCGGGCGGCTGGACCGGCATCTGGCGCCCGATCGTGCGGGCGGTGCTGCTGGTGCTCGTGATCCCAGCCGTGATCTGGAACAAGGACAACCGGGGTCTCCACGACGTCGTGGCGGGCACCGTGCTCGTCCGCGCCTGATCCGAGCCGTTCACGACGAAGGCCCCGCCGATCGGCGGGGCCTTCGCTGCAGATCAGCGGATCAGCGGATCAGCGCGGACGCGGAGCGCGCGCCTTGGTCGGGTCGATGCCCTTGGGGATCGGCAGCGACGCGAGAGACTGCGAGACCGACTCGATGCGCTGCACGACGGCGCCCATCGTGGCGCGGTCGATCGCCTTCGGAAGCTTCTTGATGGTGCGAGCGAGGTCGGCGATGGCGACCTCGTCCGTCCCGTGCCCGACGTACAGCTCGGTGACGGGGACGCCGGCGGCGACACGGGCCGCCTTCATCTTCTCGTCGCGCATCAGACGCGTGAGGCGACCGCGCGAGCCCTCGCCGACGATGACGATTCCGCCGCGGCCCACCGCGCGGTAGACGGCCTCCTGCGTCTTCGGGTTGACGCCCACGGGCATCTCCGTCGCGCGCCAGTTGCGACCGAGCATGCTCGAGAGCACGTGCCCGGTGGCGCCGGGCATGCCGTCGAGCTTCTGGTACATGGCGGTGGTCGACAGGCGCGTCATCGTCATCATGGCGGCGACGAGACCGATCATCAGGCCGGCGATGCTCCACAGGACGATGCCGAGCACGTCCGGCTGCAGCAGCAGGCCCAGCAGCACGCCGAGCGCGATGCCGAGCACCACGATGCCACCCACCAGCCACCCGAGCCACGGGTACACCTCGCGCGTGAAGGTGAACAGGGATCGGATCTGCGAGAAGAATCCGGGGCGCTTCTCGGCCTCGGGGGTGCGTGCTGCCATGTCCGCAAGTCTACCGAGGCGCGCGGGCCGTGCCGACCGGGTGACCGGTCGCCTCGCGCCCATTCGTCCCCAGGCCGGACGGGCCGATGACCTCGCCCACATCGGAGGCCGGTCGAGTGTCGCGGCCGCCCGGATGAGCAGGATGGCGGCATGCGCCTTCGACACCGCCCCGAACCCGCCGCGGAAGAGCCGGCGGACCCCGCTCCCGTGTCGGCGCCCGGCGCGCCCCTCACCGACGCGTATCGCCCGATTCGTAGGGTGACGCCGCCGGAGTCGCCTCTGCCCGGAGTGCTGGCGGCGGAGGGGGAGCGGCGGGTGCTGCTGGTCGACGCCGCGGTCGCCGCGGGCGGGGTGTTCGGCGGGCACGCCGACCGGCCTCAGCATCTCCTCGCGCCCCTCGAGCTCGTGCGCCGCAGCGACGGCCACGATCTCGAGCTGCCGTGGTGCCGTGAACCGCTCGGTCGACTCCTCGACGCGCGGACGGCGCAGGGGAGGCCTCTTGCCGGCGGCGAGCTCGTCACGCTGGTGGTGAGCCTGCTGCGCGGAACGCGCGAAGCATGGGACGGCCCGGTGCCGCCGGACGGGGCGCCGGCTGCGGGGCGCTGGTGGGTGGACGACGAGGGCCGGCCCCTGTTCGCTCCCGCCGACGACGGCGGCCAGGTGGCGTCGGAGGCCGACGCCCTGATCGAGCGCGCGATGGGCCACACGCGTGAGCGCGTCCTGCTGCGGGTTATCGGTGAGGCGCGGGAGGCGCTCCAGCGGCCGCGCCGCCTTCACCGGGTCATCGACGGCCTGGAGGATGCGCTGTTCGAGGCCTTCGCGCCGCGCGCGCTGGAGCGGGGCACCGGTCAGCCGACGGTTCGCCCGGTCCTCGACGACGACCCGCTGGGGACCGATGCCTTTCGTTCGCCGCCTTCGAGCGGCGCGGTGAGGGACGTGGTGGAGCGCTTCACCGACACCGCCTTCGCCGAGGCGGTGGGCGAGGGCGTCGACCGGGCCCGGACCGCCGTGCGCCGCGCCCTGACGAGCGGCGGGCGGAGGCTGCCGCTCGCCGTGGGCGGGGCGGCGGCCCTGGCGGTGATCGCGGGAGGCCTGCTCTTGCCCACCGACCCGGATCCTGCGGATGCCCGTGCGGTGTCCCGTCCGACACCCTCCGCGTCGCGCGCCGCGACGCCGTCCGACCTCCCAGAGGCATCGCCCGCCCCGTCGCCGCGCCCCACGCCGGCGACCGCCGAGGGCGCGCAGGCGGCCGGTGATCGTCTGCGCCTCGCCGCCGTCGAGTGCGGCGCCCACGGCGACCCTCTGTGCGCAGCGATCCGCGAGGAGGGCGCCGAGCCGCTCGGACCCGAGGTCCTCGACGTGATGGCAGAAGCCGCGGGGGTCGAGCTGCTCGACGACTACGGCGACGTCGCCGTGCTGCGCGCCGACGCGGTCTCGAGCGGGGGATCGGCGCTGCTGCAGCTGGTGCGGCTCGACGGGCGCTGGCTGCTGCGCGGCGCGCAGCTCACCCCCAGGCCGTGAACCGCCGTCCACGCCGAAGGGGCCCGGCCGGCGTGATGCCGGGCCGGGCCCCTTCGGGACGCGATGTCAGATGCCGAGGTCGGCGGTGAACGCCGCCTCTTCCAGGCGAGCCTTGACCGCCGACAGGAAGCGGGCCGCGTCGGCGCCGTCGATCGTGCGGTGGTCGTACGACAGCGCGAGGTAGACGTACGAGCGGATGCCGATCGCCTCGACGCCGTCGACCTTCACCACGCCGGGGCGCTTGTAGACGATGCCGGTGCCGAGGATCGCCGACTGGGGCAGGAACACAACGGGCGTGTCGAACAGCGCGCCACGCGAACCGGTGTTGGTCAGCGTGAAGGTGCCGCCGGCGAGCTCGTCGGGCTTCAGCTTGTTGTCGCGCGTGCGCGCGGCGAGGTCGGCGATCTCGCCCGAGATCTGCGCGAGGTTCTTCGAACCCGCGTCGCGCAGCACCGGCGTGAGCAGGCCACGCGGCGTGTCGACCGCGATCGAGATGTTCTCCGAGGCCGGGTAGACGATGTTCTCGCCGTCCAGCGTCGAGTTGATGATCGGGAACGCCTGCAGCGCCTCGGCCGCGGCCAGGGCGAAGAAGGGAAGGAACGACAGCTTGCCGCCGGTCTTGGCGACGAAGTCGCTCTGGACCTGCTGACGCAGGGCGGCGACCTTGGTGACGTCCACCTCGACCACCGTCGTCAGCTGGGCCGTCGAGTTCATCGACTCGACCGCACGCGACGCCAGCACCTTGCGCAGGCGCGACATCGGCTGGGTCGTGCCACGCAGCTCCGACACCTCGAGCTTGGTCGCGGCGGGGGCGGCAGCGGCGGGAGCGGCGCCGGCGGCGGGTGCCGTCTTCGCCTCGGCGGCCTTGAGCACGTCCTCCTTGCGGATGCGACCACCGACGCCGGTGCCCGAGACGGTGCCGAGATCGACGCCGTTCTGCGCGGCGAGGCGGCGGACGAGCGGGGTCACGTAGACCTTGTCGTCGTCGTCAGCGGCGGGTGCAGCCTGTGCGGGGGCGGGAGCGGGCGGTGCCTGCTGCGCCGGGGCGGGAGCGGCAGGGGCCTCCTGCGCGGGGGCCGGGGCGGCGGGCGCCGGAGCCTCCTGAGCGGGAGCTGCCGGAGCCTCCTGAGCCGGGGCTGCCGGAGCCTCCTGCGCCGGGGCTGCCGGAGCCTCCTGCGCCGGAGCGGCGGGGGCCTCCTGCGCCGGCGCGGGGGCGCCGCTGCCGACGCGAGCCAGGACCGAGCCGACCTCGACGGTGGCGTCCTCGGCGACGAGGATCTCCTGGATGACACCCGCGACGGGCGAGGGGATCTCGGTGTCGACCTTGTCGGTCGAGATCTCGAGCAGGGCCTCGTCGACCTCGATCGAGTCGCCGACCTGCTTCAGCCAGCGGGTGACGGTGCCCTCGGTGACGCTCTCACCGAGCTCGGGGAGCACGATGTCGGTGGCGTCGCCGGCGGGAGCCGCCGGAGCGGTCTCGGCGACGGGAGCGGGGGCGGCCTCGGCGGCGGGAGCGGGCTCGGCGGCGGGAGCGGCCTCGGCCGCAGGAGCGGCGGGGGCCTCGGCGGGCGCGGCGGCAGGTGCCTCCGGCTCCGACGCGGCACCCGAGCCGTCGCCGATCTTGGCGAGGACGGCGCCGACCTCGACGGTCTCATCCTCCTGAACGAGGATCTCCTCGATGACGCCCGCAACGGGCGACGGGATCTCGGTGTCGACCTTGTCGGTCGAGATCTCGAGCAGGGCCTCGTCGACGGCGATCGTGTCGCCGACGCTCTTCAGCCAGCGGGTGACCGTTCCCTCGGTGACGCTTTCGCCAAGCTCGGGGAGGACCACGGAAGTACTCATGTCGGAGTCTCCTTCAGGGTTGGATGACGTTTACAGCTTAGTGACGTGCGGTCGACGAACTGACCGCGAAAGCCTCGGATCTTCGGAAAGCGAGGCGCAGATCCTCAGATCGCGTGCAGCGGCTTGCCCGCGAGGGCGAGGAACGCCTCTCCGAGCGCCTCGCTCTGGGTCGGGTGCGCATGGATCAGGGGGGCGATGTCCTCGGGGTGCGCCTCCCAGGCGACCGCGAGCTGCCCCTCGGTGATGAGCTCGCCGACGCGGTCGCCCAGCAGGTGGACGCCGAGCACGGGGCCGTTCACCTGGCGCACGACCTTCACGAGCCCGCCGGTGCCGATGATCTCCGACTTCCCGTTGCCCGCGAGGTTGTACTCGTAGGCGGTGACGCCCTCGGCACCGTGCGCCTCCACGGCCTGGGCCTCAGTGAGGCCGACCGACGCCACCTCCGGGTGCGAGTAGGTGACCTTGGGGATCTGCGTCTCGGGCACCGGCACGGGGTCGAGCCCCGCGATGGCCTCGGCCACGAAGATGCCCTGCTGGAAGCCGCGATGCGCGAGCTGCAGGCCGGGCACGATGTCGCCGACCGCCCAGACGTGCTCCGCGGTCGTGCGCAGGCGGTCGTCGACCGTGACGAACCCGCGATCGAGCGCGACGCCCGCCTCCTCGAAGCCGAGCCCGGCGGTCGCAGGGCCGCGGCCGACGGCGACGAGCAGGTAGTCGGCGCGGATCTCGGATCCGTCCTCGAGCGCGACGGTCACGCCGTCCTGATCCTGAGTCGCGGAGGCGAAGCGGACGCCGAGACGCGCCTGGATGCCGCGTTTGCGGTAGGCGCGCTCGAGCCCCTTGCTCAGGGCGATGTCCTCGTTCGGCACCAGGTGCTCGAGCGCCTCGACGATGGTCACGTCGGCGCCGAAGGAGCGCCAGACGCTCGCGAACTCGACGCCGATGACGCCGCCGCCGAGGATGACCACCGACGCCGGGATCTCGTCGAGCGCGAGCGCGCCCTCGCTCGTGAGGATGCGCCCGCCGATCTCGAGCCCGGGGAGGCTGCGGCTGTACGACCCGGTCGCGAGCACCACGTCCGCGCCCGTGTACGTGTCGTCGCCGACGCGCACCGTGCGGTCGGCCTCCAGCACGCCCTCTCCAGCCACCACGGTGATGCCGCGGCGCGCGACCAGGCCGGTGAGCCCCCGGAACTTCTTGGCGACGATGCCCTCGCGGTACGCGCGCAGGCCCGCGGTGTCGACGCCGCCCAGCGAGGCGGTGATGCCATAGGAGGCGGCCCCACGGACCGAGTCGGCGATCTCGGCAGCATGCAGCAGGGCCTTGGTGGGGATGCAGCCGCGGTGCAGGCAGGTCCCGCCGACCTTGTCCTTCTCGATCAGCGCGACCGACCGCCCCAGCTCCGAGGCGCGGATCGCGGCGGCGTATCCGCCGCTCCCGCCGCCGAGGATGACGAGGTCGAACTGGTGTGCGGTCACAGGACCTCGCCGCCCGCGGCCACGAAGTCGATCAGCGCGCGGGTGCTCGCGCCGGTCGGGCCCTTGTCGGTGAAGCCGTAGGGGCTCGACGTGCTCATCGCGGAACCGGCGATGTCGAGGTGCACCCACGGGATGCGCGGCGCGTCCTCGTGCTCGCCGGTGCGACCGATGAAGCGCTGCAGGAACAGGCCCGCAAAGAGCGAGCCCGCGTTGCGGTTGCCCATGTCGGCGTTGCGCATGTCGGCCACGCGCGAGTCGAGCTGCTCGCCGATGTAGCCGGGCAGGGGGAGGGGCCAGGCCGGCTCGCCCGTCCGGTCGGCCGCGCGAAGGAACGCGTCCACCGCGTCGCCGTGACCCATGACGCCGGTGTGGCGGGTGCCGAGGGCCACGAGGATCGCGCCGGTCAGCGTGGCGACGTCGACGATCACGTCCGGGTTCTCGCGGCTCGCCGCGACCAGGCCGTCGGCGAGGACGAGGCGTCCCTCCGCGTCGGTGTTGGTCACCTCGACGGTTGTGCCGTCGAGCATCGTGAGCACATCCCCCGGGCGGGTGGCGCGGCCCGACGGCATGTTGTCGGCGATGCACATCCACGCCGTCACGCGGACGGGCAGGCGGAGCTGAGCGGCGGCGCGGATCACGGCGAGCACCTCGGCCGCGCCGGTCATGTCCTCGTTCATGCCGATCATCGAGGCGGCGGGCTTCAGGGACAGGCCGCCGGTGTCGAAGGTGATGCCCTTGCCGACGAGGGCGACGTGGCGCTCGGCGCCCTCGGGCGCCCACTCGAGGCGCACGAGGCGGGGCGGGCGATCCGATCCGCGGCCGACGCCGAGGATGCCGCCGAAGCCGCCGTCCTCGAGCGCCGCCTCGTCGTAGACGGTCACGTCGATGCCGAGGCCCTCCGTGGCCGCGATCGCGGCGTCGGCGAGCTGTGCGGGGCTCTGGCGGTCGGCGGTGGTCGAGACCAGGTCCTTCACCAGCGCGACGGCCTCGGCGCCGGCGCGCACCGCGTCGAGGGCGTCGTCGTCGACGGGGCCGGGAACGTGCACGAGCACGGTGGACGCACGGCGCTTCTTCTTCGCCTTCTCGGGGTCCTTCGTCTTGTACGAGTCGAACGAGTAGCCGCCCAGCGCGGCGCCCTCGGCGGCGACGCGCCATGCGCCCTCGACCCGTGCGGCCACGTGCACGGCGACGGTGTCGAAACCGGTCAGCTGGCGAACGGCGGCGCCGACCGCCTCGCGGACGTCGTCGGCGTCCGGCTCGGAGCCGAGCCCGACCACCGCGAGCGGCTTGTCGGTGACGGCGGGGACGAAGACGCGGGCGAAGGAGTTCTTGGCACCGGTGAAGCCGATCGCGTCGAGCGCGGGCTTCAGATCCGGGATGTCGAGACGCTCGTTCTCACCGAAGGACGGAAGGGCCAGGATCGCGGCCTCCGCGCTGTTCGAAGGGAAGGAATCGATGGTCAGCGCGAGATCGGGAATCGGCATGCGATCCATCCTAGGTACGCGCAGAGCGGAAGGGGGCCGCGCCGCTCCGGCGGCTCGTAGCATGGAGGAATGCCCTTCACCGGTGACATCTACGAGCGCGTCGCGAACGGACCCGAGGTCCCTGAGGGCCTGCCGCTCGTGATCCTGATGACCGGCTTCACCGACGCCGGCGGGGCCGTCGCGAGCCTGATCGAGTTCGCTCGGGAGGAGCTGCGCCCGCGCCCCGTGGTCGTGTTCTCCAACGACGCGCTGCTCGACTACCGCGCGCGCCGCCCGATCGTCACGTTCGAACAGGATCACCTGAGCGACTACCGCCCGCCGCGCCTCGAGCTCTCGCTCGCGCGCGACGCGCTGGGGCAGCCCTTCCTGCTGCTCGCGGGATACGAGCCGGACTTCGCCTGGGACGCCTTCGCCTCCGCCGCGATCGGCTTCGCCGAGCTCTTCGCCGTCACCTCGGTGACGTGGGTGCACGCGATCGGGATGCCCGTGCCGCACACCCGCACCCTCGGCACCACGGTCAGCGGCAACCGCGCCGACCTCATCGAGTCGCACTCGATCTGGCACCCGCGCACGCAGGTGCCGGCCACCGCGGGCCATCTGCTGGAGTACCGCTTCATCGAGAGCGGCTTCGACACGGCGGGGTTCGTGCTGCTTGTGCCGCACTACCTGGCCGAGACCGACTACCCGGCGGCGACGATCGCGGGCCTCGACCGACTGATGGCGGCGACCGGACTCGTCTTCACCCTCGACGAGCTGTACGGCGAGAATCGCGAGTACCTCGGCAAGGTCGAGGACCAGATCGCGGGCAACGACGAGCTGGCCCGGATGGTGCAGGGGCTCGAGGAGCGCTACGACGCGTATGCGGCCGGTCTCACGGGCGGCGCGCCGTCGGTCGCGGGGATCCGCGAGGGCGATCTGCCGAGTGCGGACGAGCTGGCAGCCGAGCTCGAGCGCTTCCTCGCCTCGCGCCCCAACGGCGACGAGGACAAGCGGGGCTGACGGAATACCGAGGGCCGGCGGATCGTTGACCTGACTGTGCGCGAGCGGGCGCAGAACCGCCGCACCGACGCGGTGCGTGAAGCGACTGTGGACGTATGAGACAATGGGTGTCCGACCCGTTGCCGAGACGACGCACGCAAGTGCGCTGGACTTGACAAGGGTCTTACTAGTGCCCGAATACACCCGGGGGTGCGGCGCGCAGCGCCGCCGGTGAAAGGCGAAACGTGACCACTGCCACGAAGACTCCGCGGACCACCGCGAAGAAGAAGGACGCCGCCGACGCGGAAGAGGCCGTCGAGGCCACCACCGCGGCAAAGGCGCCTGCGAAGACCACGGCACGCAAGACCGCCGCCGCGAAGGACGACGCGGCCAAGGCGCCCGCGCGGAAGACCGCTGCCAAGGCCGCCCCGAAGAAGTCGGCGACCAAGAAGGCGAAGTCCGACGAGCCCGATGAGGACGAGGCCGTCGAGGCCGAGGACATCGAGGTCGACGACGACGACTCGGCCGACGAGTCGGCCGACGGCGAGGCGAAGACCAAGGTCGTCACCGAGCCGCTGCCCACCGGCGCGATCGTCATCTCGTCGAACGACGAGGAGGACGTCCCCGTCTACTCGACCGCGATCACCGGCGCCACCGCCGACCCGGTCAAGGACTACCTGAAGCAGATCGGCAAGGTCCCGCTGCTGAACGCGGCTGAGGAGGTCGACCTCGCCATGCGCATCGAGGCCGGTCTGTTCGCCGAGGAGAAGCTGTCCAAGATGTCGGCGGCCGAGAAGTCGCAGCAGCTGGGCCTCGACCTCCAGTGGGTCGCCCGCGATGGCCAGCGCGCCAAGTCGCACCTGCTCGGCGCGAACCTCCGCCTCGTCGTCTCGCTCGCGAAGCGATACACCGGACGCGGCATGCAGTTCCTGGACCTGATCCAGGAGGGCAACCTCGGTCTGATCCGTGCGGTCGAGAAGTTCGACTACACCAAGGGCTTCAAGTTCTCGACGTACGCCACCTGGTGGATCCGTCAGGCGATCACCCGCGCGATGGCCGACCAGGCCCGCACCATCCGCATCCCGGTGCACATGGTCGAGGTCATCAACAAGCTCGCCCGCGTCCAGCGCCAGATGCTGCAGGACCTGGGCCGCGAGCCCACACCCGAGGAGCTCTCGAAGGAGCTCGACATGACCCCCGAGAAGGTCATCGAGGTGCAGAAGTACGGCCGCGAGCCGATCTCGCTGCACACGCCCCTCGGCGAGGACGGCGACAGCGAGTTCGGCGACCTCATCGAGGACACCGAGGCGGTCGTTCCGGCCGACGCGGTGGGCTTCACGATGCTGCAGCGTCAGCTCGAGAGCCTCCTCGACTCGCTCTCGGAGCGCGAGGCGGGCGTGATCCGCATGCGCTTCGGCCTGGGCGACGGTCAGCCGAAGACGCTCGACCAGATCGGCGACACGTTCGGCGTCACGCGCGAGCGCATCCGCCAGATCGAGTCGAAGACGATGGCGAAGCTGCGCCACCCGTCGCGCTCGCAGTCGCTCCGGGACTACCTCGAGTGAGCGGCGCCGCGAACGAAGGCAAGGCCCTCGAGGTCGAGGTCGACGGCGAGAAGGTGCAGCGCATCCCGCTGCGCACGCGCGTCGTTATGCCGGATGACTCGCTCGACGAGATCATCACGACCTATGCGAAGGACGCCGTGCAGCAGGGCGACCTGCTGTTCGTGACCGAGAAGATCGTCGCGATCATGCAGGGCCGCTCGTACCTGCTCACCGACATCACGGTGCGGCCGCTCGCGCGGTTCCTCTCCAAGTACGTCGTCAAGACGCCGTACGGCATCGGCCTCGGCATGCCCGAGACGATGGAGATGGCCCTGCGCGAGTGCGGCACGCCGCGGATCCTGTTCGCGGCGGCCGTCGCGGCCGTCACCAAGGCCTTCGGGCGCCGTGGCGACTTCTACCGGATCGCGGGCGACAAGGCCCGCGCGATCGACGGCCCCACCAGCGGCACGATCCCTCCGTACAACCAGGCCGTGGTGCTCGGTCCCGACAAGCCCCGCGAGGTCGCCCGCCACGTGCAGGCGCTGCTGGGCGGCGGGATCGACGTCGCCGTCGTCGACATCAACGACATCGGCGGCAACATCCTCGGCTCCACGCTCGACAAGGCGGGGGAGAAGCGACTCGTGCGCATCCTCGGCGACAACCCGCTCGGCCAGGGGCACCAGTCCACGCCGCTCGGCATCGTCCGCCCGGTCTGACGACCCGCGCCACACGAAAGGCCCCTCCTCGGAGGGGCCTTTCGTCGTCTCGGCGGCACGCACCGCCGGGCGTGTCAGAAGCCGATGGCCTTGCGGTAGCGCGGCTTGTGGCCCGTGCGGATGCCGGTGACGCTGGGCTTGTTCTCGTAGACGCCCGCGCCCCAGTTGCCCTCGACGAGCACCGGGCCCTCGGGGGTCACCACAACGTCCCAGCCGACGTAGGGCACCTCGGGGACGACGCGAGCCGCCTCGTCGACGAACGCCCGCACCTCGTCCATGAAGGGCAGGCGGAAATCGGCGATGCGGAAGCCCGTGTCGGGGTGCTCGGCGTGCACGTGGCCGTGCGAGTCGTAGCCGTCGCCGAATGCCCGGCCGTCGTCGTGGAGCATCGTGTAGAACCCGCCGTACGACATCTGGTCGCTCACGGCGCCGCGGCCGAACTTCTGCGCGATCGCGAGGATGTGGACGTCGGTGCCGTCGAAGAAGGCGGTGATGCGCGTGGTGTTCACAGTGCCGGGGCAGACGGCGGCGAGGTCGTCGTGCTGGCGGATGACCTCCTCGAGCAGCAGCTCGTCGCGCTCGAGGAGCCCGCGGTGGAACGACTCCCAGTCGGTCACGTCGGCCGCGTGATAGCGACGCACGCCGAGCCCCATGTGGCTCACCGGCACCTTCGCGATGAACGTGCCGTGCTTCTGGGCGAAGTCGCGCACGGCGTCGGCGTTGCCGGCCTCGACGACGAGCCACTCGCGCTTCAGGAAGCGGTCGAACAGCTTGTTGAACTCGATCTTGTTCTCGAACAGGACGCGCTTGTCCTTGCGGGCGAAGCGCTGGGCGAGCTGCATCGAGACGGGGTGCGTCATGAAGGTCGCCCGCTCGTCGCGGGTGAGGATCGCGAAGTCGTAGTCGACGTAGTCCTGGAAGGCGACGTCGTTCCGCGCGGCCGACCAGAGCATGTCCGCGAGCACCTTCGGCGTCCAGGTGCCGTGCTGCTCGTGCACCTCCTTGGCGCGGTCCACCACCGACTTCACGTCGATGCGGCGGGCGCGCTCTGCGAGGTAGCGGAACTTGCCGGCGAGGCCGAGGCGGTTGTCAGTCAATGCACACTCCGAGTGAGGGGCGGGGCTCAGCGGGGCCGATCGGCCCCCGGGTTAGTCTAGGTCGGTGACCTGGCCGAACCCCCGGCGAGCCGCCCCGCTCGCCCGCATCTCGCACTCGGCCCTCCTCGCGAATGCGCGGACGCTCGCGGTCGATCCGGCCGTCGTCGTCGATCTGCGCCGCGACGCCTGGGGGCATGGGATCGACGTCGTGGCCGCCGCGGCCGCCGAGGCCGGCATCCGATTCGCACACGCCGATCCGCGCGACGCCGACGCGGTCGCGCGCGTCGGGCTCGAGAGCGTCGCCACCGCGCCGACGGGGGGCGAGCGGCTCTACGGGCTCCCCGGTTCCGGCGGGACGCCCGCGCTCGTCCTCACGGCCCCCGTGCTGTCCATCAAGCCGCTCCTGGCGGGCGAGGGGGTGTCGTACGGGTACACGCACCGGGCGGCGGCCGACACCCGTGTGGCGCTGATCTCCGGCGGATACGCCGAGGGGGTGGTGCGCGGGCTGGGCAACCGGGCGAGTGTCGAGCTGAGCGGCGGCCTCCGCCCGATCATCGGGCGCGTCGCCATGGATGTCTGCGTGATCGACATCGCCGACGCGCCGGCCGAGCCCGGCGACGAGGCCGTGTACTTCGGGTCGGGCCTCGTGCGCGATGCCCTCGCCGACTGGGCGTCCGCCACGGGACTCACCCCCGCCGAGCTCGTCTGCGCGGTGGGCCTGCACGTCGAACGAGAGGTCGTGGCATGAGCGCCGAGCTGCGGATCTCCCGGGCGCGTCTCGCCGCGAACATCGCGACGGTGCGCGCGCGGGTCGCGCCGGCCGACGTGCTGGTCGTGGTCAAGGACAACGCATACGGGCACGGTGTCGAGACCGTCGCGGCGGTGGCGGTCGAGGCGGGCATCGGCTGGATGGGCGCCATCGACCTGCGCAGCGCGCTGCGCGCGAAGGCCCAGGCGGGCGACCGGGCCCGGGTGTTCTGCTGGCTGACGCTCAGCCAGCAGGAGACGCGCGATGCTCTCGCGGCCGGGCTCGAGCTCGGTGTCGGAGACGCGCTGTACCTGGAGCGCATCGCCGAGCTCGCCACGGGCGCCCCGGCGATCGTGCATCTGAAGATCGACACCGGCCTGCATCGCAACGGCGTCCGTCCCGAGCACTGGCCGGCCTTCGTCGGGCGCGCCGCCGAGCTGGAGCGCGCCGGACGCATCCGGGTCGCCGGGATCTGGAGCCACATCTCCGAGGCCAGCGATGCCGACGACGACGTGGCGCGAGCCGCCTTCGACGCCGCGGTGGGCGCCGCCCGGGACGCGGGGCTGGATCCCGAGGTGCGCCACCTCGCCGCGAGCGCCGCAGGCTGGGCGCGCGCGGAGTTCCGCTACGAGCTGGTGCGCTTCGGCGCGTTCGTCTACGGCGTCCGCTCGGCCGACGGCCCGGACCTCGAGGGAATCGCGCCCGCCGCGACGCTCGTGGCGCGGGTCACCGCGGTCGGGGCCGACCAGGTGGAGATCGGCATCGGGTCGCTCGACGGCCTGCCCTCGACCCTCGGTGGCCGCGTCGCGGTCGGCACGCCGTCCGGCCCCCGCGAGCTGGTTCGCATCGGTCCCGGATCGAGCGTTGTGGCGGCATGGCCCGGGGTCGCGGTGGGCGACGAGGTGGCGGTGTTCGGGCCCGGCGCGTCGGGGGAGTCCTCGGCGACGACGCTCGCCGAGGCCATCGGCACGGTGGGTGAGGAGCCGGTGCTGCGCGTCTCGCCGCTGATCCCGCGGGTGCTGGTCGACTGACCGCGGGACTCTCTCCCCAGCCGCCGCAGACGAGAACGCGCCCGCCCCCTCGAGGGGACGGGCGCGTGATGTCTCGGGCTGCGTCAGTCGGCGTCGATGAGACGGGCGGTCTCGTCGTGCCAGGACGTGGCGACGGAGCGGAGCTTCTCCTCGTACTTGCGGCCGTGGTGCGCGCAGAACAGGAGCTCGCTGCCGTTCACCTCGGCGGCGATGTAGGCCTGCGCGCCGCACGAGTCGCAGCGGTCCGCCGCCGTGAGGCGGTAGGAGGGGGCGGGAGCTTCGGTAACGGTCATGATGTCTGCCTCCTCGGTGGTTCATCCGTGCGCTTGCGGGATGCATCACATGCAACCACAGAGGACTGAGAATCCTGCCGAGATACGGGCCGTTTCGCTCACCGCGTACGGCGGAGCCCGCTTCCCCAGACGGGAGTAGGCGCCGGGGGAGTGTCAGCCCGGCGATGTCGGCGGTCGCGATTAGCATCGAGGATTGTGACTGCCGAGTACTCCGCCCATCATCTCCAGGTCCTGGAGGGTCTCGAAGCCGTCCGCAAGCGCCCGGGCATGTACATCGGCTCGAACGGCTCGCCGGGGCTGATGCACTGCCTGTGGGAGATCATCGACAACTCGGTCGACGAGGCGGTGGCCGGCAACGGCAGCCGGATCGATGTCATCCTCCACAAGGACGGCTCGGTCGAGGTCCACGACCGAGGTCGCGGCGTCCCCGTCGACGTGGAGCCGCGCACCGGTCTCACGGGCGTCGAGGTGGTCTACACGAAGCTCCACGCGGGCGGGAAGTTCGGCGGCGGCTCGTACGCGGCATCGGGCGGTCTGCACGGCGTGGGCGCCTCGGTGGTCAACGCACTGTCCGAGCGTCTCGACGTGGAGGTCGATCGCGGCGGCAAGACCCACGCCATGTCGTTCCATCGCGGCGAGCCGGGCGTCTTCGCCGACGCCCCGGGCGAGCGCCGACCGGATGCCGCGTTCACCCCGTTCGAGGATCGCAGCGAACTGCGCATCGTCGGCAAGGTCGCCAAGGGCGTCACGGGAACCCGCGTGCGGTACTGGGCCGACCGCCAGATCTTCACCAAGGACGCGGCCTTCCAGCTCGACGAGCTGATCACCCGCGCGCGCCAGACCGCCTTCCTCGTGCCGGGGCTCGAGATCGTGATCCGCGACGAGCGGGGCGGGCCCGAGGGCGATGGCGAGCCGATCGAGACCGCGTACCGCTTCGACGGCGGCATCTCCGAGTTCGTCGAGTTCCTCGCCGCGGACGCCCCGGTCACCGACACCTGGCGTCTCACCGGCACCGGTACGTTCAAGGAGACCGTGCCGATGCTGCAGGCGAACGGGCACATGGTCTCGACCGAGGTCGAGCGCGAGTGCTCCGTCGACATCGCGTTGCGCTGGGGCACCGGCTACGACACGGCCATCCGCTCGTTCGTCAACATCATCTCCACCCCCAAGGGCGGAACGCATCAGCAGGGCTTCGAGCAGGAGCTGCTCAAGCAGCTGCGCGATCAGGTGGCCGCCAACGCCCGCCGTCTCAAGGTGAGCGCCAGCGAGAAGCTCGAGAAGGACGACGTGCTCGCGGGCCTCAGCGCCGTGCTCACCGTCACGGTCCCCGAGCCGCAGTTCGAGGGGCAGACGAAGGAGGTGCTCGGCACCCCCGCCGTGCGCGCCATCGTCGCGAAGGTCGTGCGCGACGCCCTCAAGGAGCGCTTCACGTCACCCAAGCGCGACGACAAGAACCAGACGGCGATGCTGCTGGACAAGGTCGTCTCGGAGATGAAGGCGCGCGTCTCGGCGCGGGCCCACAAGGAGACCCAGCGCCGCAAGAACGCGCTCGAGAGCTCGTCCCTGCCCACGAAGCTCGTCGACTGCCGCACGCAGGACGTGGAGCAGTCCGAGCTGTTCATCGTCGAGGGCGACTCGGCGCTGGGCACCGCGAAGCTCGCGCGCAACAGCGAGTACCAGGCGCTGCTTCCGATCCGAGGCAAGATCCTCAACGTGCAGAAGGCGTCGGTCAGCGACATGCTGTCCAACGCCGAGTGCGCCTCCATCATCCAGGTGGTCGGCGCCGGATCCGGCCGCACGTTCGACCTGGACGCCGCCCGCTACGGCAAGGTCATCATGATGAGCGACGCCGACGTCGACGGCGCCCACATCCGCACCCTGCTGCTCACGCTCTTCTACCGGTACATGCGACCGCTGGTCGAGGCGGGCCGCGTCTTCGCCGCCGTGCCGCCGCTGCACCGCGTGATCGTCGTGAACCCCGGCTCCAAGCCGAACGAGACGATCTACACCTACAGCGAGGCCGAGCTGCACAAGCTCCTCGAGAAGCTGCGCCGGTCGAACCGCCGCTGGCAGGAGCCGATCCAGCGCTACAAGGGGCTGGGTGAGATGGATGCCGACCAGCTGGCCGAGACGACGATGGCCCGCGACGGCCGACTGCTGCGGCGCGTGCGACTGGAGGACGTCGAGGCGGCCGGTCGGGTGTTCGAGGTCCTGATGGGCAACGAGGTCGGGCCCCGCCGCGAGTTCATCGTCGACTCGGCCGATCGCCTCTCGCGCGAGTCCATCGACGCCTGAGCGGGCGGATGCGCCGCGGGGCGCGGTCAGGCGCTACGCCGTGAGACCCGCCACGCCGGCCCAGAGCACCGCGACGCCGCCGAGGAACGACAGCACCAGGATGCCCCTGCGAGCGGCCCGCTCGGGGAGACGGCTGGCGACGCGGGCACCCACCAGGACGCCAGCGATGATGACGCCGCAGAGGATCAGCCATCGCCACCACGGCCAGGGCGGAGTGCCGGCCGGGTCGAGCACGCCCTTCGCCAGCAAGGTCGCGCCGCTCATCACGAGGAAGAACGGCTGCAGGGCGGCGGCATAGGCACGCTGCGGCCAGTCACCCAGGGCGCCGTAGATGCCGACGGCGGGGGCGGCGACGCCCACCGAGCCGTTCAGCACGCCCGCGATCGCTCCGGTGACGGCGACCGGGACGTTGCCGGTGAGGGGTCGCGCGGCGCGGTGCAGCCAGGCCGAGAGGCCAACGCCCACCAGGATGATCGCGCCCATAACGGTCTTCAGCAGGCCGTCGTCGGCGAGCCGGGCGAGCAGGATCCCCGGCACAACGCCGGCGAGCGCCGGAACCAGCAGCCACGGCAGCCGCCGCCAGGACACCAGGGGCCACACCTCTGCGAGCACGAGCAGCGAGGCGACGACGCCCATGGCGGTCATCGCGGTCACCGCGGGAAGCGGGCCGACGACCAGCACGAGGACCGGCATGGCGACGAGCCCGAAGCCCATCCCCAGGGCGCGCTGTCCGAGCGCCCCGACGAGCGCCGCGGCGCAGACGGCGAGGAACCCGAGCTCGGGCACGTGCTCAGGCGCCGGGCGCGACCAGGGTGCGGCCGATCGACGCGATGGGGGCCTCGAGCGGCTGGCCCGAGGCGTCGCGCCGCGCGAGCGTCTCCGGCAGCTTCCGGACCGCGCCGGTGGCGTCGACGGCGCGGGCCGGATCCGGGCCGACCCACGCGAGGGTGACGAGGTTCTCGCCCTTCAGGAACGCGTGGGCGCGGACGCCACCGGTGGCACGGCCCTTCGCGGGGAACTCCGAGAAGTCGGTGATCTTCGCGCGGTTGATCTCCATGCCGGCGATGGCGTCGGACGAGCCGGAGACGGTGATCACCACGGTCTCGCTGCCGACCGCTGCGCCGAAGAAGACGACCTCGGCCTTCGGCGCGAGCTTGATGCCCGCCATGCCGCCCGCGGGCGCACCCTGCGGGCGCACGGACGACGAGGCGAAGCGCAGCAGCTGCGCGTCGGAGGTCACGAACACCAGCTCGGCCTCCTCGTCGGCCGCGGCGGCGCCGACCACGCGGTCACCCGGCTTGAGGCCGATGACCTCGAGCTCCGGCTTGGGCGCGAGAGCCGACGGCACGATGCGCTTGACGATCCCCTGCGCGGTGCCGATGGCGACGGGGACGTCGGAGGAGAGATCCACCAACGTGAGGATCTTCTCGGACCGGTCGGTGAGCCCGACGTAGTCGTGGAGGCGCACACCGACCCCGAGCTGCACGGAGTTCGCCGGCACCGAGGGCAGGTCGACCGGGGTGAAGCGCACGATGCGCCCCTTCGAGGTGAGCGCTCCCACCTCGCCGCGGATCGTCGCGTCGACCGTCGCCAGGATCGCGTCGTGCTTGCTGCGGCGGCCGGGGGCGATGAGCTGCTGCCCCTCGGGCACCTCGATGCGCACCGCGCGGCCCGTGGTGGACAGGGCGATGGTCGTCGCGCCGTCGGCGATCTGCAGGTCGGGCTCGCCCTTCTTGGCACGGGGCGCGGCCGGCTTGCCGTTCATCAGCAGGGTCCGGCGGGGAGTCGCGTGCTTCTCGGCGGTGGCGTCGAGCTCGAGGGCGACCTGGCGGCGCAGCAGCACGTCGGAGCCGAGCAGCTCCTCGAGCTGGGCGATCTCGGCCAGCAGCGCATCGCGCTCCTGCTCGAGCTCGATGCGGGAGAACTTCGTGAGGCGGCGCAGGCGCAGCTCGAGGATGTACTCGGCCTGCACCTCGTCGAGATCGAAGACGCTGCACAGCTTCCCGCGTGCCTGCTCCGAGGTGTCGGACGAGCGGATCACCTGGATCACCTCGTCGATGTCCAGGATCGCCACCAGGAGGCCGGCCACCAGGTGCAGGCGCTCCTGACGGCGGGCGAGGCGGTAGCGGCTGCGGCGGGTGATGACCTCGAGGCGGTGGTCGATGTAGACGCGCAGCAGCTCCTTCAGGCCGAGCGTGCGCGGCTGGCCCTCGACGAGGGCGACGTTGTTGATCGAGAACGAGTCCTCGAGGGGGGTGAGCTTGTAGAGCAGCTCGAGCACGGCGCTGGGGTCGAACCCCGTCTTGATGCCGATGACGAGGCGCAGGCCGTTGTTGCGGTCGGTGAGATCGGCGACGTCGCTGATGCCCTGCAGCTTCTTGGACTGCACCGCGTCCTTGAGCTTCTCGATCACGCGCTCGGGGCCGACCATATAGGGCAGCTCGGTGATCACGAGCCCGGTGCGGCGCGGGGCGACCTGCTCGATCGACACCTTGCCGCGCAGCTTGAACGCGCCGCGGCCGGTCTCGTACGCGTCCTTGACGCCGTCGAGGCCGACGAGGATGCCGCCGGACGGGAAGTCGGGGCCGGGCACGAACTCCATCAGCTCGGCCGTCGTCGCCTCGGGGTGCTCGAGCAGGTGGGTGGCGGCGGCCACGACCTCGCTGAGGTTGTGCGGGGCCATGTTCGTGGCCATGCCCACCGCGATGCCGCTCGCTCCGTTGACGAGCAGGTTCGGGTAGGCGGCCGGCAGCACGGCCGGCTGCTGGAACTGGCCGTCGTAGTTCGGGATGAAGTCGACGGCGTCCTCGTCGATGTTCTCCGTCAGGGACAGCGCGGGGGCGTCGAGGCGGACCTCCGTGTACCGCGCGGCAGCGGGGCCGTCGTCAAGCGAACCGAAGTTGCCGTGGCCGTCCACAAGCGGGACGCGCAGCGCGAAGTCCTGCGCGAGGCGCACGAGCGCGTCGTAGATGGCGGTGTCGCCGTGGGGATGCAGCTTTCCCATCACCTCGCCGACGACGCGGGCGCTCTTGACGTGGCCGCGGTCGGGGCGCAGGCCCATCTCGGCCATCTGGTAGACGATGCGGCGCTGCACGGGCTTCAGGCCGTCGCGGGCGTCGGGAAGCGCGCGCGAGTAGATGACCGAGTACGCGTACTCGAGGTACGAGCCCTGCATCTCCTGCTCGAGGGGGATGTCCTCGATGCGCTCCGGAGCGGATCCGGCCGGGTTCGGGGATGCCGGGGTCGTGCGCGCCATACTGCTTCTCTCACCTGCTGTCGGAGGGCCCCGCGGGGCCAGGACATCTGCGGGCCACGCGCGTCATGCGAGACTTGCCCGGATGCCTCCCATCGTACCGACGGGCCCTGCGACAGCCCGGAGCCTCACCGCAGTCGCCCCCGAGATGCTGCGCTCGCTCGAGGGTGCGAGCGACCTGCTGAGGCCGGCGCGCTCCGCCGTCCTGTTCGTCATCGACGGGCTGGGAGCGCTGCAGCTGCGCGCGCACGCGGGCCACGCCCGTCGCCTCTCCGCCCTGGGCGGGAAGAAGGACGTGGCGCGCTCGGTGTTCCCGTCGACGACGGCTGCGGCGCTCACCTCGCTCCTGACCGGGGCGGACCCGGGCGAGCACGGTCTTGTGGGCTATCGGGTGATGGATCCCGATCAGGGGCGGCTGGCGAACCAGCTCAACGGCTACGAGAAGGACGGACTGGATCCCGCGGCCTGGCAGCGTCGGCCGACCGTGTTCGAGCGCGCCGCGGCGGCCGGACGCCGCACCTTCGCGGTGGGCATGACGGAGTACGCGCGGACCGGCTTCAGCGCGGCGATCCTGCGCGGCGCGATGTACGTCGGGTCGGACGACGTCCGCATGCGCGTGCGGATGGCCTACGAGCTGGCCGCCGGGGAGCCCGGCTCCCTCGTCTACTGCTACCTGCCCGAGCTGGACAAGGCCGGCCACCGACGCGGCGTCGACTCGCCGGCGTGGCTGGGGGCGCTCGAGGACGTCGATGCGGCGTTCGCAGCCCCCGTCCCGTCGGGCGTCGGGGCGATCGTCACCGCCGATCACGGCATGGTCGACGTCCCCCGGCACCGTCACATGCTGCTGGCGGCGGGCGACCCGCGTCTCGACGGGGTCGCGCACCTCGGCGGTGAGCCTCGGATGCTGCACGTCTATCTCGAGCCCGGCGTCGACATCGCGGCGGCCGCGGCGGTGTGGGCGGCGGAATCGGGCCGGGCGGGGGATGTCGCCACCCGCGACGAGGCGATCGCGGCCGGCCTGTTCGGGGCGGTCGCCGACGAGGTGCGTCCGCGCATCGGCGATCTGCTGGTCGCGGCGCGCGGATCCTGGGCGTTCTACGACGATCGCCTCGAGGACAAGCGCGCGCAGGACATGATCGGCCAGCACGGCTCGGTCACCCCGGAGGAGACGACGGTGCCGCTTCTCCGCCTCGGCGCATACGCCTAGCCGGTCGTCGAGCCGGGTCGAGACGCCGGTCGTCGAGTTTCGCCGAGACGGGCGTCAGTCGTCGGTGCGCGCCCCGAAGACGATGTCGTCCCACGAGGGCATCGACGCGCGACCACGGCGGCGGCGGCCGTCGTCGTCCTTGGCGGGCTCCTGCCCGGAGGTCGCGGGCGCCGCATCGGCCGTGTCGAAGAGGTTCACGGGCGCGCGGCGCTCGGTCTCCTGCGGCGCGGCCGGCGTCTCGTCGGCGGGCTCGGTGTCGAATGCCGGCGCGGACTCCCGCTGTCCGCGGCGTCGCCGCAGGGCCTCGAGCAGGTCGGCGGTGTCCGGGTTCGGGGCCTGCGCGCCGGGGGCGCGCTTGGTCGCGAAGTCGCGCACGGTGGGCGGCTGCTCGGGCTCGCCAGCGGTGTCCGGCACGTGGCGCGGGCCGAAGGCGGCCGAGTCGAAGCGGTCCTCGTCTCCCGAGCCGTCGGTCGCGGCCGTGTCGAGCGCGCGCAGGCGGGGGATGAGGCCCTCGGGCATCGGCCCCTGTCGCGACAGCTGGGTGGCGTCGCTGTTGAGGGGCGAGAGCGCGCTGCGTCGCGGCTCGAAGCCCCAGCGTGCGTCGTGCTCGACCTCGTTGGCGACGAACTCGAGCTTCACGATCCAGCCCGAGTCCTCCTTCCAGCTGGTCCAGCGCTCGCCCGCGGCACCCAGCTCGGCGAGCTTGGAGCGGATCGCGACGCCGAAGGTCGGATTCTCGTCCTGCTGCAGCTCGATGCCCATGAGCACGGGCACGGCCAGCGCCTGGCCGACGATGTGCTCACGCTCGGCGATCACCGGCCCCTCGAAGCGCCGCACGTCCTCGACGCGCGCACCGAGCAGGGCTGCGACGTCCTCCGCGGACATGCCCGCGCGGATGTGCATCTGGATCTCGCGGGGGCTGGGCATCGGCGCGCGCGGCTCGGCCGGAGCCTGGTCGCGCTGGGCCTTGCGGATCTCCGAACGCAGCACGTCGTCTATGGCGAGCGTGAAGCGCTGACCCGCCTCGGTGGCCAGCACCAGGCGGCCGTCCTCGGTTCCGATGATGGTGAGCGACTCCATGTCGGTCATGGTTTCATGCGTCCGCCCGAACTCGGGGAATAGCGCGGGCGCGCCGCGAGTTTCCCCTGCCGCACGCACCCGCCACGCGCACGCATTTGCGTTCACAGCTAAGGGCGTGCAGACTATCGCCGCTCCGCCGCTTCGGCGGACCTGCACCACAGCTGATGAAAGAAGTGTGACCCACTCACATGGCAACCGATTACGACGCCCCCCGCAAGACCGAGGACGACGGCAACGAGTCGATCGAGGCCCTCAAGGCGCGCGTGCCCGACACGATGTCGGGTTCGGTGGACGTCGAGGATTCGGACAACCCGTCGAGCTTCGACCTGCCGGGCGCCGACCTCTCGAACGTCGAGCTGGATGTCGTGGTGCTGCCCCCGCAGGATGACGAGTTCACCTGCATGAGCTGCTTCCTGGTGAAGCACCGCTCGCAGATCGACCACGAAGACGCCAGCGGCCCGATCTGCAAGGACTGCTCCTGAGCTGACCGCTCAGCGGGCGGTCTGCGCGTGACGCACCGCCGCCGCGAGGCGGTCGGGCGTGCGCGACGAGATCGTCCACGATGACACGGGGTCGTCGGGATCGATGTCCGGAAGGACGACGATCCCGGCGACCCCTCCTCGTATCAGGTGCCAGCCGCGCGAATCCAGGCCCGTGCCGCGTGCGGCGCGCGCCTCGTCGCCCGTCAGGGCGACGGGCTCGCCCAGCAGGGCCACGTCGATGTGCGCACGACCCGCGCGCAGCTCGGTGCCCCGCACCTCGATGACCGGCGAGCCCAGGATCATCCCCGCCACGACCAGGATGCCCACGGCGAATCCGATGGCGAGCGAGAGCGCGCCGTCGAACTGGACGAACACCAGCGCCGCCATGGGGGCGACGACGGCGGCGGAGCCGAGCATCCACAGCGACGGCGACAGCCGCTCGCGATAGAGCGGGCGGGCGGCGTCTGCGCGCCGGGCCTCAGCGGGCCGGGCGGGCGGTGTTGTGTTCTGCATTACCCTCGTGGAGTGACCGAAACCGTGGACATCCCCATCATCGCACCGGCCCCGCCGGTGTACGCGCACCCCGGCGACGCGGGCGCGGATCTGGTGGCGTCCGAGGCCGTCCGACTCGAGCCGGGCGAGCGCGCGCTCGTCGGCACCGGCGTGCGGATCGCGCTGCCGGAGGGGTACGCCGCGTTCGTCGTCCCGCGCTCGGGCCTCGCGGCCAAGCACGGCATCACGATCGTCAACGCGCCCGGCACGATCGACGCCGGCTATCGCGGCGAGATCAAGGTCGCCCTGCTGAACACCGATGCGCGGGAGGCGTTCGACATCGCCGTCGGCGACCGGATCGCGCAGCTGATCCTGATGCCGGTGCCGCGCGCGAACTTCATCCCCGTGGACGAGCTGCCCGAGAGCGTCCGCGGCGCCGGGGGATTCGGATCCACCGGCATTCTTTCCCAGGGAGGGAACTCATGAGCGACGAGCTCGAGAACGGCAAGTCCGCCCCCGCCGACCGTGCGACCGCCGGCCCGCTCGACGAGACCGAGGCCAACCCGGTCCGCCCCTACATCGACCTCGGCGGCATCAAGGTGCTCCCGCGCGAGGGCCTGAATCTGCGTCTCGAGGTCGAGGAGCAGACGAAGCGCATCGTGGCCGTGGGGCTCGACTACTCGGATTCCACGCTGCAGGTGCAGCCTTTCGCCGCGCCCCGCAACGCGGGGCTGTGGGAGGAGACCCGGGCGCAGATCCGCGACCAGGTCCGCCAGCAGGGCGGCCGCGTCGAGGAGCGCGAGGGCCCGCTCGGTGCGGAGCTGCTCGCGGAGGTCCCGGTCGTCGCGGGCTCGGACGCCCAGATGCGCCTCGCGCGGTTCGTCGGCGTCGACGGCCCCCGCTGGTTCCTGCGTGGTGTCATCGGCGGTGCCGGCGCATCGGATCCGGCCGCGGCCGCGCAGGTCGAGGATCTGTTCCGCTCGATCGTGGTCGTCCGCGGCGGGGCGCCCATGCCCCCGCGCGATCTCATCCCGCTGAAGATGCCGTCGACGCCCGCGTCGGCCTGATCGCCGCACGATGACCACGGATCCGGCGGCGGGGGAGCCCCGCGGCCGCGGCGAGGCGGACGGCGGCGACGAGCAGTCCTCGACGTCGGACCTCCTCGGCGAGGCGTTCGGCGGCGTCGCGCGCCGCATCGGCATCGATCCGACGGAGGAGGCGTCCGCCGGCGATGTCGTCTGGAAGGCGATGGGCGGCTTCCGCGGTGTGCTCGAGTCGGTGCTGCCGAGCCTCGTCTTCGTCCTCGTCTACACCTTCTGGCCGGATCCGCTGATCCTCTCGCTGGGCCTGTCGGTCGGCATGGCCGCGGTGTTCACTGTCCTGCGCTTCGCGCAGCGCTCGACGCCCGCGGCGGCAGTCGGCGGGCTCGTCGCGGCCGGCGCCGCGGCCGGCCTGGCGCTGTGGACGGGGGACGGGCGCGACAACTTCGTCTTCGGGCTCATCACCAACGCGGTGTACGGCACCGCCTACCTGATCTCGGCGCTCATCGGCTGGTCGCTGATCGGCCTGCTCGTCGGATTCCTCGTCGGCGAGGGTGTCGGCTGGCGCCGGGATCGCCGCAAGCGCCGCGTCTTCTTCTGGCTCGCCATCGCGTGGGCCGCGCTCTTCTTCGCCCGCCTGGCCGTGCAGCTCCCGCTGTACCTGGCGCACGAGACCGCCCTGCTCGGCACGCTCAAGCTCGTGATGGGTCTGCCGCTGTTCGCGCCGCTGGTCGCCGTCACCTGGCTGGCCGCGCGCTCGCTCTATCCCGCGAGCCGCGACTCCTGACGCCTCCGGCCGCGTGGTAGATTTATCTCGACGTCAAGATAAATCCCTCATCCCGCGGCGGCGTCCCGCGCCCTCCCGCTGTTAGGCCCGCCTTGCTGGTCGAACCGCCCGCGCGAGGGCAAGATGGGGAGCGCAATGCGCGGTCGACCAGGAGGAGACAGCCCGTGTCAACGGTGAACAGCTTCGGTGCCAAGAGCACCCTGACAGTCGGCAGCACCGACTACGAGATCTTCCGCATCGATGCGGTCGACGGCTTCGAGAAGCTGCCCTTCAGCCTGAAGGTGCTGCTCGAGAACCTGCTCCGCACCGAAGACGGCGCGAACATCACCAAGGAGCAGATCTCTGCCCTCGGCTCGTGGGATCCGTCCGCCCAGCCGAACACCGAGATCCAGTTCACGCCCGCCCGCGTGGTCATGCAGGACTTCACCGGTGTTCCCTGCATCGTCGACCTCGCCACCATGCGCGAGGCCGTCACCGCCCTCGGCGGCGACCCGGACAAGATCAACCCGCTCTCGCCCGCCGAGATGGTCATCGACCACTCGGTCATCGCCGACCTCTTCGGCTCCGAGAACGCCCTCGAGCGCAACGTCGAGATCGAGTACGAGCGCAACGGCGAGCGCTACCAGTTCCTGCGCTGGGGCCAGACCGCCTTCCAGGACTTCAAGGTCGTGCCCCCGGGCACCGGCATCGTCCACCAGGTCAACATCGAGCACCTGGCCAAGGTCATCTACGACCGCACCGTCGACGGCGTGCTGCGCGCGTACCCCGACACCTGCGTCGGCACCGACTCGCACACGACGATGGTCAACGGCCTCGGCGTGCTCGGCTGGGGCGTCGGCGGCATCGAGGCCGAGGCCGCGATGCTCGGCCAGCCCGTCTCGATGCTCATCCCGCGCGTTGTGGGCTTCAAGCTCACCGGCGAGATCCCCGCCGGCGTGACCGCGACCGACGTCGTCCTCACGATCACCGACATGCTCCGCCAGCACGGCGTCGTCGGCAAGTTCGTCGAGTTCTACGGCGAGGGCGTCGCCTCGGTGCCGCTCGCGAACCGCGCGACCATCGGCAACATGAGCCCGGAGTTCGGCTCGACCGCCGCGATGTTCCCGATCGACGACGTCACGCTCGACTACCTGCGCCTGACGGGCCGCGACGAGCAGACCGTCGCGCTGGTCGAGGCCTACGCGAAGCAGCAGCACCTCTGGCACGACCCCTCGCGCGAGCTCGCCTTCAGCGAGTACATGGAGCTCGACCTCGCCACGGTCGTCCCGTCGATCGCCGGCCCGAAGCGCCCGCAGGACCGCATCCTCCTCTCGGAGGCCAAGGCCCAGTTCGGCCGCGACATCCTCAACTACGTCGAGGCCGAGGAGGCGCAGGAGGTCGACGGCACCTTCCCGGCGTCCGACCCGGGCAACACCCCCGGTGTCGAGCACGAGGTCGTCGAGGCGCACCACGAGCACGGCCCGTCCGTCCTCGTCAGCGGGGACGCCCACGCGGCGTCGAACCCCGTCAAGGTCACCACGCCCGACGGTCAGGAGTACCTCCTCGACAACGGCGCCGTCACGCTCGCGGCCATCACGTCGTGCACCAACACGTCGAACCCGTCGGTGATGATCGCCGCCGGTCTCCTCGCCCGCAAGGCCGCCGAGAAGGGCCTCAAGCGCAAGCCGTGGGTCAAGACCACGCTGGGCCCGGGCTCGAAGGTCGTCACCGACTACTACGAGAAGTCGGGTCTCGACAAGGATCTCGAGGCGCTCGGCTTCTACACGGTCGGCTACGGCTGCACCATCTGCATCGGCAACTCGGGCCCGCTGATCGAAGAGGTCTCGGCCGCGATCAACGAGAACGACCTCGCCGTCACCGCGGTGCTCTCGGGCAACCGCAACTTCGAGGGTCGCATCAGCCCCGACGTGAAGATGAACTACCTGGCCTCGCCGCCGCTGGTGGTCGCCTACGCGCTTGCCGGCTCGATGAACTTCGACTTCGAGACCGACGCCCTCGGCCAGGACGCGGACGGCAACGACGTGTTCCTCAAGGACGTCTGGCCCGACACCGACGAGGTCCAGCAGATCATCGACTCGTCGATCTCGCGCGAGCAGTTCATCACCCAGTACGCCACCGTCTTCGAGGGTGACGAGCGCTGGAAGACGCTGCCGACCCCGACGGGCCCCGTGTTCGAATGGGACGAGAAGTCGACCTACGTCCGCAAGGCCCCGTACTTCGACGGCATGTCGATGGAGCTGACCCCGGTCACCGACATCACCGGCGCGCGCGTGATGGCCACGCTCGGCGACTCGGTCACGACCGACCACATCAGCCCGGCCGGCAACATCAAGGCCGGCACCCCCGCCGCGCAGTACCTCACGGAGAACGGCGTCGCCCAGCGCGACTTCAACTCCTACGGCTCGCGCCGTGGCAACCACGAGGTGATGATCCGCGGCACGTTCGCGAACATCCGCCTCAAGAACATGCTCGTCAGCGCGGTCAACGGCGGTGCCGTGGTCGAGGGTGGCTTCACTCGCGACTTCACGCAGCCCGAGGGTCCGCAGTCGTTCATCTACGACGCGAGCCAGAACTACCAGGCGCAGGGCACCCCGCTCGTCATCTTCGGCGGCAAGGAGTACGGCTCCGGCTCGTCGCGCGACTGGGCGGCCAAGGGCACGAGCCTGCTGGGCGTCAAGGCGGTCATCACCGAGAGCTTCGAGCGCATCCACCGCTCGAACCTCATCGGCATGGGCGTTGTGCCGCTCCAGTTCCCCGCCGGCGAGAGCTGGGCGTCGCTGGGCCTCGACGGCACCGAGATCGTCTCGATCGAGGGCCTCGAGCAGCTCAACGAGGGCATCACCCCGCAGACGGTCAAGGTCACCGCGACCCCGAGCGAGCACTCGCCCGAGGGCAAGCAGCCCATCGAGTTCGACGCGGTCGTCCGCATCGACACCCCCGGTGAGGCCGACTACTACCGCAATGGCGGCATCCTGCAGTACGTGCTGCGCAGCCTGGTCTGACGCATCCTGACGAACGGCCTCCGGGGACTCTCCCGGGGGCCGTTCGTCATTGGTGGGAATCCCAGATGTCGAGCGTAGGCTCGGTTCATGCGACGTGATGAGCCAGCGAAGCGAGACGGATCGGGTCTTCTGGACGGGATCAGCGGTCCGCGCGACCTCGACGGTCTCTCGCCGGAGCAGCTCACCAACCTCGCCGCGGAGATCCGCGAGTTCCTCGTCGAGAACGTCTCCCGCACCGGGGGGCACCTCGGCCCGAACCTGGGCGTGGTCGAGCTGACCATCGCGCTGCACCGTGTGTTCTCGTCGCCCGATGACCCGATCATCTTCGACACCGGCCACCAGTCGTACGTCCACAAGCTGCTGACGGGGCGCCAGGACTTCTCGGGTCTGCGGGCCCGCGGGGGACTGGCCGGCTACCCGCAGCGCACCGAGAGCCCCCATGACGTCGTCGAGTCGTCCCACGCCTCGAGCTCGTTGAGCTGGGCGGACGGCATCTCCCGTGCCTTCGCGGCCACGGGCCGCGGCGACCGCCACGTCGTCGCCGTCGTGGGCGACGGCGCCCTGACCGGCGGTATGACGTGGGAGGCCCTGAACAACATCACCGACGACAACGAGCGGAACCTCGTCATCGTCGTCAACGACAACGGCCGCTCGTACGCGCCGACCATCGGCGGCATGGCGCGCCACCTGAACCGCGTCCGCACCACGGAGACCTATCGCGACCTCTCGCGGCGCTCGTCCCGCGCCGCCGGCCGCTTCGGCGCGGTGGGCCGCGCCGTCTACCGCGGCGTGCGCGGAGGCACCCACGGCTTCCTGTCGCGCTTCACCAACAACTCTGCGCTCTACTCGAACCTCGATGTCAAGTACCTCGGTCCGGTGGACGGCCACGACCTCTCCGCCCTGATCGAGACCCTGGACCTCGCGAAGTCGTACGGCGCCCCGGTCATCGTGCACGTCATCACCGAGAAGGGCCGCGGCTACCAGCCCGCCCGCGACGACCAGTTCGACCAGTTCCACGCCGTCGGCCGCATCGACCCCGCCACCGGCGGCGCACTGGGCGGCGCGTCCGCCCCTGGCTGGACCGACGTGTTCGCCGACGAGCTGGTGCGTGTGGGTGAGCGCCGCCCGGACGTCATCGCGATGACGGCCGCCATGCTGCGGCCCACGGGGCTGGCGCCCTTCGCCGAGCGCTTCCCGGAGCGCGTGTACGACGTCGGCATCGCCGAGCAGCACGCCGTCGCCTCGGCCGCGGGGCTCGCCTACGGCGGCCTGCATCCCGTTGTGGCCCTGTACTCGACGTTCGTCAACCGCGCGTTCGATCAGGTCCTGATGGACGTCGCGCTGCACCGTGCCGGCGTCACCTTCGTGCTCGACCGGTCCGGCGTGACCGGCCCCGACGGTCCGAGCCACCACGGCATGTGGGATCTCGCGCTGCTGCACATCGTCCCCCGGATCCGGATCGCGGCTCCCCGGGACGAGGCGCGCCTGCGCGAGGTGCTGCAGGAGGCGGTCGAGGTGCGCGACGCCCCGACCGTGATCCGATTCCCGAAGGGCGCCGTGGGGGAGGACATCCCCGCCATCGAGCGCCTCGAAGACGGCGTCGACGTCCTGGCGCGCGGCGAGAGCGAGGACGTGCTCATCGTGGGCATCGGGCCGTTCGCCCGCCTCGGCCTCGACGTCGCCCAGCGTCTGCGCGCGCAGGGCATCGGCGCGACGGTGATCGACCCGCGGTGGGTCGTGCCCGTGGCCTCGTCGCTGGTCGACCTCGCCGCCCGCCATCGCCTCGTCATCACGCTCGAGGACGGCATTCGGGTCGGGGGCGTCGGCACCCGCGTGCGTCAGGTGCTGCGCGAGGCCGGCATCGACACGGCCGTCGACGAGCTCGGTCTTCCCGACGCGTTCCTCGATCACGCCTCGCGCGAGCAGATCCTCGAGGACGCGGGCCTCACACCCGCCAAGATCGCCCAGGATGTGGTGGCGCAGGTGCTCGGCACGCGCGTCCCGGTCGCCCGGCCGGAGCACCGCGCGGGGCTCCCGGCGGTCACGGGCGAGTTCCGTCTGCACGCTCCCAACAGCTGAGCGCGCGGGAATCCCCCTAATCCCACCGATTCGGTGGCCTTTTGTGACGCGAGGTTTCACGAGACGAGCGGTGGCCGGTCAACGTCCATAATCTCGGACGCATGCAGACGATCATCCTCCTCGCTCTCGTCGGACTCGGAGCGCAGCTCGTCGACGGGGCGCTGGGCATGGCCTACGGCGTCACCTCGACGAGTCTGCTCCTCGCGGTCGGCCTCGCACCCGCAACCGCCAGCGCCTCGGTGCACCTGGCGGAGGTCGGCACGACCCTCGCCTCCGGCATCTCGCACTGGCGCTTCGGCAACGTCGACTGGCGCGCAGTCCTGAAGATCGGCATCCCCGGGGCGATCGGCGCCTTCGCCGGTGCCACGTTCCTGTCGGGCCTCGCCACCGATGTCGCCAAGCCCTACACCAGCCTCATCCTGCTCGGCCTCGGCATCTACGTGCTGGTGCGCTTCACCCTGAAGGGCCTGCCGACCCGCCGCAGCGATCGGCCGCTGTCGCTGAAGTTCCTCGCGCCGCTGGGCCTCGTGGGCGGCTTCCTCGACGCATCGGGTGGCGGCGGCTGGGGCCCGGTGGGCACCCCCGCGCTTCTCGCCAGCGGGCGTCTGGAGCCCCGCAAGGTCATCGGCACGATCGACGCGAGCGAATTCCTCGTGGCCATCGCCGCCTCGATCGGCTTCTTCTTCGGTCTCAGCGGCGCCGGCATCGACGCCACCTGGGTCATCGCGCTGCTGGCCGGTGGCGTCATCGCCGCGCCCCTCGCCGCCTGGCTCGTGCGTCTGATCCCTGCCCGCATCCTCGGCTCGCTCGTGGGCGGCCTGATCATCTTCACCAACGTCCGCACGATCCTCACCTCGGCCGAGGTGCCCACCGCGGTGACGACGCTCTCGCTCGTGGCGATCGCCGTGATCTGGGCGGCTGCCGTCGGATGGTCGCTCAGCGAGCACCGCAAGATCGTCGGCCTCGAGAAGGAGCTGGCGGCGACCGGCGCCTCCGAGAAGGAGCCCGTCCTCACCGGAGAGTGAGCGCAGACCAACGAGCTCGGCCCCGCGATCCGGTCAGGATCGCGGGGCCGAGCGTTGTGCGGTGAGGATCAGTGGCCCTCGCCCTGCGGGGGCAGGGCGGCGATGAGGGGGTGGTCCTTGGGGATCACGCCGGTCTTGGCGGCGCCGCCCGGGGAGCCGACCTCGTCGAAGAACTCGACGTTGGCCTTGTAGTAGTCCTGCCACTCGTCGGGCAGGTCGTCCTCGTAGTAGATGGCCTCGACGGGGCACACGGGCTCGCAGGCACCGCAGTCGACGCACTCGTCCGGGTGGATGTAGAGGCTGCGCTCACCCTCGTAGATGCAGTCGACCGGGCACTCGTCGATGCACGCGCGATCCTTCACATCCACACAGGGCAGGGCGATGACGTACGTCATGCGCCCGTGAGCGCGCCGGAGCGCGAGATCTCGACCTGCACCTCGCGGGGGACCACCTTGACGCGCTCACGCGCGTGCCGGTGGGTCTCGCCGAGCTGCCGCTCGTGCGCGTCCAGCGCGAGCCAGCCGGCCCACGTGGTGTACTCGACCTCACGCTCGTCGAGCAGCTCCAGGAGCGCGCCCGCGCCGGGCGCGGGCAGCAGGCCCGCCTGGGCGTCTGCGACGAGGTGGTCGACCGTCTCCATCGCGTCCGACTTGGTGTGGCCGATGAGGCCCACGGGGCCGCGCTTGATCCATCCGGTGGCGTAGAGCCCGGGCGAGTCCTGCACCCGGCCCTCGACGTTGGCGATGACGCCCCTGGCCGGATCGAACGGCGCCCCGTCGATCGGCGAGCCGAAGTAGCCCACCGCGCGGTACACCGCCTGCAGCGGGTACTCGACGAACTCGCCGGTGCCGACGACACGGCCGTCCTCGATCCGCGTGCGCTCGAAGCGCATCGCCTCGACCTTCTCGTCGCCGAGGATCTCGGCGGGGGCGTGCCAGAAGTGGAGGTGCAGACGGCGGCTCGCGCCCTTCGGCTCCTCGGTGCGCCAGGCGTTCATGGTGCGGAGCATGATCTTGAGCTGGTTGGTCGACACGGCTGCCGGGTCGACCCCGGCGAAGTCGGCGTCGTCCAGGATGATGTCGACATCGTTCAGCTCGCCGAGCTCCCGGAGCTCGATCGGCGTGAACTTGATGTCGGCGGGGCCGCGGCGGCCGAACACGTGGACGTCCGTGACGGGCGAGGACTCGAGCCCCTCGAGCACGTTGTCCGGGATCTCCGTCGATCGCAGGTCGACCGGGTGCTTGGCGAGCACCCGGGCGACGTCGAGTGCGACGTTGCCGTTTCCGATCACCGCGATCTGCTGCGCCTCGAGCGGCCAGGTGCGCGGGACGTCGGGATGACCGTCGAACCACGACACGAAGTCGGCCGCGCCGTACGAGCCGTTCTTGTCGACGCCCGGGATGTCGAGGACGGCGTCGCGGATCGCCCCCGTGGCCAGGATGACGGCGTGATAGCGCTCCTGCAGCTCGGCGAGCGAGACGTCCTTGCCGACCTCGACGTTGCCGAGGAATCGGATGCGCCCCGAGTCGAGCATCTCCTGCAGCGAGTTGACGATGCCCTTGATGCGGGGGTGATCCGGGGCCACGCCGTACCGGATGAGACCGTACGGAGCGGGAAGCGACTCGAGCAGGTCGATGGCGACGGTGCCGCCCGCCTCCTCGACAGCGTTCGCGAGGAGGTTGCCGGCGTAGATGCCTGCCGGGCCGGCGCCGACGATCGCGACGCGCAGGTCGAGGCGGGGGTCCAGGCTCATGGGGCTTCCTTTCGGTCGAGGCTCGGACGCGCGGCGTCGACGAGCTCGGGGGGTGCGGAGGGGCTGAGGGTGACGACGTCGCCGATGACGACGACGGCGGGGTTGCGCACGCGGGCCTGCGCGGCGACGTGCGCGATGGTGCCGAGGGTGCCGAAGGTGACGCGCTGGTCGGGGCCGTAGCCGTCCTCGACGATCGCGACGGGGCATCCGGCGCCCCGGCTGCGGCTGAGCATGTGGGCCGAGTGCGCCAGCGTGCCGACGCCCATCAGCAGCACGACCGTGTGGTCGCGACCGCCGGGCACGTCCTCGATCAGCACGTGCCCCGAGAGCACGGTGAAGGCCGCCGCGAGATCCCGGGCGGTGAGCGGGATTCCGGCGATCGCCGGCACCGAGATGGCGCTGGTGATGCCGGGGACGAGCTCGACGGGCACACCGGCCTCCCGGCAGCATTCGAGCTCCTCGCTGCCGCGCCCGAAGATGAACGGATCGCCGCCCTTGAGTCGGACCACCTCCTTGCCCTGACGGGCGAGGGTCACCAGCAGCTGGGAGATCTGCTCCTGCGGCACGGGGTGGCGCCCCGGCTGCTTGCCGACATCGATGACATCGGCGCGCAGCAGCACCCCGTCCGCCGCGAGACCGTCGAGCACCGCGCGCGCGCCGAGCCGGTCGGCCACGATGACGTCCGCCCGCTCCAGCGCCCGCAGGCCGCGCACGGTCAGAAGGCCGGGATCGCCGGGGCCGGCGCCGACGAGTGTGACGCGGCCCGGGAGGGCCGCGTCACCCACGGACGGTTCCCGCGGCGATCGTGTGGCCGTCCGCGGGACGGATCACGAGGAAGGAGCCGGAGTGGCGCGAGACGGCGTAGGGCTCGACCGGCAGCGCCTCGGCGAGACGGATCCGCGCCCGGCCGATCTCGTTGGCCTCGAGGCGGTCGGCGGGGACGTGCCCGAGAGAGTCGAGATCGCGGCGATCGATGATCTCGTCCACGATGCCCTGGACGGCCTTCGTCCCGTGCTTGATGAGCACGCGGGCGCCGCGGGTCAGCGGCTGCTCGTCGAGAAGGAAGAGGTCGACGTCGAGCTCCTTGGTCAGCGTCGGCTCGCTGCCCTCCGCCACGAGCACGCTGCCGCGCGCGGCGTCGATGTCGTCCTCGAGCTGGATCGCCACCGACTGCGGGGCGGCGGCCTCGACCACGGGGATACCGGCGATCTCCACGGCGGAGACCGTGGTGGTGATGCCCGCGGGGAGGACCCGCACCCGGTCGCCCACGCGCACCGTCCCCGAGCTGATGCGTCCGGCGGCGGCGCGGTAGTCGCGGAGGCGCTCCGCGGCAGCGGGGTCCGTCTCGAGCAGCGCGGGGGAGAGACCGCCCTGGGGCCGCAGCACCAGCTGCACCGGCAGGCGGAACGGCTCGGCGTCGCGCACCTCGGCGTCGACCGCCGGCAGCGTCTCGAGCAGCTCGAGAAGGGAGGGGCCCTCGTACCACGGCGTGCGCGCGGAGCGCTCGACGATGTTGTCGCCCGCCAGCGCGGACACCGGGATCACGTGCACCGCACCGAGGCCGAGCTCGGCGGTCACCTGGCGCACCTGCTCGGCGACCGGGGTGAAGGCCTCCTCCGCGTAGTCGAGGAGGTCGATCTTGTTGACGGCCACGATGATGTGCGGGACACGCAGGAGCGCGGTCACGGCCAGGTGGCGGCGCGTCTGCTCGAGGACGCCCTTGCGGCCGTCGATCAGCACGACCACGGCGTCGGCGGTGGTGGCTCCCGTGACCATGTTGCGGGTGTACTGCACGTGACCCGGGCAGTCGGCGAGGATGAAGGAGCGCTCGGCCGTGGCGAAGTAGCGATAGGCCACGTCGATCGTGATGCCCTGCTCCCGCTCGGCACGCAGGCCGTCGGTGAGCAGCGCGAAATCGATGCCGTCCGCGCCCGCGAAGCCGCGTTCGCGCGAGGTGCGGGCGACCTGCTCGAGCTGGTCGGCCAGGATCGCCTTCGAGTCGTGCAGGAGCCGGCCGACGAGAGTCGACTTACCGTCGTCGACCGATCCGGCGGTCGCGAAGCGGAACAGCGTGGAGGGGGCGAGCGTGGTCATCAGAAGTATCCGTCCTTCTTGCGGTCTTCCATGGCCGCTTCGCTGATCCGGTCGTCGGCGCGGGTAGCGCCCCGCTCGGTGAGGGTGGACACCGCGACCTCGGCGACGATGTCCGAGACGTGCGCCGATGCCGACTCGACGGCGCCGGTGCAGCTCATGTCGCCGACCGTGCGGTAGCGGATGACGCGCTTCTCGACGGTCTCGCCCGCGCGCGGCTCAGAGAAGGGACCGACCGCCATCCACATGCCGTCGCGGAGGTACACCTCGCGCTCGTGGGCGAAGTACAGCGGCGGCAGCTGGATGTTCTCGCGCTCGATGTAGCGCCAGATGTCGAGCTCGGTCCAGTTCGAGATCGGGAACACGCGCACGTGCTGGCCCGGGGTGTGGCGGCCGTTGTAGAGGCTCCACAGCTCGGGCCGCTGGTTGCGGGGATCCCACTGCCCGAACTCGTCGCGCAGCGAGATAATGCGCTCCTTGGCGCGGGCCTTGTCCTCGTCGCGGCGGGCGCCGCCGAAGACGGCATCGTGCCGGCCGGCGGCGATGCCGTCGAGCAGCGGCTGCGTCTGCAGGGGGTTCCGCGTGCCGTCGGCGCGCTCGTGGAGGCGCCCGTCGTCGATGTAGTCCTGCACGCTGGCGACCTCGAGGGTGAGGCCGAGGCGCTCCACCGTCTCGTCGCGGAAGCGGATGACCTCGGGGAAGTTGTGGCCCGTGTCGACGTGCAGCACCGGGAACGGCACCCGCCCCGGGAGGAACGCCTTGGCCGCGAGGTGCAGCACGACAACCGAGTCCTTGCCGCCGGAGAACAGCAGCACGGGGCGGTCGAACTCGGCCACGACCTCGCGGATCACGTGGATGGCCTCGGCCTCGAGCAGGTCGAGGGTGGACAGGCGCTGGCTGGAGCGCGCCTCGGGCGCGGTCAGGGTGTCGCTCATGTGTGGAGTCCGCATTCGGTCTTGTCGAGCCCGGCCCAGCGGCCGGAGCGGGGGTCTTCGCCGGGCGCCACGGGCCGCGTGCACGGCTTGCAGCCGATCGACGGGTAGCCGTAGTTCAGCAGCAGGTTCATCGGCACCTTGTTCAGCGCTGCGTAGGTCGACAGGTCGTCCCACGTCCACGCGGCGACGGGGTTGACCTTCACCAGGCCGTTCTTCTCGTCCCAGGTGATCAGGGGGGTGTTCGTGCGGGTGGGCGCCTCGTCGCGGCGCACGCCGGTGAACCACACCTCGTAGCCCTGCAGAGCGTTGTGCAGCGGGGCGACCTTGCGCAGCGCGCAGCACTGCGCCGCGTCGCGGGCGAACAGGTCGGGCCCGAGGGCCGCGTTCTGCTCGGCCACGGTCTGCTCCGGCCGCACATCGACCACACGCACATCGAGCGTGCGCGCGACCTCGTCGCGCGTGGCGACGGTCTCGGTGAAGTGGTAGCCGGTGTCGAGGAAGAGCACGTCGACGCCGGGGAGGTGCGCGGCCACGAGGTGCGGCAGCGCGGCATCCGCCATCGAGCACGCGACCGCCGCGGCGCCCACGCCGAAGTTGCGGGCGACCCACGCGACCACCTCGGCCGGGGTGGCCTCGTGGTCGGTGAGGCTGCCGAGCTCTTCGTTGCCGCGGATCGCCAGCGCCTCGAGCTCGGCGGCCGAGCGGCGCGTTGTGACGCGCGGGGCGAGGGAGACCGTCATCGCAGCTCCTCCTCGTCGACGCGGTGCGCCCACTGGGCGAACGTCTCGTCGCCGGCGCGGCCGGTCGCGTAGCGCACCGCGACCTTCTCGACGTAGTCGGCGATGCCATCGGCGGCCACCTTCAGCCCTCGGACGGTGCGACCGAGGCCGGCCTCCTCGCGGTCGCTCGAGGCGAGACCGCCGCCCAGGTGCACCTGGAATCCGGGAACCTGGTTGCCCTCGTCGTCCGTGATGATCTGGCCCTTCAGGCCGATGTCGGCCGTCTGGATGCGGGCGCACGAGTTCGGGCAGCCGTTGACGTTGAGGCTCAGCGGCGCACGGAGGTCGACACCCTCGAGGCGCTTCTCGAGCTCGAAGATCGCCTCGCGGGCGTTGTCCTTCGTGTTCACGATCGCGAGCTTGCAGAACTCGATGCCGGTGCAGGCGATCGTGCCGCGGCGGATGAGGCTCGGTCGCGCGCTGAACTCGAGCTCGTCGAGCCCCGCGATGAGCGACTCGACGCTGTCCTCGGTGACGTCCAGGATCACGATCTTCTGGTGGGGCGTGGTGCGCAGGCGTCCCGACCCATGGGCCTCGATCAGGTCGGCGAGCGCGGTGAGCTGGGCGCCGGAGCTGCGGCCGACGATCGGCGTCGCCCCGACGTAGAACCGCCCGTCCTTCTGACGGTGGACGCCGACGTGGTCACCGGGGGTCGGCGGCTTGGGAGCCGCGGGCCCGTCGGCGAGACGGTACCCGAGGTACTCGGTCTCGAGCACCTCGCGGAACTTCTCGGTGCCCCAGTCGGCGAGGAGGAACTTCAGGCGGGCCTTGTTGCGCAGGCGCCGGTAGCCGTAGTCGCGAAAGATCTGCGCGACGCCGTGCCAGGCCTCGGCGACCTGATCCGGGGCGACCCAGGCGCCGAGGCGCTCTCCGAGACGCGGCACCGTCGACAGCGCCCCACCGACCCAGAGGTCGTACCCGATGCCGAGCTCGGGGTGGTCGACGGCGACGAAGGCCACGTCATTGATCTCGTGGACGACGTCCTGGCTCGGGTGGCCCGTGATCGCCGACTTGAACTTGCGGGGCAGGTTCGCCAGCGACGCGTCGCCGATGAAGCGGCTCGTGATCTCGTCGATCTGCGGCGTGGGGTCGATCAGCTCGTCGGCGGCGATGCCGGCGACGGGCGACCCGAGGATGACACGGGGCACGTCGCCGCACGCCTCGGTGGTCGACAGGCCCACGGCCTCGAGGCGGCGCCAGATCTCCGGCACGTCCTCGACGCGCACCCAGTGGAGCTGGATGTTCTGGCGGTCGGTGAAGTCGGCGGTGCCGCGCGCGAACTCGGTGGAGATCCCCGCGATCACCCGCAGCTGCTCGGTGGTCAGCTGGCCGCCGTCGATGCGGACGCGCAGCATGAAGTACTCGTCCTCGAGCTCGTGCGGCTCCAGCGTCGCGGTGCGACCGCCGTCGATGCCGGGCTTGCGCTGGGTGTACAGCCCCCACCAGCGGAAGCGTCCGTGGAGGTCCGTCGGGTCGATCGATGCGAAGCCGCCCTGCGCGTACTCGTTCTCGATGCGCTCGCGCACGTTGAGGCCGCCGTCGACCTGCTTCCACTCCTCGTTGCCGTTCAGCGGCTCCTTGCCGTCGACCAGCCACTGCCCGTTCGGCTTGCCGGACGGACGGAGGCGTGCGCCGCGCGCGGGGGCCGCGGGGGCAGCGATCTCCGTGGATGTCATCTCGGGGTCTCCTCTGGACTCGTCGTCATCACGAGAGTACGGAGCGACCGATCTGTTCCGTGGCGGAGTGTCGCGGTGTTACGAATGCCTATCGGAGTTGTAGGGATCCTGCCAAGGTGCCCCCCGTCACCGGCGGCGCCGGCTCAGATGAAGAACTCCGGGGCGGCGGTGCGGCGATCCGGGTCCGGGCTCAGCCAGGCGGCGGGGGAGCGCACCAGCTCGGCGACGTGCTCGGGCAGCTCGCCGCTCGCGAGGTCGGCCAGGGTGGTGCCCTCGAGCACCTCGCGGACGCTCGCACGCAGGGCCACCCAGAGGGCCATGAGCACACCCTCCTGCTGCATCTCGCCGGGGCGCTGGTCGCGGACGAAGACCAGCGGGCCCTCGATGGCGCGGATCACATCGGCCACCGTGATCCGATCGGCAGGCCGCGCCAGCTCGTAGCCGCCGCCCGCGCCGCGCCGGCTCGAGACGATGCCCGCACGAGTGAGACCCGTGAGGATGCCCTCGAGGAACTTCCCCGGGATCTGCTCGGCTCGGGCGATCTCGGCGCTCGTCAGCACGCCAGAGGCGCCCACGAGAAGCACCGAGGCGCGCACGGCGTATTCGGCCTTGGCGGAGATGCGCATGAATAGATCCTGTCACGAGAGGCGAGGGGCCGGATCCCTCGGATCCGGCCCCTCGCGGGTCACGTCAGCGGTGGGCGGCGCCCCGCAGCGGCGGCGTGTGGAACGTGCCGCCGGCGGCGCGTTCGGACGCGCCGGAGCGGTCGAGGTACGCCGAGGCCCCGCCGTCGATGAACGGCCAGCCCGCACCGAGGATCAGGCAGAGGTCGATGTCCTCGACCTCCGGCACCACGCCCTCATCGAGCATCAGCTTGATCTCGCTGGCGAGGCCGTCCTCGACGCGACGCAGGATCTCGGCCTCCGTCGCGGCCTTCTTGCCGGTCTTGAGCACGTTCTGGGCCTGCTTGGTCCAGCCGGTGACCCGGCCCGCCTTGTCCTTCTCGACCACGTCGCCGACCTCGGCGAGGCGGTGGAGGTTCTCGGAGGCGAAGAACCGCTCGGGGAAGTGGCGCACCATGGTGTCCTGCACGTGGGCCGCGACCTTCCAGCCGACCAGGTCGATCAGCTGGAACGGGGTCATCGGCAGACCGAGCGGGGCGAACGCCTTCTCGACGGTGAGGAGCGGCGTCCCCTCATCGACGGCCCGCGCCGCCTCGCCCATGACCTTGGCGAGCAGGCGGTTGACGACGAAGCCGGGAGCGTCGGCGGTGAGGACCGCGTTCTTCTTCAGGTTCTTCGCCACGACGAACGCCGTCGAGAGCACCTCGTCGCTGGAGCGCGGCGTCTTCACGATCTCGATCAGGGGCATCACCGCGACCGGGTTGAAGAAGTGGAACCCGACGAGACGCTCGGGGTGCTCGAGGACCGATCCGATCTCCTCGACCGACAGCGACGAGGTGTTGGTCGCGAGGATCGCGTCGGGCGCGATGATCTGCTCGATCTCGCGGAACACCTGCTGCTTGACGCCGGTCTCCTCGAACACCGCCTCGATAACGAAGTCGCAGTCGGCGTACTCGCTCTTGTCGACGGTGCCGTGGATCAGGGCACGCAGACGGTTCGCGGTGTCGGCGTCGATGCGGCCCTTGGTCTGGAGCTGGGCGATCTCGTCGCGGATGTACGACAGGCCCTTGTCGACGCGCGCCTGGTCGATGTCCGTGATGAGCACGGGCACCTGCAGGCGTCGCAGGAACAGCAGCGCGAACTGGCTGGCCATCAGGCCCGCGCCGATCACGCCGACCTTCGAGACCTTCCGGGCGAGCCCCTTGTCGGGTGCGCCGACGGGGCGCTTGGCGCGCTTCTGCACCAGATCGAAGGCGTACATGGACGCGATGAACTGGTCGCCGGAGATGAGCTCGGCCAGGGCCTCGTCCTCGCGCGCGAAGCCCTCCTCAGTCGAGCCGGACCTGGCCTTGTCCATCAGCTCCAGCGCCAGGTACGGCGACTTCGGAACGGTGCCGATGCGGCTCTCGAGCATGCCCCGGGCCATCTTGATGGCGATCGGCCACTTGGTCAGGCGCTCGATCTTGCCGGGGACGTTCTTCCGCTCGACCTTGACCGTGCCGGCGAGCACGCCGTCGGCCCAGCGCAGCGAGTCCTCGAGGTAGGAGGTCGGCTCGAAGATCGCGTCGAACATGCCCAGTTCGAACGCCTGACGGGCCTTGAGCGTGCGGTTCTGCTTCAGCGGGTTCGAGATGATGACCTCGAGCGCGTTCTCGATGCCGATGAGGTTGGGCAGCAGCGTCACGCCGCCCCATCCGGGAACCAGGCCGAGGAAGACCTCGGGCAGGGCGATCGCGGCGGCCGACGAGTCGACGGTGCGGTACGTCGAGTTCAGTGCGATCTCGACGGCGCCGCCGAGCGCCAGGCCGTTCACGAAGGCGAACGAGGGCACCCCGAGCGTCGACAGCTTGCCGAGGACGTGGTGCCCCAGCTGGGCGATCAGCCGCGCCATGTCCTTGGAGGGCAGGTCGCCCACGCCGGACAGGTCGGCACCGGCCGCGAAGATGTACTGCTTGCCGGTGATCGCGACCGCGTCGATCTCCCCGGCCTCGGCGCGCTTCTTCAGCTCGTCCAGGCGCTCGCCGAGCGCGGCGAGCGTGGCGGGGCCGAGCGTGTTCGGACGCGTGTGGTCCTTGCCGTTGTGCAGCGTGATCAGCGCGAGCGTACGGCCGCTGGCGAGGCGCACGTCGCTCACGAGCGAGTGCGTCACGACCTCGTCGGCCGAGAGCGCGAGCAGGGGAGCGAAGTCGATGGTCGTGTAGTCGGTCACGGCGGCGCTCACTTCTTCCTCTTGCCGGTGTAGTGCGGGTTCTCCCAGATGACGCTGCCGCCCTGTCCGAGACCCACGCACATGGCCGTCAGGCCGTAGCGGACCTCGGGGTGCTCGGCGAACTGCGCCGCGAGCTGGATCATCAGGCGCACGCCCGAGGCGGCCAGGGGGTGGCCGACCGCGATCGCGCCGCCCCACGCGTTGACGCGGGGGTCGTCATCGGCGATGCCGAAGTGGTCGAGCAGCGAGAGCACCTGGATCGCGAAGGCCTCGTTCAGCTCGAACAGGCCGATGTCGTCGATGGTGAGGCCTGCCTTGGCGAGGGCCTTCTCGGTGGACGGGATCGGGCCGATGCCCATGATCTCGGGCTCGACGCCGGCGAAGGCGAACGAGACGAGACGCATCTTCGGCTTCAGGCCGAACTCCTTCACGGCCGCGCCGCTGGCGAGCAGGCTCACCGTCGCGCCGTCGGTCAGCGGGGACGACGTCCCGGCGGTCACACGACCGTGCGGGCGGAACGGCGTCTTGAGGGTGGCGAGACCCTCCATGGTCGTCTCGGGGCGGCGACCCTCGTCCTCGGTCGCCAGGCCCCACTGGCCGTCCGCACCGGCGATCGCGACGGGCACGAGATCCGGCTGGATCTTGCCGGCCTCGTAGGCCGCCTGCGCCTTGTGCTGGCTGCGCATGCCGTAGCGGTCCGCGCGCTCCTTGGTGAGCTGCGGGAAGCGGTCGTGGATGCGCTCCGCGGTGACGCCCATGTTGAGCGCACCCGGATCGACCAGCCGCTCCGCGACGAAGCGCGGGTTCGGGTCGGAGTTCGAGCCGATGGGGTGCTTGCCCATGTGCTCGACGCCGCCCGCGATCGCGAAGTCGTACATGCCGACGCCGATCGAGGCCGCCATGGTGGTGACGCTCGTCATGGCGCCCGCGCACATGCGCTCGACCGCCAGCCCCGGCACCGTCATCGGCAGACCCGCGAGGATCCCCACGGTGCGCCCCAGGGTCAGGCCCTGGTCGCCCGTCTGCGACGTCGCGGCGATGGCGACGTCGTCGATGCGGTCCTTGGGGACCTCGGTGTTGCGCTCCAGCAGGGCCTTCGTCGCCTTGACGGCGAGGTCATCTGCGCGCGTGTTCCAATACATGCCCTTCTCGCCGGCGCGCCCGAAGGGGGTGCGCACTCCATCGACGAAATAGACATCAGCCAGCTCGGCCACTCTGCCTCCCAGGTTCGGTTGTCCTCAGCCTATGGAGCGGGCATCGGGAGAGCAGAACCGGTTGGCCCGGTTCGACTAAGCGCTGTCGACGGCCTCGTCGGCCGACTGCACGGATCGCACAAAAGCATCGGCGATCAGTTGTGCAGTCTGCTCGATCTGCCACTCGCGGGCGCCCAGGCGACGCAGCGCCTCGGCGATCGATGCGGCATCCGCCGGCACCGGGGGCTCCCACGCGACGCGGCGCAGCGTCTCGGGCGTGAGGAGGTTCTCGGTCGGCATCGCCAGCTGCTCGGCGCGCTCCTCGACCGCGGGGCGGGCCTGCTTGAGGCGCGCGTCGGCCTCCGGGTTGCGGTCGACCCACGCGCGGGGCGGGGGCAGGGTGTCGCTGGGCACACGCTCCTGCGGAAGGTCGGCGCTCTCGCGTCCGGCGACGATGGCGTTCCACCACCGGTCCAGCTGCGTGCGCGAGGCGCGCCCGTTGAACGCCTTGAGCGCGGCGAGCTCACTCTTGGATGCCGGGGCGGCGGCGATCGCCGCGACCAGCGCGCGGTCCGGCACCAGGCGGCCGGGGGAGACGTCCTGCTGCATCGCGTACTCCTCGCGCGCCAGCCACAGCTGGCGGGCGATGGCGAGGTTGCGGCGGCCGCGCAGCGTGTGCAGGCCGCTCAGGCGGCGCCACGGGTCAGTGCGGGGCGGCCTCTGCTCGCGCAGCCGCGTCGCCTCGAACTCCTGGGCCGCGTACTCGGTCTTGCCCGCCTCGTCGAGCGCGACGACCAGAGCGTCGCGCACGTCGATGAGGTGCTCCACGTCGAGAGCGGCGTACTCCAGCCAGGCCTGCGGCAGGGGGCGCGTCGACCAGTCGGCGGCCGAGTGCTCCTTCTTCAGCACCACGCCGAGGGTGGCCTCGACCACGGCCGCGAGCCCCACGCGCTCCCAGCCGAGCAGGCGAGCCGCGAGCTCGGTGTCGAAGATCGATGGCGGCAGGAGATCGAGCTCCCGCAGCGACGGCAGATCCTGACTCGCGGCGTGCAGCACCCACTCGACGTCGCCGATCGCCGCCTGGAGCGGGGACAGATCCTGCAGGGCCGGCGGGTCGAAGAGGAAGACCCCCGCACCGCGCCGGTTGACCTGGACGAGATAGGCGCGCTGCGAGTAGCGGAAGCCGGAGGCGCGCTCCACGTCCACGGCCACGGGGCCCGTGCCGGCGGCGAGCGCGGCGCATGCAGCGGCGAGCCCCTCGGCCGTGTCGATCACGTCGTACTGTGCGGCCTCAGCCATTCGCGTTCCTCCGCTCCCCGAGGACCGCGATGCCCTCGGACCCCGGCGGGAGACCCGCCAGCATGCATACGAGTTCGGCCCACGCGTCGAGGTGCGCGTCGAACGGGCCGTCGGGTGACCAGGAGGCGCGCAGCTCGATCTGGGCGCCGTCGCCCTCGTCGGCCAGCGTGCCGAAGCCCTTGGACAGGATCTTGGTGGCCGTGCCCGAGGCCGAGTGGTAGGCGGCGCCCCGCGACTCGAGGGCGTCGACGAGCCACGACCATGTCACGTCGGCGAGGAGCGGGTCCGTGCCGATCTCGGGCTCGAGCGGGGCCTGGGCGAACGCGATGATGCGCCAGGCTCCGCCCCAGGCGTCCGGCTCGGACGGGTCGTGGAGAAGGATGAAGCGCCCGGTGCCGTACGGCGAGTCGCCGTCGGCGGTCGGCCGGACATCGCCCGCCAGCGCGAGACTGAACGGCGCCACCCCGGCGGGAGACGGGATCTCGCGGACGACGAAGTCGCCGCGGAAGGTCGCGGCCCGAAGCCGCTCCGCGGCGGCGGCGAACGCGTCAGCCGCGCCTCCTCCTGCACTCACGCTGTCAGATTATGGTGGAGGGGTCATGAAGCACCTCAGGCGCGCCGTCCCTGCGGGCGCATCCTCTCCCCGTGACCGCTCCGGATCCGCACTCGTGTCCGCCGTCGGTCTCGGCGTCCTGCTCACGGGCGTCGCGACGGCGCTGACCGTCCGGATCGCCGCCGTCGCGCGTCGGGTCGTGACACCGGCGCCGCGCGAGGCCGACACGCAGATCCTCGGCATCGACCGCGCCGCGCAGACGATCACCCTGAGCCGGACGCTCGACACCGTGCTGCCCGGGCGGTACGGCATCTTCACCAACGGTGCGGGATACGTGAAGCTCGGCGCCGTGCTGGGGCAGGACGAGGAAGGTGTCACCCGCAAGCTGCTCAGCCACATCGACTCCGCCACACGGCTCGGGCCCCACGGCTCGTTCAGCGGCTGGTACTTCGACGACCCCGCACAGCTGCACCTGCCGTTCCACGAGGAGCTGATCGACACCCCCGTCGGCCTCGCCCCGGCGTGGGTGTTCCAGGCGGGACGCGGTGACACGTGGGCCGTTCTCGTGCACGGTCGCGGGACGACCCGGGCCGAGACGCTGCGGGCCGTGCCGCTGCTGCACGCGCTCGGCATCTCGGCGCTGGTGGTCTCGTACCGCAACGACGGCGAGGCGCCGCCCAGCCGCACCGGGATGTACGGGCTCGGAGCGACCGAGTGGCGCGACGTCGACGCGGCCATCGGATGGGCGCTCGCGGCCGGCGGGGAGCGCGTGGTGCTGATGGGCTGGTCGATGGGCGGCGCGATCGTGCTGCAGACCGCGATCCGCTCCGAGCACCGGGAGACGATCGCGGGTGTCATCCTCGAGTCGCCGGTGGTCGACTGGCGATCCGTCCTCGACTTCCACGGGCGCGAGCTCGGGGTGCCGACGTTCGCCTCGCGCGCGGCCGTGGGCATGCTCGGCAGCGAGTGGGGTGCGCGGGCGGTGCGCGGCGGGCGCGGCATCGACTTCGACGAGCTCGACATGGTGGCGCGCGCGGACGAGCTGAGCGTGCCGATCCTGCTGCTGCACAGCGACGACGACGGCTTCGTCCCCTCCGACGCGTCCCACGCGCTGGCGGCGGCCCGTCCGGACATCGTGCAGATGGAGACGTTCGCCGTGGCGCGCCACACCAAGCTCTGGAACTACGACGAGCGGCGCTGGACGACGGTCATCCGCGACTGGCTCGTGGGTCAGGGACTCGGTCGCTGACCCGCCGACCCGCCGTCAGTGCGCGTCGAGACGCGCCTGAACCTGGCGCTTGGCGCGCATGAGCATGCCGGTCATGCCGGCGATGCGCAGGGGGGACACCGCGCGGGTGAGACCCAGCGACTGCGGGAAGTCGGCGGGGACGTCGAGCACCTCGCGAGCCGTCAGCCCCGAGAGCCCCTGCGCGAGGATGCTCGCGAACCCGCGCGTCGTGGGCGCCTCGGCCGGGGCGGTGGCGTGCATCGTGACGATGCTGCTCGGGTCGTGGCCATCGACCTCGAGCACGATGAACACGGGGGACTGGCACTCGGCCACCCGCTCGGTCAGCTCGGGATGATCCGCGTACTCGGCCGGGATCTCGGGCAGCTCGCGCGAGAACTCGAGCAGCAGCTGAAGGCGCTCCGGCTCGTCGAGCTCGAGGAACTCGGATCGGATCTCCGCAAGAGGGGTGGGAAGAGTGTCGCTGGTCACGTCCTCATCCTCCCACCGCCCTCCACCCGGAGGTCAGCGCCGCGGTGCCTCGCCCGGCTCGGCACCCGTTGCGATCGGCACGCGGACGGCCGAACCCCACTCGGTCCACGAGCCGTCGTAGTTGCGCACGTTCTCGAAGCCGAGCAGGTGCTTCAGCACGAACCAGGTGTGCGCCGAGCGCTCGCCGATCCGGCAGTAGGCGACGATCTCGTCCCCGTCGGCGAGGCCCACCTCGTCGCGGTAGATCGCCTCGAGCTCGGCGCGCGGCTTGAACCCGCCGTTCTCGCCCACGGCCCGCGCCCACGGCACGCTGTGCGCGGTGGGGATGTGCCCGGCGCGCAGCGCGCCCTCCTCCGGATAGGCCGGTGCCGAGGTGCGCTCGCCCGTATACTCCTCGGGGGATCGGACGTCGATCAGCGGCTTGCCCAGGTGGACGAGCACGTCCTCCTTGTAGGCGCGCAGGACCGAGTCGTCGCGCTCGACCACGGGGTAGTCGGTCGCGGCGCGGCCGGCGGGCTCCGTCGTCAGGGGGCGGCCCTCCGAGATCCAGCGGTCGCGGCCGCCGTCGATCAGGCGCACGTCCTCGTGCCCGAACAGCGAGAACACCCACAGGGCGTAGGCGGCCCACCAGTTGTTCTTGTCGCCGTAGATGACGACCGTGTCGTCGCGCGAGATCCCCTTGGCGCTCATCAGCGCGGCGAAGCCCTCGCCGTCCACGTAGTCGCGCACCACCGGGTCGTTGAGCTCGGTGTGCCAGTCGACCTTCACCGCACCGGGGATGTGCCCGGTCTCGTAGAGGAGGACGTCCTCGTCGGACTCGACGACCACGAGTCCGGGGGCGCCGAGGTGCTCCTCGACCCATGCGGTCGACACGAGTCGTCCGGGTTCGGCGAAGTCGGCGAATTCGGGCGACGGATCGAAGTCAACGCTCACGGGTTCCTCCTGAGAATCGGCACGGGGCGGGGCAACTAGGCTGGATGCCTCCGGTTCGAGCGTAGGCGCGTCAGCGCGCGCCGGATCCGGGGATCCGCTCCTCGCGTAACGATCGGAAACCTGACGTCCATGACCTCCGCCGCGACCGGCATCGTCCACCTCACCGAGCGTCAGCCGCAGCTCAGCGGCGAGGAGATGCTCGCGAGCCTCGTCCCGCCGCCGCAGTTCGATGACGCCACGTTCGAGTCGTACCGCTCGGATCCGTCCTTCCCCTCTCAGGAGGGCGCGAAGCAGACGCTCGTGACCTTCGCCGTGGGAGCCCCGCCCGCCAAGCGCGGCGGCTTCTTCTCGCGGAAGCCGAAGGAGCCCGAGATGAAGCCGGGCGTCTACCTCGACGGCGGCTTCGGCGTCGGCAAGACCCACCTGCTCGCGGCGATCTACCACGCCGTCCCCGCACGCCGGAAGTACTTCGGGTCGTTCATCGAGTACACCGCCCTCGTCGGAGCGCTCGGCTACAAGCAGACGGTCGACCTGCTGCGCGGATCGGCGCTGCTGTGCATCGACGAGTTCGAACTGGACGATCCCGGCGACACGATGGTCATGACGCGGCTGCTCGGCGAGCTCGTCGCCAGCGGCACGCGTCTCGCGGCCACCAGCAACACCCCGCCGAGCGCGCTCGGCGAGGGGCGCTTCGCCGCGCAGGACTTCCTGCGCGAGATCCACGCGATGTCGGATCGGTTCGAGACGATCCGGATCGACGGCGTCGACTTCCGCCAGCGCTCGTTCGACGGCCACGCCCCCGTGCTGGATGAGGGCGAGTACGAGCAGCAGCTCGCCGCCTTCCGCATCGCCAGCGACGACACGTTCGATGGCCTCATCTCGCACCTCGCCCATGTGCACCCCTCGCGCTACATCCGCCTGATCGACGGCGTGGAGGCCATCGGCCTGCGGGATGTCCGCCAGCTCACCGACCAGTCGGAGGCGCTGCGCTTCGTGGCCTTCGTCGACCGCGTCTACGACGCGCAGCTTCCGATCCGGGCGACCGGCACGGCGCTCGACCAGGTGTTCGGCGAGGCGATGCTCGCCGGCGGGTACCGGAAGAAGTACCTGCGCGCGATCTCGCGCCTTGTCGCGTCCACTCACGCCTGAATCCGGCCCGGTGTGAGCACTCGGAAACGGGATGTTCACACAGCGCCGAACGCGTAACCGTTCAGAAACATCCTTCGAACCGTCTGTGAAACGGGCCGCGAGAACACTGAGGGAACCCGACGCTCCACCTGCGTCCCAGCAGAGAGGTTCCCGCGATCATGGATCAAGGCAACACAGCATTCATGCTCATCGCAGCAGCACTCGTGCTGCTCATGACGCCCGGCTTGGCGTTCTTCTACGGCGGCCTGGTGAAGGCCAAGAGCGTCATCAGCATGATGATGCTCAGCTTCGGCGCGATGGGCCTCATCGGCGTCCTGTGGGTGCTGTACGGCTACGCCGTGGCGTTCCCCGCCGCCGAGGGCACCGTCGCCCCGTTCGCCCTCGATTTCTCGGCACTCGGCCTGAACAGCCTGCTGGAGACCCCTGAGGGCGCCGCGTACCCGCCGCTGGCCTTCGTCGCCTTCCAGGCCACGTTCGCGATCCTCACCGTCGCCCTGATCTCCGGTGCCATCGCCGACCGCGCGAAGTTCGGCGCGTGGCTCGTGTTCGCCGGCCTGTGGGCGACCATCGTCTACTTCCCGGTCGCCAGCTGGGTGTTCAACTTCGGCCTCGCCGAGGACGGATCCTTCGCCTACGGCGGCTGGATCACCCACGGGCTGCAGGACGTCTTCGGCGTCGGCGCGATCGACTTCGCCGGTGGCACCGCGGTGCACATCAACGCCGGTGCGGCCGCCCTGGCCCTCTCGCTGGTGCTCGGCAAGCGCGTCGGCTTCCAGAAGGGCGTCCACGTGCCCCACAACCCGCCGTTCGTCCTCCTCGGCGCCGGCCTGCTGTGGTTCGGCTGGTTCGGCTTCAACGCCGGCTCGGAGCTCGCGGCCGACGGCGCCGCCGCGCTCGCCTTCATCAACACGATCGGCGCCCCCGCCGCGGCCCTGCTCGGATGGCTGATCGTCGAGAAGTTCAAGGACGGCAAGCCCACGTCCGTGGGCGCGGCCTCCGGCGCCGTCGCCGGCCTTGTGGCCATCACGCCGGCCTGCGCGTCGCTGCACCCCGTCTGGGCCCTGCTGCTCGGCTTCATCGCCGGTGTGGCCTGCGCCTTCGCCATCGAGCTGAAGTGGAAGCTCGGCTTCGACGACTCGCTCGACGTCGTCGGCATCCACCTCGTCGGCGGCCTCATCGGCACGCTGTACCTCGGCTTCTTCGCCAACGGCACCGGCCTGTTCATGGGCGGCGGCTTCGCTCAGCTGCTCGTCCAGCTCATCGCCGCGGTCGCGGTCCTGGTGTACTCGTTCGTGCTGGCGCTCGTCATCGGCTTCGCGATCGAGAAGACGATGGGCTTCCGCGTCAAGAACGAGGACGAGCTCGCCGGAGTCGACACGGTGCTGCACGGTGAGGTGGGCTACACGCTCGCCGACTGACACGCTCGTCTCGAGGGGCGCCGCGGCATCACGCCGCGGCGCCCCTTCCGTCGTTCCCCCTAGGCTCTGTGGCATGGCACGCCAGGGGATCCTCGGTTCGATCGCGAAGCTCGTCCTCGGCGCGCTGGACAGCGCCGCACGCACAAAGAGGGCGAGCGACCCGGCGGGAGCGCCGCACCGTCCCCAGCCGCCGGCTCGGCCCTCCCGGGGCGCCCCCGACGGCAGCGCACGCCCCGGGGCACCGGATGCCATCGTGACGGTCGAGGTGCGCCCCGAGGACGTGCACGACCTGCGGCTGTCCTACGCGCCCCGCCGCGACGGCGACCCGGACGCGGGCGAGATCGTGTGGACGTGGGTGCCCTACGCCGAGAACGACGGCCGCGGCAAGGACCGCCCTGTGCTGATCCTCGCCCGCCATGGTGCCGACCGCTTCTACGCCGTCAAGCTCACCAGCAAGCCGCACGACGGCGAGCGGGAGTACGTGTCCATCGGATCGGGGAGCTGGGACAGCGCGGGACGCGAGTCCTGGGTCGATCTGGACCAGCTCTACAGCGTGCACACGGCAGGCATGCGCCGGGAGGCGGATGCGCTGGATGCCGAGCGCTACGCGCGCGTGGCCGCCGTGCTGCAGCAGCGCTACGGGTGGGCCGCCGGCCGGTGACGCCACGCCCGCGCGGGGAGCCGGTTCGGTGCACAGCGGGGGATCAGGTAGTATCGATTCTCGGCCCGCAAGGGCGTGAAAATCGAAGAGTCTGGGCGATTGGCGCAGTTGGTAGCGCGCTTCCTTCACACGGAAGAGGTCGTCGGTTCGAGTCCGGCATCGCCCACCACGGAAGGCCCCCGCATGCGGGGGCCTTCTCCGTGAGAGACCGGATGCGGGACACGCCCGAACATGGCCGAGGTTTTGGACAGGGTCGACGAAGTCGGCTAATGTGTAACAAGTGCCCGGAGCGATCCGGGACACGCGGATGTAGCGCAGTTGGTAGCGCATAACCTTGCCAAGGTTAGGGTCGCGAGTTCGAGTCTCGTCATCCGCTCGAGTGTTGGGCACCGTCAGGTTCTCGGCATGCGGGTCTCAACCCCGTGGTGGCGTGGCCGAGTGGCTAGGCACCGGCCTGCAAAGCCGTTTACACGGGTTCGAATCCCGTCGCCACCTCGCAGGAAAACTGAACAGAAGCTCTTATGAGCGCGATTGGCGCAGCGGTAGCGCGCTTCCCTGACACGGAAGAGGTCACTGGTTCGATCCCAGTATCGCGCACGAGATGGATCCCTCGGGAATCGTCTTGTTGCGGATGTAGCGCAGTTGGTAGCGCATAACCTTGCCAAGGTTAGGGTCGCGAGTTCGAGTCTCGTCATCCGCTCTGAAGTTCGAAGCCCGGCTCTGGCCGGGCTTCGTGCATTCACCCCCGCTCGACTCGAGCGCGATTGGCGCAGCGGTAGCGCGCTTCCCTGACACGGAAGAGGTCACTGGTTCGATCCCAGTATCGCGCACAGCAGGACGAAGGCCCCGGCACCCGCCGGGGCCTTCGTCGTCTCCGCCGTCGCGTGTTTCGGTGATTGACTGGGAGGCATGACCGACGCCACCGCCGACCAGCTGTTCGACCTCGCCCGTCTGGGGGAGACCGCCATGCTTCTCGCCGCCGTCGACGGCGGCGCCGATCCGGATTTCGCGGACGCGCAGGGGAGCACCCTGCTGATGCTGGCCGCCTACCACGGCCACGCCGACCTCGTGGAGGGCCTGGCCCAGCGCGGGGCGGACGTCGACCGCGTGAGCGGCCGGGGCCAGACCCCGCTGGCGGGCGCCGTGTTCAAGCAGCATGACGAGGTCATTCGCGTGCTGCTGGCGGCCGGGGCCGACCCCGAGGCGGGCAACCCCTCGGCGCGGGCGACCGCCGCCATGTTCGGCCGGTCGCTGCCGGAGGCGTGACCCGCCGCCCGATCAGTCGCGCGCGGCGTGAGGATCGCTCGCGTTGAGCATCCCCACCACCTGGTCGTAGTCGCCGCGCACCTCGGCGAACCGCAGGAGCTTGACGCGCTCGACGAGGATCTCGTGCGCATCCGGCTGAGTCTGCAGGAGGTGCACGACCTCGTCGGCGAAGTCGTCCAGCGGCATGGCGTGCTCGGAGACCTCCTGGCCCGGCATCAGCGTCGTGCGGACGGCGGGCGGCACCAGCTCGGTGATCCGGACGCTGGTTCCCGCGAACTGGAGGCGGAGGGTCTCGCTCAGGCGGTGGATGAACGCCTTGCTCGCGTTGTAGGTCGGGGTCGGGCGAAGGGGCACCGACGCCAGCCCGCTCGAGACCGTCACGATGGTGGCGGACGGGCGCGCCTGCAGGTGCTCGGTGAACGCGGCGATCAGCCGGATCGGGCCCAGGACGTTCGTTGTGACGATGTCCTCGGCCGTCGCCAGGAACCGATCGGTGCGCCAGTCCTCCGCGACCATGATCCCCGCCATGAGCACGACCGCGTTCACCTCGGGCCAGCGGCGGATCACCTCGGCCGAGGCGTCGCGGATGCTTCCGGCGTCCGCCGTGTCGAGGTGGATCGTGCCGAAGCCGTGCTCGGATCCGAGGCGGTCGAGCACATCCTGCCGACGCCCGCCGACGATGACGGTGGCCCCGCCGGCCTGGAATCGGAGCGCGAGCGCGAGGCCGATCCCGCTGGTAGCGCCGGGGATGAAGACGGTGTCCTGTGTGATGTCCATGGGCCCAGCGTGGGCTCGCGCCGGCGGCGGCGGGAGAGACCCGGTCATCGGGGGATCCGCGGTCCCTGGTTCGCGGTCGGCCCACGACGGATGATGGATCCATGAGCATCGACCGCGCCGCTCTGGCGCACTTCCTCCGCAGCCGCCGGGCGGGTCTGCGCCCGGAGGACGTCGGGCTGGCTGCCGGTGCGCGGCGCCGCGCACCGGGGCTTCGTCGCGAGGAGGTCGCGCAGCTCACCGGGATGTCCGTCGACTACTACACGCGCCTCGAGCAGTCGCGCGGCCCGCAGCCGAGCGATCAGATGCTCGCCGCGCTCGCCCGGGCGCTGCGCCTGACGGCCGACGAGCGCGACTACCTCTTCCGCGTCGCCGGGCACGCGGCTCCCGACCGATTCGACACCGCCACGCACGTCGCGCCGGCCCTGCTGCGGGTGCTGGACCGTCTCGACGACACACCCGCCCTCATCCTGTCCGCGCTGGGGGAGACCCTGGTCGCCAACCGGCTGGGCGTCGCGCTCTTCGGCGACCACGCCGCGCGGTCGGGGTGGGACCGCAGCGACATCCACCGCTGGTTCACCGATCCGGCCGCGCGGGAGATCTACCCCGCCGAGGATCGCGATCGTCAGGCCCGCGCGCTCGTCTCGAACCTGCGCGTCGCGTACGGGGCCATGGGCGAGGCGTCCCGCGCAGGCGAGCTCGTCCGGCTGCTGCACGGCACCAGCCCGGAGTTCGCGGAGATCTGGGATCGGCACGAGGTCGCGCGCCGGTACGCCGACCACAAGACGCTGATCCACCCCGAGCTGGGGGAGATCGAGGTCGACTGCCAGGTGCTCTTCACGGAGGACCAGTCGCAGGCCCTGCTGGTGCTCACCGCCCCGCCGCGCAGCGACGGTGCCGAGAAGCTCCGGCTGCTCGGCGTGCTCGGCACGCAGCGGTTCGCGCGCGTCGGCCCGGAACGCGGCTCCGAACTAGACTGATCGGGTGACCACCGGTTTTGATCTGTACCCCGAGAAGAACGTCGTCGCCATGCGCGTCGACGGTGAGCTGAAGGACCTCGCAGCGGAGGTCTCGGACACGCAGACGACAGAGCCGATCACCATCGACAGCCAGGACGGTCTCAACATCCTGCGCCACTCGACCGCGCACGTGCTCGCGCAGGCGGTGCAGAAGCTGCGCCCCGCCGCGAAGCTCGGCATCGGCCCGTTCATCACCGACGGCTTCTACTACGACTTCGGCGTCGAGGACCCCTTCACGCCGGACGACCTGAAGGCGATCAAGAAGGAGATGCAGCGCATCGTCAAGGATGCGCAGCGCTTCCGTCGCCGCGTCGTCACCGACGACGAGGCCCGCGCCGAGCTCGCCGACGAGCCGTTCAAGCTCGAGCTCATCGGCCTCAAGGGCGGCAAGAAGGAAGCCGCCGAGGGCGCCGGCGTCGAGGTCGGCGAGGGCGAGCTGACGATCTACGACAACATCGACGGACGCACCGGCGAGACCGCCTGGAAGGACCTCTGCCGCGGCCCCCACGTGCCCTCCACCCGCATGGTCGGCAACGGCTGGGACATCGTCCGCGTCGCCGGCGCGTACTGGCGAGGCAGCGAGAAGAACCCTCAGCTGCAGCGCATCTACGGCACGGCATGGCCGACCAAGGACGAGCTGCGCGCCTACCAGGAGCGCCTGGCTGAGGCCGCGCGCCGCGACCACCGCAAGCTCGGCCGCGAGCTCGACCTGTTCTCGTTCCCGGAGGAGATCGGATCCGGCCTCTCGGTCTGGCACCCCAAGGGCGGCATCGTCCGCGGCGAGATGGAGCAGCACCACCGCAAGCGCCACATCGAGGCCGGCTACAGCTACGTCTACACACCGCACATCACGAAGAAGGACCTCTTCGTGACCTCGAACCACCTCGTCACCTACGCCGACGGCATCTGGCCGCCGATCCGCATGGACGAGGAGCGCGACGACGAGGGCAACGTCACCAAGCAGGGCGTGGACTACTACCTGAAGCCCATGAACTGCCCGATGCACATCCTGATCTACAAGGAGCGCGCCCGCAGCTACCGCGATCTTCCGCTGCGTCTCGCCGAGAACGGCACGGTCTACCGCAACGAGCTCTCGGGTGCCCTGCACGGCCTCACCCGCGTGCGTGGCTTCACACAGGACGACGCGCACCTGTTCGTCACGCCCGACCAGCTCGAGGCCGAGACGACCAAGGTGCTCGAGTTCGTGCTGTCGCTGCTCAAGGACTTCGGCCTCACCGATTTCCGGCTCGAGCTGTCGATGCGCGACGACGAGAAGTCGAAGTGGATCGGCGACGAGGAGGTCTGGGCGACCGCGACCGATGCGCTGCGCCGCGTTGCCATGTCGACCGGGCTTCAGCTCATCGAGGAGCCCGGCGAGGCCGCGTTCTACGGCCCCAAGATCGATCTCAAGGTCACCGACGCCATCGGCCGCTCGTGGCAGCTGTCCACGGTCCAGCTCGACTTCAACCTGCCCGAGCGGTTCGAGCTCGAGTTCACCGACCGCGACGGCTCCAAGCAGCGTCCGATCATGATCCACCGCGCGCTGTTCGGCTCGATCGAGCGCTTCTTCGCGATCCTGCTCGAGCACTACGCGGGCGACTTCCCGCTGTGGCTCGCGCCGACCCAGGTGGTGGGCGTGCCGGTCGCCGACGAGTTCGCCGACTACCTCGACGACGTCGTGGATCAGCTGCGCCGCTCGGGTGTGCGTGCCGAGCTCGACCGCTCGGACGACCGCATGCAGAAGAAGATCCGCACGCACACGACCTCCAAGGTCCCGGTGATCCTGATCGCCGGCGACCAGGACCGCACGGCCGGGACGGTCTCGTTCCGCTTCCGCGACGGCTCGCAGCGCAACGGTGTGCCGATCGCCGAGGCCGTTGAGCTCCTGACGCGCGCGGTCGAGGCCAAGACGCTCATCCAGACGGCCGAGGATCTGGCCTGATGTCCGCCGAGCTCGAAGGGGCGGCCGAGTTCGCGGCCGTCCCGGACGAGTTCCAGCGGCTGTGGACGCCGCACCGCATGGCGTACATCGCCGCGGGCGCCGACGTGAACCGCGGCTCGGGATGCCCGTTCTGCGCGGCCCCGGGTCGCGACGACGAGGCGAGTCTCATCGTGCACCGCGGCAAGACGGCGTTTGTGCTGCTCAATCTCTTCCCGTACAACTCGGGCCACCTGCTGGTGTGCCCCTACCGTCACATCGGGCTGTACGACGAGGCGACGGCCGAGGAGGCCGCCGAGATCGCGGCACTGACGCAGACCGCCATGCGGGTGCTGCGCGAGACATCGCGCTGCGACGGCTTCAACATCGGCATGAACCAGGGCCACGTGGCCGGCGCCGGCGTCGAGGAGCACCTGCACCAGCACATCGTTCCGCGCTGGGCGAGCGACGCCAACTTCTTCCCGATCATCGCGAAGACCAAGGCGCTGCCCCAGCTGCTGGGTGACGTGCGGCGCGCGCTCGCGGACGCCTGGCCCGTCTGATCCGTCCGCCCGCCTGACCCCTCAGCGGGCGGCGTCGACCGATGCGGCGAGGTCGGCGACGAGGGCCGAGGCCTCGTCGTCGGTGAGGTCGTGGACCGTGAGGCGCAGGTGCGGGGCGTCCGGCGCGTCCGCGAGGAAGAACTCGTCGCCCGAGCGCGCGAGCCAGCCCCGGCGCTTCAGCTCGGCGGCCACCGGCGCGGTGGGGGCGTCCAGGGGCACCCACAGGCTGAGCCCGTCGCCGGCGGCGGCGTCGATCCCGACCCCCGCCAGGCGGTCGGCGAAGGCGGCGTTGCGCGCGGCGTAGTGCGCGCCCGCGCGGGAGATCAGGTCCTGCGCGGCGGGGTCGGCGAGGATGGCGTGCGTCAGACGCTGGAGGAGGTGGCTCACCCACGTCGTCCCCGAGCTCAGGCGCAGGGCGAGGCGGTCGGCGGTGTGCGGATCGGAGGCGGTCACGGCGAGGCACATGTCGGGGCCGAGGAACTTCGACACCGACCGAACCAGGGCGAACCGACGGTGGTTCGGCCCGACGATCGAGCGGAACGGCTGCTGCGACAGCAGCGAGAAGTGGTCGTCCTCGATGACGAGCACGTAGGGGTGATCGGCCAGCACCGCCCGCAGCTCGGCCGCGCGGCGCTCGGAGAGGCCCGCCCCGGTCGGGTTCTGCGCACGAGGGGTGCAGATGACGGCGCGCACCCCCTGTGCGAGGGCCGCCCGCAGGCCGTCGGTCGTCATCCCCTCGGCGTCGACGGGCACAGGTACGGCGCGGTACCCCGCGAGCCGCACGGTGTGGATGTTCGCCAGCCAGCAGGGGTCCTCGAGGGCGATGGCGTCGTCCCGCGTCAGCGCCTGCGCCAGCAGTCGCTCGACGGCGTCGACCGCGCCGCTGGTGAGCGTGAGTCGAAGGTCGGCCGGTGCGAGATCCGCTGACATCCAGGCGCGCGCGTCGGTCTCGAGCTCCGGATCGATCACCGGCTCGCCGTAGAGGACGGGGCGACCGGCGAGGGAGCCGAGGTATCGGGAGGGATCGGGGATCCACGCGGGATCCGGGTTGCCGGCGCCGATGTCGCGCAGCGGGCGTGACGGATCCGGGTCCGGGGAGGCGAACCCCTCCTGGGCGAAGGGCTCGGGGTGGGCGATGCGGGTGCCCGCGCGCCCGCCGGCGACGACGAGGCCGGAGCGGGCGAGCAGCCCGTATGCGGCCACGGCGGTGTTGCGGTTGACGCCGAGGCTCTCGGCGAGGGCGCGGACCGGGGGGAGCGCATCACCGGGCCGGAGGGCTCCGCGCTCGAGCAGCGAGCGCACGCTGCCGGCGATCTCGGCCGCGGTGCGCCCGGCGATGCTCTCGTGAAGCGTCCCCAGCTCGGTGTCGTCCATCGTCTCGAGTGTAGGTCGGGAAGGTGGTAGTTTTTGGCATAGGTCGAACTTCGGCCTATGCCAAAGCCCGCCCGAGGGCCTGAATCAAGGAGCACGGCCGTGACCGACGCCACGACTTCCACCACCGGCACGGGGCGCATCAAGCGCGGCCTCGCGGACATGATGAAGGGCGGCGTCATCATGGACGTCGTCACGCCCCAGCAGGCGCGCATCGCCGAGGACGCCGGCGCTACGGCCGTCATGGCGCTCGAGCGGGTCCCCGCCGACATCCGTGCCGAGGGCGGTGTGTCGCGCATGAGCGACCCCGACATGATCGACGGGATCATCGCCGCCGTGTCGATCCCCGTGATGGCCAAGGCGCGCATCGGCCACTTCGTCGAGGCGCAGATCCTGCAGGAGCTCGGCGTCGACTACATCGACGAGTCCGAGGTGCTCTCGCCCGCCGACTACGTGAATCACATCGACAAGCAGCGCTTCACGGTGCCGTTCGTGTGCGGGGCGACGAACCTCGGCGAGGCCCTGCGCCGCATCAACGAGGGAGCGGCGATGATCCGCTCCAAGGGCGAGGCCGGGACGGGCGACGTCTCGGAGGCGACCAAGCACATCCGCAAGATCAGCAGCGAGATCAACGCCCTCCGCTCGATGACCAGGGATGAGCTCTACGTCGCGGCCAAGGAGCTGCAGGCGCCGTACGACCTCGTGGCCGAGGTCGCCGAGACCGGCAGCCTGCCGGTGGTGCTCTTCACAGCGGGCGGCGTGGCGACCCCGGCTGATGCCGCGATGATGATGCAGCTCGGCGCGGACGGCGTGTTCGTCGGCTCCGGCATCTTCAAGTCCGGCGACCCCGCCAAGCGGGCCGCCGCGATCGTCAAGGCTGTCACCTTCCACGACGACCCGAAGGTCATCGCCGAGGTGTCGCGCGGACTCGGCGAGGCCATGGTCGGCATCAACGTGTCGGACCTGCCCGCCCCGCACCGCCTCGCGGAGCGCGGCTGGTGACGAGCGCGGCCGCCGGGGCGCGTGTCGGCGTCCTGGCGCTGCAGGGTGATGTGCGCGAGCACATGACCGCGCTGACGACGCTCGGTGCGGAGGCCTCGCTTGTGCGACGGCCGTCCGAGCTGGCCTCGGTGGACGCTCTGGTGCTGCCCGGCGGCGAGTCGAGTGTGATCGACAAGCTCGCGCGCGCCTTCGGGCTCCAGGAGCCCATCCGCGACGCGATCGCGGCAGGGCTGCCCGTGTACGGGACCTGCGCCGGGCTGATCCTGCTCGCCGACCGGATCAGCGGCGCGATCGAGGGTCAGGAGACGTTCGGCGGGCTCGACGTCACCGTGCGTCGCAACGCGTTCGGCGGGCAGGTCGAGTCGTTCGAGACCGACCTCGTCGCGCCGGAGATCGACGGCGGGCCCGTGCACGCGGCGTTCATCCGCGCCCCCCTCATCGAGCAGGTCGGACCGCTGGCGCGCCCCCTCGCGGCTCTGCCGGACGGCGGCGTCGTCGCGGTCGCGCAGGGCAACGTCATCGGCACGGCGTTCCATCCGGAGGTGACCGGCGACCTGCGGTTCCACCGGATGCTGCTCGAGCGGGTCGCCGCGCGCGCCGCGTGAGCCCGGATGCCGGACCGGGCCGGGACCCTGATGGATCCCGGCCCGGTTCGGTGTCTCGGCGGACTCAGCGCACCTGGCGCACCTCGAACTCCATCCGCGGGTTCGCGTAGTGCTCCTGAGCCTCGACCAGCTGCAGCTCGCGATCGCCCGAGGCGAGGGTCTGCTCGAGCAGACCGAAGACGCTGGACGCGGTGCGTGCGAGGGCGTCGGCCGCCGAACCCGTCGCCGTGTAGTGGGCGGTGAACAGCGCGGCCGTCACATCTCCCGATCCGTTCGCCTTGAACGGCAGGCGCGGCGTCGCCACGATCCAGGCGCCCGTGTCGTCGGCGGCAAGCATCTCGAGCGTGCCGTCGGCGTTGTCGGGCCGCTCGACGCTGGTGACGAGAACCGTCCGCGGCCCCATCTCGTGGGCGCGGTCCACCGAGTCGAGGGTGGAGGCGAGGTCGGCGGGCTCCGTGCCGGTCAGGTAGCCGAGCTCGAACTGGTTCGGCGTGATGATGTCGGCCACCGGCACGACCTTGTCGCGCAGCAGGACGGGGATCTCGGGAGCCACGAAGCACCCCGACTTCGCGTTGCCCATCACCGGGTCGCACGCGTAGAGCGCGGACGGGTTGGCCGCCTTGACGCGGGCGACCGCGTCGACGATGACGTCGGCGATGCCCACGCCGCCCTGGTAGCCCGAGAGCACCGCGTCGATCTGCGGGAAGGCGCCGCGCTCCTCGATCCCGGTGATGACCTCGCGCACGTCGTCCGGCGCGATGAGCGGCCCGCGCCACGCGCCGTACCCCGTGTGGTTCGAGAAGTTCACGGTGTAGACCGGCAGCACCTCGACGCCGATGCGCTGCAGCGGGAACACCGCAGCCGAGTTGCCGACGTGCCCGTACGCCACCGCCGACTGGATGGAGAGGATCTTCATCCTTCGATCCTCGCACCGATCGCGTAGTCGATCGGGGGCATTCGGTGCTGGAATGGGGCACATGTCGGGGTCGGAGCGCGGGAGATGGGTGTGGGGCGCCGTCGCGCTTGTGCTCGTCGGCGCTCTCGCGGGCGCCTCCGCGGCGATGTGGGGCGGGGATCGCGGCGTGATCCCGCGCGAGGCGGCGGCGGTCGAACGGCCGATGCCGACACCGACTCGCACGTCGACCCCCACGCCCACGCCGGTGGGCGCACCGGCCGACACCACGGCATACGATCTCGGAACCCTCCCCGCCGTGGACGTGTTCGCGGTGCTGCCCGCGCTGCCGGTCGACGACGACCCGTTCGGTCCGCTGACCGGGCTCGTGGCGCAGCCCGGCGCGGCGGGGGCCCCGGTGTTCGCGACCGAGGGGGGCGAACCCGTCGCGCGCCTCGCGCACGAGCAGACGTACGGGGGCACCGTGGTGCCCGTGATCACGCGACACGACCACTGGGTGCGGGTGCTGCTCGTCGGACGCCAGGGGGTGCCGGGATCCGGGGACCCCCGCCAGGTCACCGGCTGGATGCGGGCGGCCGATGTGACGCTGACGGCCGACCCGCAGCGGGTCGAGGTGGATCTGTCCGATCGCACCTTCGCCATCGTGACCACGCCGGACGCTTCGGCGGACGGATCGGTCGCGCCCGAGACGTCGACGCTCGTCGCGACCGATTTCGGCTCCGGCGCACCGGGCACCCCCACGCCCCTGGGGCGCGCGTTCCTCATGTTCGAGGATGTGGTGCCGCAGTACGCCTACACCCGAGGCCACCCGCTCGTGTACCTGTCCGTGCAGTCGCCGACCCTGGCGGGCTTCGGGGGGCAGTCCGTGGCGGTGACGGCGTTCCACTACCACGACGCCCGCAGCGGTGCGATCTCGAACGGCTGCCTGCGAGTGTCGGCCGAGGCGATCGGCCCGCTCAGCGATCTGGCGCCCGGGACGCCGGTCTACATCCGCGAATGACCCCGCCGTCGCCGCGCCGACGATTCTTCTAGACTGTTCCGAGGCCCTCGAGCACGCGCGAGCGGTGCGCGGGCCACGATCATCAGAGCGGGAGAGTCATGTCAGGTCATTCCAAGTGGGCCACGACCAAGCACAAGAAGGCGGTCATCGACGCCCGTCGTGCCAAGTCGTGGGCGAAGCTGATCAAGAACATCGAGGTCGCGGCGCGCATCGGGGGCCCCGATGAGGCGGGCAACCCGACGCTGTTCGACGCCGTCCTCAAGGCGAAGAAGACCTCGGTCCCGAAGGACAACATCGATCGCGCCATCAAGCGCGGCGCGGGCATCGGCGGCGAGGCCGTCGACTACACGACGATCATGTACGAGTGCTACGCCCCCGGCGGCGTGGCGATGCTCATCGAGTGTCTGACCGACAACAAGAACCGCGCGGCCGCCGAGGTGCGCACCGCGGTCACCCGCAACGGCGGCAACATGGCCGACCCGGGCTCGGTGTCGTTCAACTTCGAGCGCAAGGGCGTCATCGTCGTCTCCGGCGAGGGCGCGTCGGAGGACGACGTCATGATGGCGGCCCTCGAGGCCGGTGCGCTCGAGGTCGAGCCGCACCCCCAGGGCTTCGAGATCATCACCGAGGCCAGCGACCTCGTGGCGGTGCGCACCGCGCTGCAGGAGGCCGGGCTCGACTACGAGTCGGCGGACGCCGAGTTCGTGGCGGGGGTCAAGGTCCCCGTCGACGCCGAGGCCGCGCGCAAGGTGTTCAAGCTGATCGACGCCCTCGAGGACAGCGACGACGTGCAGAACGTCTTCACCAACATCGAGCTGTCGCCCGAGGTGCAGGCCGAGCTCGAGACGGACGACGAGTAAGCGCGAGCAGGCGCACAGCGGCGCCCCATCCGGTGATCCGGGTGGGGCGCCGCTGTGCGGGCGCTACGGTGGGCGCGTGCGCGACGACTTAGAGGTGCTGACCGGCGGCAATGTGACGCCCGTCGTCCGGATCGGCGACACGGTGCGGCGCGAGACGGGCCCGTGGACCCCGGCCGTGCATGCCCTGCTGGCGGCGTGCGACGCCGCCGGCGTCGCGGGCGTCCCCCGGGCGCGGGGCGTGGACGAGGCGGGAAGGGAGATCCTCACCTTCGTCGAGGGCGACATGCTCGTCGCGTGCGACGCGCTCTGGTCGCGTGAGGCCCTTCGCTGCGCGGCGCGGCTGCTGCGCCGGATCCACGATGCCGGCGCCGAGCTCGCCGCTGCGCCGCTGCGGTGGCGCGCGGCCACGCACGAGCCGGTCGAGGTCGTCTGTCACAACGACTTCGCGCCCTACAACCTCGTGCTCGCGCCCGACGGATCCCTCGGCGCGATCGACTTCGACTTCGCCTCTCCCGGCCCCCGGGTCTGGGACGTGGCATACCTCGCGTATCGGATCGCGCCGCTGGCGGAGGACGCGGCGGGGCTCGATCCTGCGCGGCACGGGTCGCCGGAGGACCGGATCCGCGAGCTGGTCGAGGCGTACGGGGCCGCCTGGTCGATCGACGAGGTGCGGAGGGTCGCGGCGGAGCGGCTGGACGAGCTCGCCGCCTTCACCGACGCGCGCGCGGCCGAGACCGGCCGCGACGACTTCGTCGCCCACGCCGCGATGTACCGCCGAGACGCCTCTCGCCTCCGCCGCTGAATCGCCCCGACGCCGATCGCCCGACGGGGTGGGCCGGCACCCGCGGGGCGGACGCCGCCGCGAGCGGCGCACGCATACGCTGGCGAGGTGAGCACTCTGCGCGTCCTCGGCATCGACCCCGGCCTGACCCGGTGCGGCGTCGGCGTGGTGGACGTCGCCCGCAACCGCACCGCCTCGCTCGTGCATGTGGGCGTGGTGCGGTCGACCCCGGACATGCCCATCGCCGAGCGGCTCGCGGCGATCGCCCGGGGGATCCGCGAGGTCCTCGACCTGACGCAGCCCCACGTCGTGGCCGTCGAGCGCGTGTTCGCGCAGCAGAACCTGCACTCCGTGACCGGCACGGCGCAGGCCAGCGGCGTGGCGCTGATGCTCGCCGGGGAGCGCGGCATCCCCGCCGCCACGCACACCCCGAGCGAGGTGAAGGCCGCGGTCACGGGCTACGGCGCGGCCGACAAGCTCCAGGTGCAGTCGATGATCCAGCGCGTCCTGCGGCTGGACGCGCTGCCTCAGCCTCCCGACGCGGCCGATGCGCTGGCGATCGCCCTGTGCCATGCGTGGGGCGGGGGAGTCTCGGCGCAGGCGCACGGGGCCGACACGTCTCTGACGCCGGCCCAGCGGGCCTGGGCGGAGGCCGAGAAGCGCTCCCGCGGCACGCGTGTCGCTCGAACATAGGTGCGAACGGCCCCGTAGGCTGTCGGCATGATCTCCTCCCTGCGCGGCACCGTCCTGCACGCGGCCGCCGACAGCATGATCGTCGAGGTCGGGGGAGTCGGCTTCTCGGTCGCGGTCCCGCCGGATGTGGCGCGCACGGCGCGCGTCGGCGAGACGATCGCTCTCCACACGAACCTCATCGTCCGCGAGGACGCGCTGTCGCTCTTCGGCTTCGCCACGCGTGACGAGCTGGACGTGTTCGGCATCCTGCTCGCGGTGTCGGGGGTGGGCCCGAAGTCGGCGCTCGGAGTGCTCGCCGCACTGACCGTGGACCAGATCTCGGCAGCCGTCGCGGCGGAGGACGACGCCCCGTTCCGCCGGGTGTCGGGCATCGGCCCGAAGACCGCGAAGCTCATCGTCCTGCAGCTGCAGGGCAAGCTGGCGCCGCCGGCCCCCGCCGCGGCCGTGAAGGCCCCGACCGACGTCGCCGCCAGCGTGGTGCAGGCGGTGGCGGGGCTCGGATGGCCCGAACGCGTCGCCGGGGACGCGGTGGCGCAGGCCGCCGAGGGCGCCTCCGACGCCGACCGCGCCTCCGTCCAGGCGCTGCTGCGCCTGACGCTCGCCCTGCTGGGCCCCGCGAAGCAGGCAGCGCGTGGCTGACGACGACATCACGAACGCCGAGCCGCTCGACGAGGTGGAGCTCGCCATCGAGGGCGCCCTGCGCCCCGCGACCCTCGCCGAGTTCGTCGGCCAGCAGAAGGTGCGCGGGCAACTCCAGCTGCTGCTCGACGCCGCCCGCATCCAGTCGCGCCCCGCCGACCACATCCTGCTCGCGGGCCCGCCGGGCCTCGGCAAGACCACGCTCGCGATGATCGTGGCGCAGGAGAGCGACCGGCCGCTGCGCATGTCCAGCGGCCCGGCCATCCAGCACGCCGGCGACCTGGCGGCGCTGCTGTCGAGCCTGACCCCGGGCGAGGTCCTCTTCATCGACGAGATCCACCGCATGGCGCGCTCCGCCGAGGAGATGCTGTACCTCGCGATGGAGGACTTCCGGATCGACATCATGGTCGGCAAGGGCGCCGGTGCCACGAGCATCCCGCTCGATCTCGCCCCGTTCACGCTCGTCGGCGCGACGACGCGATCGGGAATGCTGCCGAACCCGCTGCGCGACCGCTTCGGCTTCACCGCCCACCTCGAGTACTACGAAGCCGAGGAGCTGGAGCGAGTGGTGGGGCGGTCGGCCTCCGTCCTCGGTGTCGGGCTCGGCGCGCAGCAGCGGGCCGAGATCGCCCGGCGCTCCCGCGGCACCCCGCGCATCGCGAACCGCCTGCTGCGCCGGGTGCGCGACTACGCGCTGGTGCACGCGGGCGGCGCGGACGCGGGGATCGCGGAGGTGCGCGCCGCGCTCGAGCTCTACGACGTCGACGCCATCGGCCTCGACCGCCTCGACCGCGCCGTCCTCGATGCGCTGGTGCGCCGCTTCCGCGGCGGCCCGGTCGGGCTCTCGACTCTGGCCGTGACCGTGGGCGAGGAGCCGGACACCGTCGAGAGCGTCGTCGAGCCGTACCTCGTGCGCATCGGATTCATGGCGCGCACGCCCCGCGGCCGCGTCGCCACCCCCGAGGCCTACGCGCATCTCGGGGTGCCGGCGCCTGACGGGGCGCTCGATTTCCGATGACCTATACTCACTGAAGGTCTGGCGGTATCCGCCGCATCCCCCACTTCGCGCCGATGACGGCGTGCGCCCATCGAAAGGCTCAGCTGCCCCATGGATCCGAACCTCCTGCTTCTCGTCGTCTTCGTCGTGCTGATCGGATGGATGTTCTTCTCGTCCCGCCGCAACCGCGCGAAGCAGAAGGAGGCGGCTGAGCTCAAGGCGACGCAGCTGGTTCCCGGCGCGCGCGTCATGACCCGCTCGGGCCTGTTCGGCACGCTCGTCGCCTACGACAAGGACGACCTGTCCAAGCCGACCCAGATCGAGATCGCCCCCGGCGTCATCGTCGAGGTCCACTCGCAGGCCGTCGACCTCGCCCCGGATGCCGCCGTCGCCGTCGCCGACGCCGACACGACCGACGAGACGGACGAGACCCCCGCGGCCGCGATCGTCGACGCGCCGGAGACGAGCGCCGCCACGGTCGTCGAGCCCACGCCGGCCCCCGAGGCCGAGACGAAGAGCTCCACCGAGTTCGGGACGCCCGACTACAAGCTCCCCGAGATCGACTTCGGAACCGACAAGGGCGCCGACAAGAAGGACTGAGCCTCCGGCTCGTCTCCGTCCCCTCTCTCGCAGCAGAAAGCTGAGCCGCTCGTGGCGACATCGACTCCTGCGCGCCGTGCCTGGCGCGTCCTGACCGGCCTGCTGGTCATCACCGCCGTGCTCTTCGGCGCCAACGCGCTCGGTGTGCACGTCTTCAAGGGCGGCACCTGGGTGCCGGAGCTCGCGCTCGACCTCCAGGGCGGCACGCAGATCATCCTCGAGGCGCAGACCGCCGACGGGGAGCCCTCCGCCGAGCAGATGACGCAGGCCGTCGCCATCATCCGCCAGCGTGTCGACGCCTCGGGCGTCGGCGAGTCGGAGATCTCGACGCAGGGCGCGAAGAACATCGTTGTGCAGATCCCCGGAAACGCCGACGAGCAGACCCGCGAGCGGATCCAGCAGAGCGCGCAGCTCGAGCTGCGCGCGGTGATCTACGCCTCGGCGCCGACGAACACGTTCGTCGGCGAGGACGGCGAGGAGACGCCGTACCCCACGCCGGACGCGACGCTCAATGCGCAGCCGACCGCCGAGCCCTCTAATGGGTCGGACCCGGCGTGGGTGACCGACAAGCTCTGGGCGCAGTTCAACGCCTACAGCTGCGATGACGAGACCAACGACCCGTCATCGGCCCCGGCGGACCAGCCGCTGATCACCTGCGACACGGCGAACAGCGCGAAGTACATCCTCGGCCCGGTCGAGATGGACGGATCCTCCGTCGACAACGCCACGAACGGCATGGACCCCCAGAACGGCACCTGGAGCGTCAACCTCCAGTTCGACTCCGAGGGCGCCAAGACCTTCGGCGAGATCAGCGAGCGCCTCTACGGTGCTCAGGCCCCGATGAACCAGTTCGCCTTCGTGCTCGACGGCAAGATCATCTCGGCGCCGTCGATGAACGCGGTCATCACCGACGGCCGCCCGAGCATCTCGGGTGGCGGCATCGACCAGGACACGTCGAAGGTGCTGGCCGACCAGCTCAAGTTCGGCGCGCTGCCGCTCAGCTTCGAGGTCGTCAGCTCCGACACCATCTCGGCGACCCTCGGCTCGCAGCAGCTCCAGAGCGGTCTGATCGCCGGCCTCATCGGTCTCGCGCTCGTCGCCCTCTACGTGGTGCTCATCAGCTACCGCGCGCTCGGCTTCGTGATCATCGCCTCACTGCTCGTGATGGGCGTGCTGACGTACATCCTGCTGTGCCTGCTGTCGTGGCGCATGGGCTACCGCCTCTCCCTCGCGGGCGTCGCGGGCCTCATCGTGACCATCGGCTTCACGGCCGACTCGTTCATCGTGTACTTCGAACGCATCCGCGATGAGCTGCGCGACGGCAAGGCCATCACCGTCGCCGTCGAGGACGGCTGGGCTCGCGCGAAGCGGACGATCTACATCTCGAAGTCGATCAACATCCTGGCCGCCGTGGTGCTCTACATCCTCGCCGACGCCACCGTGAAGGGCTTCGCGTTCACGCTGGGTCTGACCACGGTGCTCGACATCCTCATCTTCGTGATCTTCACCCACCCCGTGATGCAGATCCTCGTTCGCAGGCCGTTCTTCGCGTCCGGTCACCGGCTGTCGGGGCTCGACCCCGCCGCGCTCGGCGCCGTGCACCGCGGGCGCTCGGCCTTCCGCACCCCGGTCGCCACGGGCGCGCGCGTGCAGCGCTCGCGCGGCGAGGCGGAGCGCCGTCAGACCATCGCCGAGCGCAAGGCCGCCGAAGCCGCGGCCCTGCAGAACGCATCCGACAAGGGCGCCCCGCGCGCCGAGGGGGAGAACGCCTGATGCGCTCCATGACCGAGTTGGGCAACGACCTCTACACGGGCAAGGCCTCCTTCCCGTTCGTCGGACGCCGTCGCAGCTGGTTCATCGTCGCGATCGTGCTGGTCGTGCTGTCGGCCGTCGCGCCGTTCCTGCGCGGCGTCGAGTTCTCGATCGAGTTCACCGGCGGCTCGCAGTTCCTCGTCTCGGCGCCCGCGTCGACCGATCAGGGGCTCGCGAGCTCGGCGGTCGAGGAGGTCGTCCCGGGCACCACGACCAAGGTGACGACGATCAGCAACCGCGACATCCGCGTGCAGACGTCGCAGCTCGATGACGCCGAGACCCACGCCGTCACGTCGGCGCTGGCCGAGGCCTATGACGTCGACGCCGAGGAGATCACGGCGTCGTTCATCGGCCCGACCTGGGGTCAGGACGTCACCCGGCAGTCGCTGTGGGGCCTGGCGATCTTCCTCGCGCTGACGTTCCTGATCCTGGCGATCTACTTCCGCACCTGGAAGATGTCGGCGGCCGCGATCATCGGCCTGCTCGACGTGCTGATCGTCACGGTGGGCATCTACTCGCTCTGCGGGTTCGAGATCTCGCCGGCGGCCGTCATCGGCTTCCTGACGATCCTCGCCTATTCGCTCTACGACACCACCGTCGTGTTCGACAAGATCCGCGAGAACACCGTCGAGGACGCCGAGGTCACCGGGCGCACGTTCGGCGAGTCGGTCAACCTCGCGGTGAACCAGACCCTGGTGCGCTCGATCAACACCTCCGTCGTGGCGGCGCTTCCGGTGGCGGCGATCCTGTTCATCGGATCGTTCGTGCTGGGCGCCGAGACCCTGTCGGACATCTCGCTGGCGATCTTCGTCGGCATCATCGTGGCGACCTACTCGACGCTGTTCGTCGCCGCCCCGCTCTACTCGCTGTTCCGTGAGAACGAGCCGGCGATCCGCACGGCTGACGAGCGCGTGCTCGCCGCGCGCGCGGCCTGAGCTGCAGACATCCGTGCATCCGCGGCGCCGGGGGCCTCGACGAGGCACCCGGCGCCGCGGCGTAGAATCGCATAACCCTCTTCGCGAGGGTTCGATCGTGGGAGGGGTCAGGACATGGCCGAATCGGTGACGTCCCAGACGCCCAGTCTGCGCCGCCTGGTGCCGCGCATCTTCTCGCGCGCCGCCCGGCACGCCGACCTCACGCGTCTCATCACCACCGTGCGCGCGAACCACCCGCGCGGCGACATGGCGATCGTCGAGAAGGCCTACGCCGTCGCCGACGAGAAGCACCGGGGCCAGAAGCGCCAGAGCGGCGAGCCGTACATCACGCACCCGCTCGCCGTCGCGCAGATCCTGGCCGACCTCGGTCTCGGCCCTCGTGCCATAGCCGCCGCGCTGCTGCACGACACCGTCGAGGACACCGGCTACCCGCTCGACGAGCTGCGGGCCGAGTTCGGCGACGAGGTGGCCCTGCTCGTCGACGGCGTCACCAAGCTCGACAAGGTCAAGTACGGCGAGAGCGCGCAGGCCGAGACGGTCCGCAAGATGATCGTCGCGATGTCCAAGGACATCCGCGTGCTCGTCATCAAGCTCGCCGACCGCCTCCACAACGCCCGCACGTGGGGGTTCGTCCCCTCGGAGAAGGCGGCCAAGAAGGCCACCGAGACGCTCGAGATCTACGCCCCGCTTGCGCACCGACTCGGTATCCAGACGATCAAGTCCGAGCTCGAGGACCTGTCATTCGCGGTGCTGCACCCGAAGATCTACAACGAGATCGACAGCCTCGTGAAGCAGCGCACCCCCCAGCGCGAGCAGTACGTGCAGAACGTCATCGCCGACGTGAACCGCGATCTGCACGAGCTGCGCATCCGCGGCTCGGTCGCCGGGCGTCCGAAGCAGCTGTACTCCGTGTACCAGAAGATGGTGGTGCGGGGACGCGAGTTCGACGACATCTACGACCTCATCGGCATCCGCGTCATCGTGGGCACGGTGCGCGACTGCTACGCGGTGCTGGGCTCGATCCACGCCCGGTGGCGCCCGCTGCCCGGCCGGTTCAAGGACTACATCGCCACACCGAAGTTCAACCTGTACCGGTCGCTGCACACCACGGTGATCGGCCCCGGCGGCCGCACCGTCGAGATCCAGATCCGCACCCAGGAGATGCACCAGCAGGCCGAGTTCGGTGTCGCGGCGCACTGGAAGTACAAGGAGCGGATGGCCGGCGGCAAGGCCACCGCCGACGACACCAAGTCGATCGACACCGACATGGCGTGGCTCGCCCGCATCTCGGACTGGGAGTCGGAGACGAAGGATCCGGGCGAGTTCCTCGATTCGCTTCGCTTCGAGATCGGCGCCAAGGACGTCTACGTCTTCACCCCGAAGGGCCGCGTCATCGGCCTGCCCTCGGGCGCCACGCCCGTCGACTTCGCCTACGCGGTGCACACCGAGATCGGCCATCGCACGATGGGCGCCAAGGTGAACGGCCGGCTCGTGCCGCTCGAGAGCCGACTCAACTCGGGCGACGTGGTCGAGGTGTTCACCTCGAAGAACCCGGACGCGAGCCCGAGCCAGGACTGGCTGACCTTCGTCAAGAGCACCCGCGCGCGCAACAAGATCCGCGGCTGGTTCACGAAGGAGCGCCGCGAGGAGGCGATCGAGCAGGGCAAGGACGCGATCGTCCGCGCCATGCGCCGCCACCACCTGCCGATCCAGCGCCTGAAGGACTCGCTGCAGGAGGTCGCCGACCTCATGCACTACGAGGACGTCTCGGCGCTGTACGCCGCGGTTGGCGAGGGACACATCTCGTCGCAGCACGTGCTCGAGAAGGTGACCGCGGTCATCCACTCCAACGTCGAGCCGACGACCGCCCAGGTCGAGCTGCCGCCCACCGTCAGCCAGCGCGCGCCGCGCAGCGGCGATTCGGGTGTGCTGGTGCGCGGGGCCGATGACATCCTCGTCAAGCTCGCGAAGTGCTGCACCCCGGTGCCGGGGGACGAGATCGTCGGCTTCATCACACGCGGCAGCGGCGTCTCGATCCACCGGGCCGACTGCACGAACGTCCAGTCGCTGAAGAACGACCCCGAGCGGATGATCGACGTCACCTGGGCGCCGACCGCCAAGAGCGTCTTCCTGGTGCACATCCAGGTCGAGGCGCTCGATCGCTCCGGCCTGCTCTCTGACGTCACGCGCGTGCTCAGCGAGCACCACGTGAACATCCTCTCGGCGACGGTCACCACAACGAAGGAGCGCCTCGCGCTCAGCCGCTTCGTGTTCGAGATGGGCGACGCCGTGCACCTGGATCGTGTGCTCAACGCCGTCCGCCGCATCGACGGCGTCTACGACGTCTACCGCGTGACGTCGTCCTGAGAGGCCGGATCGTCTGATGCCAGCTCGGCGAGGAACGCGAGCGCGCGCTGACGGCCGGGAAAGCGCAGATGCGCGTGCAGCCACGCCGTCGCCTCCTCGGCGAGGTCGGCTGTGGTGAGCCTGCGGGCCGCACGCGCCGCGGCCGGATCCGCGGACTCGCGCGCGAGCTCGACGAGCGTGCGTACGGGCGTCGCGACGCGGACACCGCCGAGGACGACGGTGTCGGCCTCGGCGATCGGGGTGTCGCGGAAGCGGATGTCGTGTCGGACCGGGCGGGACACGCCGGCGGCCCCGCGCTGGATGTGATGCACGGCCGGCGGCAGCCCTGCCGCCCCGTGCACCCACGCCGCCGAGAGGCCGATCGCGACCAGCCGTGTCCCGAGGATCGGGCGGAGACTCGCCGCGCGGACGGCGGCGGTCTCGAGCCCGTCGGCGGCCGTGTATCCGTCGCCGATCGCCACGAGCTCGCCGTCGAGGCGCGCGGCCGACAGCTCGGCGGGGGATAGCAGGTCATGGGCGAAGTGGACGAGAGCCATGCCGTCATCGTGCCGGGAAACGCGAGGGGCGCGTGGCCCGGTGTGGATAACCGGTGCCACGCGCCCCTGGGCGTGTGCGGGTGTCAGCCGCCGATGGCCTTCAGCCAGAGACGACGGGCCTCGAGCGCCTCGCGCGCGCTCTGCTCGCCCTTCTTGTCGCCCTTGGCCTGCGCCGCGGCGAGCTCGGCCTCGAGCTTCTCGATCGCGTCCTCGAGCTGACGGGTCGCGTCATTCGCGCGCGCCTTCGTCTCGGGGTTGTTGCGCTTCCACTCGACCTCTTCGCGCGAACGCAGGTCGGACTCGATCTTGCGCATCTGGTCGTCGAGGCCCCGCTCGACGTCGCGCGGGAAGATCCGGCCGACCTCGTCCCAGCGACGCTGGATCGCGGTGAGCAGCTGGCGCGCCTTCTTGAGATCGGCGGTGTCGCCGACGACCTTGGCCTCCTCGAGCAGCGCCTTGCGGGCCTCGATCCGCGGCGCGGACTCGGCCTGCTCGGCGGCGTCGCGCTCGGCGCGTGCGCCGTACAGGGCGTCACCGGCGGCCTTGAAGCGGGTCCACAGGGCGTCGTCCACCTTGCGACCGGCGCGGCCGGCGGCCTTCCACTCGTCCAGCAGGGCGCGGTAGGCGGGGATGCCGTCCTCGCCGCGCGGCGCGAGCGCCTCGGCCTTCTCGAGGATGCGCGTCTTCGCGTCGCGGGCCGACTTGTGCGTCTCGTCGAGCTCGGCGAAGAACGCGCGGCGGTGGCGCTCGACCGTCGACCGGGCGTCACGGAACCGCTTCCACAGGGACTGCCCCGTGGCCTTGGGGAGACGCGGCGCCGACTGCTGGTGCGCCTGCCACTCCTCGAACGCGGCGTTCAGCTCGGTTGTCGCCTGCTTCCACTGGATCGACTTGGGGTCGCGGGCCGCGAGGGCCTCGACGCGCTCGACGATCGCGGTGCGCTGCGCCACGGCCTCGTCGACGGCGGCGCGGTGCGCGGCGGCCTCCTCGGCGCTGGCCTCGGCCAGCGACGCCGTCAGCGCGTCGAGCAGGTCGGTGAGGCCCGCGAGGTCGCCCACGACATCGGCGCCGGTGACCTCGTCCTTGAGCTTCTTGGCCTGGCCGCGCAGGTCGGCGGCGGAGGCACCGCCGCGCAGGCGGCGCTGGGCCAGCGTGCGCACACGGAGGGCAAGGTCGTCGAACTTGCGCTCGAAGTAGGCCAGGGCCTCCTGCGGCGTGCCGTCGGGGTACTCGCCCACAACGCGCCACTCGTCGCCCTCGCGGACCGACACAACGCCGGCCTCGTCGACGCGGCCCCAGGTCGTGCCGACCGGAGCATCGGCGGCGTCGGCGGCGGCGGGCGCCCCCTCGGTCGATGCGGCATCGGCGGGCGCGTCGCTCGCGGGAGCGTCGTCGGCCGGGGCCTCGGAGGCGGGCGCCTCGTCAGCGGCGGGCGCGTCCTCGGGGGCGCTCTCCGTGGCGGGGGCCTCGGGGGCCGCCTCCTCGGCGGGCGCGTCCTCGGCGGGAGCGTCCTCGACCGGCGCGTCTTCGGCAGGCGCGTCCGTGGCGGGCACCTCGGGGGCCGCCTCGTCGGCGGGGGCGTCCTCCGCGGGGGCCTCGGGCGCGGCGGGCGCCTCCTCGACGACCGCGGCCTCCTCGGCCGCGGCGGGAGCGACGCTCTCGTCGCCCGCGGGCTGGGTCTCGGCGCTCTCTACGGCGTCGGCGCCGTCGGGAGTGGTGTCTTCAACAGGGGTGTGATCGGAAGTCGTCACGGGAGGCTCCTTGCGCGGTGACCGCGGGAGGGGACAGGACGCGCCCAGCCTAGTACGGCGACGGCCTCCTGGCCCGGCGTCAGCCCGCCGGTGTCGCGGTCGGGGTCGGCGTGGCGGCCGGCGCGTCGGTGGGCGTCGGGGCGGGGGTGCCCTCGGGCGTCGGCGCGGGGGAGGGGTTCTCCGTCAGCGTGGGCGAGGGCGAGGGCGCGGGAGGGGTGCCGGGGCCGACCGTGTAGAACAGCGCCTGCCCGACGATCGCCGCGGCGATCACCACGCCCGCGGCGGTGGCCGCGATGATGTTGTCCCGGCGGCGCCGGCGAACCTGCGACTGGCGCAGCTGCATCCGCGCCTCGTAGAGGCGAGCGCGCTCACGGGCCTCTCGCGCGGCGCGATTCCGGGCGGACGATCCCTTGCCCCCTGCGGCCATGATCGGTGGTCCTCTCGACGACGGCGTCCGGCGGACGTCTCCTGCAGAGCGGGATCGAGCCTAGTGTCTCGTGCGCGCGGGAGCCTCCGGGGCGGGCCCGTGTCCGAGGCGGCGAATAGTCTGGGAACGATGAACGCGGCGAGTGGATCACTCATGGGCGGCGGGCGAGGGCTGACACCGCTCGCGGTGCGGATGCGCCCCACGTCGCTGGCCGAGGTCGCGGGGCAGGCCCATCTGCTGCGCCCCGGCTCGCCGATCGTGGCGCTGGCCGATCCCGAGGCGCAGGCGCCCGGCACGGTCTCCGTGATCCTGTGGGGGCCGCCCGGCACCGGCAAGACGACCCTCGCCCAGGCGATCGCCCGTTCGTCGGGGCGGCGGTTCGTCGAGCTCTCGGCGATCACCGCCGGTGTGAAGGACGTGCGCGAGGTGATGCAGGAGGCGCTGAATCAGCGCGACCTGTACGGCCAGTCGACGATCCTGTTCCTCGACGAGATCCACCGCTTCACGAAGGCGCAGCAGGATGCCCTGCTCCCGGGCGTCGAGAACGGCTGGGTGATCCTGATCGCGGCGACGACGGAGAATCCGTCGTTCTCGGTCATCTCGCCGCTGCTCTCGCGGTCGCTGCTGCTGACCCTCCAGCCGCTCACCGACGAGGACCTCGAGCTTCTCATCGACCGTGCGGTGACCGATGTGCGCGGTCTCGACGACGAGGTCGTGCTCGAGCCGGAGGCCCGGGCCGCGCTCATCCGGCTCTCCTCGGGCGATGCGCGGCGTGCGCTCACCGCCCTTGAGGCCAGCGCGGGAGTTGCGGTGTCCGAGGCGCCGGAGGGCGACGAGAAGCCCGCGGTGACGGCGGCCCACGTCGCCCAGGCGGTCGACCGCGCCCTGCTGCGCTACGACCGCCAGGGCGACGAGCACTACGACGTGATCAGCGCGTTCATCAAGTCGATCAGGGGATCGGACGTCGACGCCGCGATGCACTACCTGGCGCGCATGATCGAGGCGGGGGAGGACCCGCGCTTCATCGCGCGACGCCTCGTCATCTCGGCGTCCGAGGACATCGGCCTGGCCGATCCGCAGGCGCTGCAGATCGCGGTCGCGGCCGCCGACGCGGTCGCGTTCATCGGCATGCCCGAGGGGCGGATCCCGCTCGCCGAGGCGACGGCGTATCTCGCGACCGCCGCCAAGTCGAACGCCGCGTACAACGCGATCAACGCCGCCATCGCCGACATCAAGGCCGGCCGCTTCAGCCCGGTGCCCAAGCACCTGCGCGACGCGCACTACGCCGGCGCCAAGCGCCTGGGCCACGGCAAGGGCTACGTGTACCCGCACGACCACGAGCTCGGTGTCGTGCGGCAGCAGTACCTGCCCGACGAGCTGCGCGGCCGTCGGTACTACGAGCCCAAGCCCCACGGCACCGAGCGCGAGATCGGCGCGCGACTCGACAAGCTCCGGCGGATCCTGGGCGACTGAGCTCGCCGGCCGACCCTGATCCGCATCGGGGTCTTCCCTGGTTCCGTCTTTCGATCCTTGACGTCGAGCCCGTCGGGCCGCGAGGGTGAGCGTGTCCTCCCCTCCCACAGACGAGCCCCGTCCCGGGCTCACTCATCGACGAGCCCCGTCCCGGGCTCCGAAAGAGGTGCCGCATGGCCGTGTTCCGGCGTGTCGTCCTTCCCGTCGCCTGGCTCGCCATCGGCGCCGTCGCCACGACGGCGCTCGTGAAGCTGGCGTTCTTCCCCGATGCCACCGAGGCGGCGGTCGTCGGCGCCGGTGCAGAGCCCACGGGGGCGCTGACCGAGCCGCAGATCGCGGTCGAGCGCGGCACGATCGTCAACGAACTCGATCTGCCGGCGACCGTGATGAACGACCCGGCGATCGCGCTGCCGGTCTACAAGCCCGGAACCGTGGTGGACGTCTTCTTCGCCCGAGGCCAGGTGGTCGAGGCCGGTGCGATCGTCGCCAGCGTGCGCCAGGACGTGCCCCAGGAGGACGGATCGACCTTCGCGCTGTGGAGCGAGATCCTCGCGCCCGGGACCGGCACCCTGTCCGAGCTGACCCTCGCGAGCGGCCAGGCCGTCGCCCCGGGCGACACCGTCGGCGCCATCGCGCCCGCGACGTACCGGATCCAGGGGTCGATCGCCCCCGCCGATCGCTACCGGCTCGTGAGCGAGCCCTCCGAGGCGAGCATCCGCATCACCGGAGGGCCTGCGCCCTTCACCTGCACGGGCCTGAAGCTCGAGACGCCCCTCGCCGGGCTCGCCGGCGCCTCCGAGGGCGAGGCGGCGGCGCCGACCACCACGACCGTGCGGTGCCCCGTGCCCGCGGGCAACCGCGTCTTCCCCGGGCTGGGCGCCACCATGACGATCGCCGGTGGCCGGGCCGAGGACGTGCTCGTGGTGCCCATGACGGCCGTCATCGGCACGGCCGAGGCCGGTGTCGTGTTCGTCCCGGGCGCCGACGGGCTGCCCGAGGAGCGCGCGGTCGTGCTCGGGCTCAACGACGGATCGAGCATCGAGGTGCGGGAGGGGCTCGAGGAGGGCGAGAGCATCTTCGAGTTCGTGCCCGCCGAGGAGATGCCCGCCGAGGCCGACGCAGAGACCGCCGAGGCCGAGGGGTGAGCGATCCGATCGTCCGCGCCGCGGGCCTGACGCGCACCGTCGAGCTGCCCGATGCCGAGCCGCTGCGGATCCTGCGCGGCGTCGACCTCGAGGTCGCCGTGGGCGACCACGTCAGCATCATGGGACGCTCCGGATCCGGGAAGTCGACGCTGCTGAACATCCTCGGGCTGCTCGATGCCCCCACCGACGGCACGCTGGAGTTCGACGGGGTGCCGCTGCAGCGGATGTCCGCCGGCCGGCGCGACCGCACGCGAGGGCGCAACGTGGGATTCGTGTTCCAGCAGTTCAACCTGCTGCCGGGCCGCACGGCCCTCGAGAACGTCGAGATGCCGCTGCTGTACGACGGCGGACGGTCGTTCTGGCGTCGCCGCACGCTGGCCGCCGAGATGCTCGAGCGCGTCGGGCTCGGTGCCCGCCTCGAGCAGATGCCCGACCGCCTGTCCGGCGGCGAGCAGCAGCGGGTCGCGATCGCGCGCGCCCTGATCCGCTCGCCGCGCCTGATCCTCGCGGACGAGCCCACCGGTGCGCTCGACGTCGAGACGGGGGCCGTGATCATGGACCTGCTCGACCACATCGCCACGCAGGCGGGCGCGGCCCTCATCACCATCACGCACGATCCGCACGTGGCCGCCCGCGCGCAGCGCGCGTATCGGCTGGCGGACGGCGTGCTGCACGAGACCTCGCCGGTCCTCGAGCCCGCCGCGGCCGGAGGGGTCGCATGAGCGCGCTCAGCTCGGTCGCCGGGTCTCTCGCCGAGGCCTGGCAGGAGCTGCGGGTCCACCGGCTGCGTGTGCTGCTCAGTCTTGTTGTGGTGGCCGTGTCGGTCGCGGCGTTCACCGCCGTCGTCGCGCTCGGCCAGATGCTCTCGCAGGGCTTCCAGGAGCAGATGGAGCGCGGCGGCGGCCGGCCGGCCCTCATCAGCCTCACCGCCTACGACGCCGGTGCCGACCCGTCCGGCGCCCCGAAGACGCCCGACGGCACCGCGCTCGATGCGGCGTTCCAGCGCACGACCGAGCGCTTCGGCGTCGAGTGGACCTCGCGCGTGGCGTGGCTCGACGCGCAGCTGCCCGGTGGCGGCTTCGCCGGCATGCAGGCGGTGGACCCCGACTTCGGTGTCATGCGGCGCGTGCCGATCGTGCAGGGGCGGTGGTTCACCGACGCCGACGCCGACCGCCTGGTGCCCGCCGTCGTCATCAGCGAGAACTGGTGGAAGTCGCTGGGCTCGCCGGCCATGGCCGCCCACCCGACCGTCGAGCTCAGCCTGAGCACGTGGGCGCCGGACGGCACGCAGACGGCGCCGGTCCAGGCGGAGGCCGTGGTCGTCGGGGTCACGACCTCGACCGACGGGCCGGACTCGTACGCGGGGTACGTCATCTACGAGGACATCGTGGCGATCGCCGGGCCGACGATCTCGGCCAACGCCGATCGCCAGGCCTGGATCCCGCTCGAGGGAGCGGACGAGCTCATGGAGGCCCTGCGGGTCTCGTTCGGCAGCAGCCTCTCGAGCGGGATGCAGGCCGAGGCCTACCGCACCGACTACGTCTTCCAGCAGGAGCAAGGCTACGACCCCTTCGGGCCGATGTTCCTCGTCCTCGGCGGCATCGCGTCGCTGATCCTGGCGCTGGGCGGGCTGAGCCTGCTCAACATCACGCTGGTGACGGTGCGGCACCGGATCCGCGAGATCGGCGTCCGGCGCAGCTTCGGCGCGACCGGGGCGCGCGTGTTCATCTCGGTGATGCTGGAGAGCGTGGTCGCGACGGTGATCGCGGGCGGGATCGGCATCGTCGTGGTGATCCTCGGGCTGCGCCTGCCGATCGTGACGGAGACGATCTTCATGGGCCTGCAGGAGCCGCCCGCGTTCCCGATGTCGGCCGCGATCACGGGCCTGCTGGTCTCGGCGGGTGTCGGTGCGCTGGCGGGGCTCGTGCCCGCCCTCGTCGCGGTCCGGGTCAGGCCGATCGACGCGATCCGGTACTGATCACCGCCCGACAGGGACGAGGATCGGCGTCTGATAAGCTGGATCGGCTCGAATTCCGGGCACATCCCCTTCTGCAAGATCCCTCGGGTGGGTAGACGTACGCCCGAATCGGATGGGAGGGGACTGTACGTCCGAGCGTCGCGACAGCCGCGGCCTCGTGAAAGGAAATCATGACGACCAAGTCGCAGGACCGCCGCAAGGTCCGCCTGTCCCGCGCTCTGGGCATCGCGCTGACGCCCAAGGCCGCCCGTTACCTCGAGAAGCGCCCCTACGGCCCCGGCCAGCACGGACGCACGAAGCGCAAGGCCGACAGCGACTACGCTGTCCGCCTCCGTGAGAAGCAGCGTCTGCGCGAGCAGTACGGCATCCGCGAGAAGCAGCTGCGCATCGCCTTCAACGAGGCTCGCCGCACCGACGGCCTGACGGGTGAGAACCTCGTCGAGCTGCTCGAGATGCGTCTCGACGCCCTCGTGCTGCGTGCGGGCTTCGCTCGCACGACGGCGCAGTCGCGTCAGTTCGTGGTTCACCGCCACATCCTCGTCGACGGCAAGATCGTCGACCGCCCGTCGTTCCGCGTCAAGCCGGGTCAGACCATCGAGGTCAAGGCCAAGAGCGAGGGCATGGAGCCGTTCCAGGTCGCAGCCGCCGGCGGTCACGCCGAGGTTCTTCCGAACGTCCCGGCCTACCTCGAGGTCGAGCTCGACAAGCTCCAGGCGAAGCTCGTGCGTCGCCCGAAGCGCGCCGAGGTGCCCGTCACCTGTGACGTGCAGCTCGTCGTCGAGTACTACGCCGCTCGCTGATCACTCAGCACACGCGTTCTTCGAAGGGCGTCGGGGCTTCGGCCCCGACGCCCTTCGTCGTTCCCCCGGGGGATCGGTCTACGATGGACAGACGCCGCGGATCGCGGCGGAATCCCGGAGGATCAGTGACATGAAGAACATGCTGTGGTTCGTGCTCGGCATCGTCTCGGGCTTCGCGGCGGCCCACTTCCTCAACAAGGATCCGCGCGGCGCCGAGGTGCTCGCCGACATCGACGCGCGCATCGACGAGTTCGTCGAGCGCATCGGCGAGGCCTACCGCCTCGAGGAAGCCCGTCGCGCGGACGACGCCCCGGCCGCCTGATCCCCACACCCGAGGTCGCCGTCGCACGCGACGGCGACCCCCGCATGCACTCGCGCCCGAGCCCATCGGCGCAGAACCCCCACTCAAGGACGTCACACCCCTCATGAAGACCGCGGACATCGCGAAGCGCTACCTCGACTACTTCGAGAAGAACGACCACACCATCGTGCCGTCCGCCTCGCTGGTGAGCGACGACCCGTCGATCCTGTTCACGATCGCCGGCATGGTGCCCTTCATCCCGTACCTGACGGGGGTCGTCCCCGCGCCGTACACGCGCGCCGCCGACAACCAGAAGTGCATCCGCACGAACGACATCGAAGAGGTCGGCAAGACCGCCCGCCACGGCACGTTCTTCCAGATGCTGGGCAACTGGTCGTTCGGCGACTACTTCAAGGAGGGGGCGATTTCGTACGCGTGGGAGCTCCTCACCTCCTCCGAGGCGGACGGCGGCCTGGGCTTCGACGAGAAGGACCTCTGGGTCACCGTCTACGAGACCGACGACGAGGCCGCAGAGCTGTGGCAGCGGATCGCGGGTCTTCCCGCCAGCCGCATCCAGCGCCTCGGCCGCGAGGACAACTTCTGGACCACGGGCCAGCCGGGCCCCGCGGGCCCCTGCTCGGAGATCTACTTCGACCGCGGCGCGAAGTACGGCAAGGACGGCGGCCCCGCAGTCGACGACAACCGGTTCCTCGAGATCTGGAACCTGGTCTTCATGCAGAACGAGATCACGAACGTGCGCTCGAAGACCGAGTTCGACATCGTCGGCGAGCTGCCCGCGAAGAACATCGACACGGGCATGGGCCTCGAGCGCGTCGCCTTCCTCAAGCAGGGCGTCGAGAACATGTACGAGACGGATCAGGTCCGTCCGGTCATCGACCGCGCCTCCGAGCTGTCGGGTCGTCGCTATGGCGCCGAGCACACCGACGACGTGCGCTTCCGCGTCATCGCGGACCACATCCGCTCCTCGCTCATGCTGCTCTCGGACGGCGTCACCCCCTCGAACGAGGGCCGCGGCTACATCCTGCGCCGCCTGATGCGCCGCAGCGTCCGCTCGATGCGCCTGCTCGGCGTCGAGGAGGCGACGTTCCCCGCGCTGTTCGAGGCGTCGCGCGATGCGATGAAGGAGGCGTACCCGGTCGTCGACACGGACTGGGACCGCATCTCGTCGTACGCGTTCGCCGAGGAGGAGACCTTCCTGCGGACGCTGACGGCCGGATCCACCATCCTCGACACCGCGGTGGCCAAGACCAAGGAGGAGGGTGGCAGCACCCTCGCCGGCAACCAGGCGTTCCTCCTGCACGACACCTACGGCTTCCCGATCGACCTCACGCTCGAGATCGCCGAGGAGGCGGGCATCGGCGTGGATCGCGACGGCTTCGACAGCCTGATGCAGGAGCAGCGCCAGCGCGCCAAGGCCGACGCGAAGTCGCGCAAGCGCGCGATCGCCGACGTCAGCGTCTACCGCGAGTTCCGCGCGCAGGGCGAGACCGTCTTCACGGGCTTCACCGACCTGCAGACCGAGAGCCGTGTGCTCGGCGTGCTCGTCGACGGCCTGTCGGTGGCCAAGGCGACCGAGGGGCAGATCGCCGAGGTGATCCTCGCCGAGACCGCGCTCTACGCCGAGTCCGGCGGCCAGGTCGCCGACAAGGGCACGATCGTCGGCCCGGGCTTCGAGCTCGAGGTGCTCGACGTGCAGAAGCCCGTCCCGGGGCTCGTCAGCCACACGGTGGAGGTCACCCGCGGTGAGGTCGGCGTCGACCAGCCGGCGACGACCGTCGTCGACGCCGCGAACCGCCGCGCGGCCACGCAGGCCCACTCGGCGACGCACCTCGTGCACGCCGCCCTGCGCGACACCCTCGGCAAGGGCGCGACCCAGGCGGGCTCGCTGAACCGCGCCGGATACCTGCGTTTCGACTTCTCGTGGGGCCAGGCGCTGAGCGCCGCGACCCGCTCGGAGATCGAGGAGATCGCCAACAACGCGGTGCGCGACAACCTCGAGGTCACCACGCGCGTGCTCTCGCTGGACGACGCCAAGGCGGCGGGCGCCATGGCGCTGTTCGGCGAGAAGTACGGCGAGACGGTCCGCATGGTCGACATCGGCGGCCCCTGGTCTCGCGAGCTTTGCGGCGGCACGCACGTGTCCGCCAGCGCCGAGATCGGCCTGATCAACCTGATCGGTGAGTCGTCCGTCGGCGCCTCGAACCGCCGCGTGGAGGCCCTCGTCGGCCTCGACGCGTTCCGCGAGCTCACCGCTGAGCGGGCGATCGTCGCCGAGCTGTCGGCGTCGCTGAAGGCCCCCAAGGACCAGCTCGCGAACCGCATCGCCGAGCTGTCGGCGAGCCTGAAGGCGGCCGAGAAGAAGATCGCCACCTTCGAGGCCCAGGCGCTCGCGGGTCGCGTGCCCGCGCTCGCGCAGACTGCCGAGCGCGTCGGCGCGGTCAACCTCGTCGCGCAGTCGGTCGGGCAGGTCGGCTCGGCCGACGATGTCCGCAGCCTCGCCACCTCGGTGCGCGACCGTCTCGGATCCGAGGCCGCCGTGGTGGCGCTCACCGGCACGGCCGGCGAGAAGGTGTTCGCCGTGGTCCTCACCAACGAGGCGGCCCGCACGGCGGGTGCCAAGGCGGGCGTGCTCGTCAAGGCCGCCCTCGGCGCCCTCGGCGGCCGCGGCGGCGGCAAGGACGACATGGCGCAGGGCGCGGGCTCGGACGTCTCGGGCATCCCCGCGGCGCTCGACGCCGTGCGCGCCCAGCTCCAGGGCGCGTGAGCGGGTTCCGCCGCGGCGTGCGGCTCGGCGTCGACGTGGGCAAGGCCCGCGTCGGCGTCGCGCGCTGCGATCCGGACGGCATGCTCGCGGTGCCCGTCGAGACGGTTCCGCGTGACGAGCGGTCGATCGCGCGGCTCGTCGAGCTGGCGGCCGAGTACGCCGCGATGGAGTTCGTTGTGGGCCTGCCGCTGAACATGCGCGGCGAGGACACGGCCTCCACGGCGGATGCGCGGGAGTTCGCGGCGCGGCTGCTCGCGGCCCAGGAGGCGCCCGTTCGCCTGGTGGACGAGCGCCTCAGCACGGTCACGGCGCACTCCGCGCTGCGTCAGAGCGGGCGATCGCAGAAGGGTTCTCGTAACATTGTCGATCAGGTCGCCGCAGTGGTGCTGCTCCAGCACGCCATCGACAGCGAGAAACGCACCGGGGCGGCCGCCGGTATCCCTGCCGGCCTACCCGAGGAGTAAGACCCGCGTATGACCGAGCCCTCCCGCGAGAACCCCCCGCTGACGCGCCGCGAGGCACGCGAGGCCGCACGCACAGGTCAGATCCCGATCCAGGCCGCCGCCGGCGCCGTCGACGACCCGGTCGACGAGCGGGCCGAGGCGCGCCCGGATCTCGGGCCCGTGTCGGCCTCGGCGACCACCCCGTGGAACGGGACGGTGCTCCCCGGCGGCGCGCCCGCTGAGCGGCCCGAGGCCGCGCAGCCCGAGACGGTGCCGTTCGACACGCCGCGCGACGACGACGCGGATGGGGGGCGCCCCGGCGCGCCCGGCCCGGTCCGCGGGGGAGCGGCCCGGCCCGCGGAGCCCTCGTCGCTCGAGGACCTCTTCGCGCCCGAGCACGCCGCACCTGTCAAGAAGAAGCGCCGCGGCGGCGGGTGCCTGATCGCGCTCCTGATCTTCGTCCTGATCGCCGGCGGCCTGACCGCCGCCGGGTTCTGGGCGTGGAACACCTACGGTCCGGTCGTCGCCGAGAAGCTCGGCTGGGACGGCCCGCACGACTACGAGGCCGGCGAGGCGACGGGTGAGGCCCTCATCACGATCGAGGAGGGCGACGGCGGCGAGGCGATCTCGAGCACGCTGTTCGAGGCGGGCGTGACCCTGCGCGCCGACTCGTTCTACGACCACCTCATCGAGATCGGCAAGGTGCCGACGTTCTATCCCGGCGTCTACCAGCTGCAGCAGAAGATGACCTCCGCGGCCGCGCTGGAGGCGCTGCAGAATCCGGCCAACAAGCTCGAGAACACGGTCGCGCTGCAGGAGGGCTGGACCGTGCGCGGGACGCTCGAGGCCGCATCGATCGGTCTCGACATGCCGGTCGAGGAGCTCGAGGCGGCCGCGGCCGATCCCTCCGCGTTCGGTGTCGAGGGCGACAGCCTCGAGGGCTGGCTGTTCCCGGCGCACTACACCTTCGATCCCGAGACGACTGCGACGCAGGTGATCCAGGCGATGGTCGACCGCACGCGCGAGTCGCTGACCGCCGCGGGCGTCCCCGCGGGCGAGGAGCACCGCATCCTGACCATCGCGTCGATCATCCAGCGCGAGGGCGGCTCCGCCGACTTCGGCAAGGTGGCCCGCGTGATCCTGAACCGCCTCGACCCCGAGATCTCGGACACGAACCAGCTCTTGCAGATGGACTCGACGGCGCAGTTCGGCTACCGGATGACGCATCCTGACGCGCCGGAGCAGACCACGGCGTTCAGCACGGACGAGCAGCTGCAGGACCAGAACCCCTGGAACACCTACGTCCACCCGGGGCTCCCGGCAGGCCCGATCGCCAACCCGGGCGACGAGGCCATCGCGGCCGCGATGAACCCGGACGACGGCGACTGGCAGTACTTCGTGACGGTGGACTTCGAGACGGGGGAGACCCTGTTCGCGGCGACCTACGGAGAGCAGCAGCAGAACGAGGCCAAGCTGCACGCGTGGTGCGACGCGCACCCGGGCCACGCGGGCTGCGGAGGGTGAGCGCGAGCCATCTCGCGGTGTGGGGCGATCCGATCGCCCACAGCCGCTCACCGCAGCTGCACGGCGCCGCGTACGCCCTCCTCGGCCTCGACTGGTCGTTCGAGCGCGTGCGCGTGGCGGAGGACCGCTTCGACGCCGTCCTCGCGGGGCTCGATGCCTCGTGGCGCGGCCTGGCCGTGACCATGCCGCTCAAGGAGCGGGCGTGGAACGCGGCCGGCTGGCGCGATCGGCGGGCCGAGCTCACCGGCGCGGTGAACACGCTGCTGCTGCCGGGCGCGGACGTCCCGCGTCCGGTCGGCGCGCCGGCCGACGCCCCGGTGGGCTTCAACACCGACGTCGGCGGGATCGTGGCCGCCCTCGCGGATGAGGGCATCACCCGCATCGGCTCGCTGCGACTGGTGGGCGCCGGGGCGACCTCGGCCTCCGCGCTCGTGGCCGCGGCCGAGCTGGGCGCCGGGCGGGTGGCGATCGTCGCCCGCCGCGCCGAGCGGGCGCGCCCGCTCATCGACATCGCCGAGCGCCTGGGCATCACCGCGACGGCCGAGTCGTTCGGCGGCCCGCACGCGGCGACCGACCTGACCATCGCGGCCCTCCCGGGAGGGGCCGAGCTGCCCGATCCGCATGCGGCGGCTCTCGCGCGCGACGGCGGGCCGCTGTTCGATGTCGCCTACCACCCCTGGCCGTCGCAGCTGGCGACCCACTGGACGGGGGAGCGCGCGATCGCCGGGTTCGGCATGCTGCTGCACCAGGCCGTGCTGCAGGTGCGGATCTTCACCACGGGATCCGTGGATCAGCCGCTCGAGAACGAGGATGACGTCCGCGCCGAGATGCGCTCCGCGGTCATGGGAGACTAGAGCAATGCTCCGCGTGCTCACTGCCGGCGAATCGCACGGCCCCGAACTGATCGCCGTCATGGAAGGCCTTCCCTCGGGTGTCCCCGTGCTGGCCGAGAACATCCAGGCGGATCTCCAGCGCCGAAAGCTCGGCTACGGCCGCGGCTCGCGCATGAAGTTCGAGCAGGACGAGCTCACCATCTCCGGCGGTGTGCGCCACGGCCTCACCCTCGGCAGCCCGATCGCCCTGCGCATCGGCAACACCGAGTGGCCCAAGTGGACCGAGGTCATGAGCGCCGCGCCCTCCGAGCTGACCGAGAAGTCGCGCGGCCGCGGCGCAGCCCTCACGCGTCCCCGCCCGGGCCACGCCGACCTCGTCGGCATGCAGAAGTACGACTTCGACGAGGCCCGCCCGATCCTCGAGCGCGCGAGCGCCCGTGAGACCGCGGCCCGCGTCGCCCTCGGCGCGGTCGCCCGTGCCTTCCTCGGCGAGCTGGGCATCCGGCTCGTCAGCCACACCCTCTCGATCGGGCCGGTCCGCGTGCCGGACGGCGCGCCTCTGCCGACGCCGGACGACGTGGACGCCCTCGATGCCGATCCGCTGCGCTGCTTCCATGCCGAGACCTCGGCGCAGATGGTGGCCGAGGTCGACGACACCCGCAAGAGCGGCGACACCGTCGGCGGCATCGTCGAGGTGCTGGCCTACGGGCTGCCCCCGGGGCTCGGCTCGCACGTCCACTACGACCGCCGCCTCGACGGGAAGCTGGCTCAGGCGCTGATGAGCATCCAGGCCATCAAGGGCGTCGAGGTCGGCGACGGCTTCGAGACCACGCGCCGTCGCGGCTCCGTCGCCCACGACGAGCTGTTCGCCACCGGCGAGGGCATCGCGCGCGGGACCGACCGCGCGGGCGGCATCGAGGGCGGCATGTCCACCGGCACCGTGCTGCGCGTCCGCGCGGGTATGAAGCCGATCGCGACCGTCCCCAACTCGCTCCGCACCGTCGACGTCTCCACGGGCGAGACCGCCGGCGCGCACCACCAGCGCTCCGACGTGTGCGCCGTCCCCGCCGCGGGTGTCGTGGCCGAGGCGATGGTCGCCGTCACGCTGGCCGAGGTGGTGCTCGAGAAGTTCGGCGGCGACTCGATCCGCGAGACGCGCCGCAACCTGGAGAGCTACCTCGAGGGCATCGCCGAGAGCCTGCGGACGACGGCGCAGCCGGTCGACCTGCATGACGTCGCCCTCTGAGCCGGCCGCCGCGCGCGCGGTGGTGCTCGTCGGCCCCATGGGGGCCGGCAAATCGAGCATCGGCCGCCGCCTCGCCAAGGCGCTCGGGGTGCCGTTCCGCGACACCGACAGCGTGATCGTGGCCGAGCACGGGCCGATCACCGAGATCTTCGCGGCCCACGGCGAGCAGCACTTCCGCGAGCTCGAGCACGATGCGGTCCTCGCCTCCGTCGCGCAGGGCGGTGTGGTCGCCCTGGGCGGCGGTGCGCCGATGCACAGCGGCACCCGCGCGGCGCTCGGCGCCCACCACGTGGTGCTGCTCACGGTCGACGCGCAGATCGTGGCGGGGCGGATCCGCAATCAGAAGCGCCCGCTGCTGAACACGGAGGAGGATCCCGTGGACGCGTGGATCCGCATCCGCGACGCCCGCGAGCCGATCTACCGCGAGATCGCGGATGCCGCCTTCGACACCTCCCACGGGCCCCTCTCGGACGTCGTGACGGCGGTGGCCGAGTGGGTGCGGGACATCGATCCGGCGTACGCGCGCACGGCGCCGACGCACACCGAGGACATCGCGGGCGAAGACCTGGACGACGAGAAGGAGAGCGACGATGAGCGCTGAGCAGACCACGGGAGATACCGTCATCCACGTCGCGGGCACACCCGGGTACGACATCACCGTCGGCCACGGCATCGTGGGCCGGGTGGGCGCCGCGCTGCCCGCGGGCGCCCGCAAGGTGCTGATCATCCACCCGCCGACCCTCTCGGCGCAGGCCTCCATGCTCCGCGAGACCCTGATGGCAGACGGCTCGCGCGAGGTGCTGCTCGCCGAGGTGCCGGATGCCGAGGCGGGCAAGCGCATCGAGGTGGCCGCCTTCTGCTGGCAGATCCTCGGACAGGCGGACTTCACCCGCACCGACGCGATCGTCGGCTTCGGCGGCGGGGCGGTCACCGACCTCGCCGGCTTCGTCGCGGCCAGCTGGCTGCGCGGGGTCGAGATCGTCCAGGTCCCTACCACGGTGCTCGGGATGGTCGATGCGGCCGTCGGCGGCAAGACCGGCGTGAACACCGCCGAGGGCAAGAACCTCGTGGGAGCCTTCTGGGCGCCGCGCGCGGTGATCTGCGACCTCGACCTGCTCGTCACCCTGCCGGAGAACGAGATCCTTGCCGGCTACGCCGAGGTGGTGAAGGCGGGCTTCATCTACTACCCGGAGATCCTCGACATCGTCGAGGCCGACCCGGTGCGCGCCGTCGACGTCACCACGGCCGAGTTCCGCCGCACCATCGAGCTCGCCATCCAGATGAAGGCGAACGTCGTGGGCGAGGACTTCCGCGAGGCGGGCCTGCGCGAGATCCTCAACTACGGGCACACCCTCGCGCACGCGATCGAGCACGCCGAGCGCTACCGCTGGCGTCACGGCGCGGCGGTCTCGGTGGGCATGGTCTACGCCGCCGAGCTGTCTCGCCTCGCGGGGCGCCTGTCGGACGCGGCGGTCGACCGTCACCGCCGGGTGCTCGAGCTGCTCGGCCTGCCGACGAGCTACCGCGCGGGCGCCTGGCAGACCCTGCTGGCCACGATGCAGCGCGACAAGAAGTCGCGGGGCGGCATGCTCCGGTTCATCCTGCTCGACGACATCGCCAAGCCGACGGTCTTCCAGGCCCCCGATGAGTCGCTGCTCTTCGCCGCCTATCAGGAGATCGGCGCCGAGGATCAGGGGCGCATCATCTCGACCGGCCGCGACGGACGCTGACGCGCCGCGGCGGCGGGCGGCCGCTCTCTGGGGAGAGCCTCGGGGCGAGGCGGTAGGATCGGCTCTCGGCCGTCAGGGCCACGCACTTGCGCGCGATCCGCGCGACTCAATCGAACGAATGGAATCCCACATGGCATCCACCGCAGACATCAAGAACGGCGTCGTGCTCAGCATCGACTCCCAGCTCTGGAACGTGGTGGAGTTCCAGCACGTCAAGCCGGGCAAGGGCGGCGCGTTCGTGCGCACCAAGCTGAAGAACGTCGTCTCGGGCAAGGTCGTCGACCGCACCTTCAACGCCGGCGCCAAGGTGGACATCCAGAACGTCGACCGTCGTGACTACTCGTACCTGTACAACGACGGCGAGAACTTCGTCTTCATGGACCAGAAGGACTACGACCAGGTCACCGTCCCGGCCGCCACGGTCGGCGACGCCGCGAACTTCCTCCTCGAGAACCAGGAGGTCACCATCGCGCTGCACGACGGCACGCCGCTGTACGTCGACCTCCCCGCCTCGGTGATCCTCGAGATCACGTACACGGAGCCGGGTCTGCAGGGCGACCGCTCGTCGGCCGGCACCAAGCCCGCCACCGTCGAGACCGGCGCCGAGATCCAGGTGCCGCTGTTCGTCGAGCAGGGGACGCGCGTCAAGGTCGACACCCGCACCGGCGAGTACCTCGGCCGCGAGAAGTGAGCGCGTGAGCGCCCGCACCAAGGCGCGCAAGCGCGCCCTCGACATCCTGTTCTCGGCCGACGTCCGCGGCGACGACCTCGCTGTCGCGCTGGCGGCCGAGGCCAAGCGCGCGTCGTCCGAGCCCGCCCGCCAGGCCTCCTGGCTGTACGCGCGCGAGATCGTCGACGGCGTGATCGATGCCGCCTCCGAGATCGACGAGCAGATCTCCACCCACAGCCGCGACTGGAAGATCGACCGGATGCCCGCCGTCGACCGGGCGCTGCTGCGCATCGCGACGTGGGAGATCCTCTACAACGACGCGGTCCCGACCGCGGTGGCCATCGACGAGGCCGTCGAGCTCGCCAAGGAGTTCTCGACCGACGACTCCGGCGCGTTCGTCCACGGCGTGCTCGCGCGGATCTCGCGCTCCAGCTGACACCGTCCGCCTCGAACGGACCGGATCCTCAGGATCCGGTCCGTTCGGCGTTGTGCGGCCGGTATGCTGGAGGCACCTGCACCTTTAACACCGTCCTGTGAGGCGGAGAAGGGAGAGGCCCATGAGCACGCGCCCTGAGTTCCAGCGGACAGTGCTGCATGACGCCGACATCGCTCGAGCCCTGACTCGGATCGCTCACGAGATCCTCGAGTCCAACCGGGGCCCCGACGATCTGATCCTGCTCGGCATCCCCACACGCGGCGTCACGCTCGCGCACCGCCTCGCCGCGCTCATCGAGCGCTTCGCCGGTGCACCCGTGGCCGTGGGGGCGCTCGACGTGACGATGTACCGCGACGACCTGGCGAAGCACCCCACCCGCACGCCCCAGCCGACGCAGATCCCGGCCGGCGGCATCGACGGCAAGGTTGTCGTGCTCGTCGACGACGTGCTCTTCTCGGGCCGCAGCATCCGCGCCGCGCTCGACGCGCTGAACGACATCGGCCGACCCGCCGCCGTGCGCCTGGCGATCCTGGTCGACCGCGGACACCGCGAACTGCCGATCCGCCCGGACTTCGTGGGCAAGAACCTGCCCTCCGCGCGATCCGAGCGCGTCAACGTCCGCCTCTCCGAGGTGGACGGCGCGGCCGACGAGGTCTCGATCGAGTCGCCCGTCGCTTCCGCCGTCGCCGCATCCGACATCGCCGCATCGAACACCGGGGCACCGGAGACCGACGGGGGCGAGGCGCGATGAGGCACCTGCTCGACACGCGCACGCTGACGCGCGAGGACGCCATCCGGATCCTCGATGTCGCCGAGGACATGGCCGACACGCAGTCGCGCGAGGTCAAGAAGCTTCCGACGCTGCGCGGCAAGACGGTCGTGAACCTCTTCTTCGAGGACTCGACCCGCACCCGCATCTCGTTCGAGGCCGCGGCGAAGCGCCTCTCGGCCGATGTGATCAACTTCGCGGCCAAGGGGTCGAGCGTGTCGAAGGGCGAGAGCCTGCAGGACACCGCGCAGACGCTCCAGGCCATGGGCGCCGACGCCGTCGTCATCCGCCACAGCGCCTCCGGGGCTCCCCGGACGCTCGCGACCAGCGGATGGATCGAGGCCGGCGTCGTCAACGCGGGCGACGGCACGCACGAGCACCCCACCCAGGCGCTGCTCGACGCCTTCACGATGCGCAAGCGCCGGTACGGCGCCGACAGCCGCGGTCGCGACCTCGCCGGATTCCGCGTGGCCGTCGTCGGCGACATCCTGCACTCCCGCGTGGCGCGCTCCAACGTCTGGCTGCTGCACACCCTCGGCGCCGACGTCACGCTCGTGGCGCCGCCGACGCTGCTCCCGCAGGACATCTCGGCGTGGCCGGTGACGGTCCGCTACGACCTCGACAAGGCCATCGCCGAGGAGCCCGACGCCCTGATGATGCTGCGCATCCAGCTGGAGCGCATGAATGCGTCGTATTTCCCTTCTGAGCGGGAGTATTCGCGGCGATGGGGGCTCGACGCCCGTCGCCTCGCCGGCCTGCCGGACGGTACCATTGTTATGCACCCCGGGCCCATGAATCGCGGCCTGGAGATCTGCGCGGAGGCCGCGGATTCGCCCCGCTCGACGGTGCTCGAGCAGGTCAAGGCGGGCGTCTCCGTTCGGATGGCGGTCCTGTATCTGCTGCTGACCGGCCAGAACACTGCAACCACGGAGGAGGAGCGATGAGCGAGACGTTCCTCATCACCGGAGCTGCCATCGAGGGCGGCGACCGCGCCGACCTGATCGTCGAGGACGGGCGGATCGCGGAGGTCGGCACCGGCCTCAGCCGCGCGGGCGCGACCCGGATCGACGCGGACGGCCTGATCGCGCTGCCCGGGCTCGTCGATCTGCACACCCACCTGCGCGAGCCGGGCTACGAGGCGAGCGAGACGATCCTGACCGGCACGCGCGCCGCCGCCGCGGGCGGCTTCACGGCCGTGTTCGCGATGCCCAACACCTCGCCCGTCGCCGACGTGGCGGGCGTGGTCGAGCAGGAGCTCGCCCTCGGCGAAGCCGCCGGGTACGCCACCGTGCAGCCCATCGGCGCGGTCACCGTCGGTCAGAAGGGCGAGCGGCTCGCCGAGCTCGGCGCGATGGCCGACTCCCGCGCGCGCGTCCGCGTCTTCTCGGACGACGGCTTCTGCGTCTTCGACCCGCTCATCATGCGCCGCGCCCTCGAGTACGTGAAGGCCTTCGAGGGCGTTGTGGCCCAGCACGCGCAGGACCCGCGCCTGACGGAGGGCGCCCAGATGAACGAGGGCGTCGTCTCGGCCGAGCTCGGGCTCGCCGGCTGGCCGGCCGTCGCCGAGGAGTCGATCATCGCCCGCGACGTGCTCCTCGCCGAGCACGTCGGCTCGCGCCTGCACGTCTGCCACCTCTCGACCGCCGGATCCGTCGACATCATCCGCTGGGCCAAGAAGCGCGGCATCGACGTCACGGCCGAGGTCACGCCCCATCACCTGCTCCTCACCGACGAGCTGGTGCGGGACTACGACCCCCGCTTCAAGGTCAACCCGCCGCTGCGCACCGCCGAGGACGTGCAGGCCGTGCGCGAGGGCCTGGCCGACGGCACCATCGACATCGTCGCCACCGACCACGCGCCGCACCCGGCCGAGGTCAAGGCGTGCGAGTGGCAGGCGGCCGCGAACGGCATGGTGGGGCTCGAGAGCGCCCTGCGGGTCGTGCACCAGTCGATGGTCGAGACCGGCCTGATCGGCTGGGCCGACGTCGCCCGGGTGATGTCGTCGACGCCGGCGCGCATCGGCCGTCTGGCGGGTCACGGCACGCCGCTGGAGGCCGGACAGCCCGCCGAGCTGGCGCTGTACGACCCCTCGATCGCCGGCACCTTCACGAAGGCCGACCTCCGAGGGCGCAGCGAGAACTCGCCCTACCTCGGGCGCGAGCTGCCGGGCCGGGTGCAGTGGACCATCCACCGCGGCTACGCGACCGTCGCCGACGGCATGCTCGTCGAGGAGGTGCGCGCATGAGCCAGGAGATCGCGGCCCTGCTGTTCGCCCTGCTGGCCGTCGCGGCCATCGGATCGATGGCGTGGGGATGGCGACGACGATCGCGACGCGACGCGGCCATCGTCGCGCCGGTCGGGGAGGCGCGCGGTGCGATCCTCGCCCGCTTCACCGGGCTCTACGTCGCGACCACGCGCCACGACGCGCCGCTCGACCGCCTGAACGTGACGCACCTCGCGTTCCGCTCCCGGGTCGCGGTCACCGTGACCGACGAGGGCGTGGCCCTCGACCTGCCCGGCGAGCCCACCCTGTTCCTCGCGTCCGACCGCCTCCGCGGCGCCGGCCGCGCGACCTGGACCATCGATCGCGTGGTCGAGAGCGACGGGCTCGTGCTGATCGCATGGGCCGCCGACGACCACACGATCTGCGACACCTACGTGCGTCTGCAGGACGCGGATCCGGACGCCCTCGTGGCCGCGATCCAGAACCTGCCGACGACCTCCGATTCCACCCAGATGGGAGCACAGCGATGACATCGCTCCTCGACCGCTCGTCCCTGCTCGACAGAGAGGGCGCGGTCCTCGTCCTCGAAGACGGCACACGCTACGTCGGCAGCGCCTTCGGCGCCGTCGGCACCACCCTCGGCGAGGTGGTCTTCACCACCGGCATGACCGGGTACCAGGAGACCCTGACCGACCCGTCCTACGCCGGCCAGATCGTGCTGCAGACGGCCCCGCACATCGGCAACACCGGTGTGAACACCGAGGACCCGGAGTCCCGACGCGTCTGGGTCGCCGGCTACATCGTGCGCGACCCCTCGCGCGTGGTGTCGAGCTGGCGCGCCGAGGAGTCGCTCGACGACGCCCTCGAGCGCGACGGCATCGTCGGCATCAGCGGCATCGACACGCGCGCCATCACGCGCCACATCCGCTCCGCGGGCAGCATGCGCGGCGGCGTGTTCTCGGGCGAGGCCGCGGCCATCGACCCCGACGAGCAGCTGCGCATCGTCACCGAGGCGCCGCAGATGGCGGGCCAGAACCTCTCGAGCCAGGTCTCGGTCGAGGTCGCCGCCGTGACCGACGCCGAGGGCGAGAAGATCGGCAACCTCGCGGTCATCGACCTCGGCATCAAGCAGGCGACGGTGAACAACCTCGCCCGCCGCGGCTTCGAGGTGCACGTGCTGCCCCAGTCGGTGACGAAGGAGCAGGTGCTCGCAATCGACCCGGTCGCGGTCTTCTACTCGAACGGCCCCGGCGATCCCGCGGCCTCCGAGGGCCACGTGCAGCTGCTGCGCGGCGTCCTCGACGAGGGCCTGCCGTTCTTCGGCATCTGCTTCGGCAACCAGCTGCTCGGGCGCGCCCTGGGTCTCGGCACCTACAAGCTGCCGTTCGGCCACCGCGGCATCAACCAGCCGGTCAAGGACAAGCTGACCGGTCGCGTCGAGATCACCGCCCACAACCACGGCTTCGCGGTCGACGCGCCCATCGAGGGCGAGTTCACCAGCCCCGCCGGCTACGGCCGGGTCGAGGTCAGCCACGTGGGCCTCAACGACGACGTCGTGGAGGGCCTGCGCGCCCTCGACATCCCCGCCTTCTCGGTGCAGTACCACCCGGAGGCCGCCGGCGGTCCCAACGACGCCAACTACCTCTTCGACCGCTTCAAGGACATGGTGGTCGACCACATCAGCAAGAAGGACGCGAATGCCTAAGCGCGACGACATCCAGTCCGTCCTCGTCATCGGATCGGGCCCGATCGTCATCGGTCAGGCGTGCGAGTTCGACTACTCCGGCACCCAGGCGTGCCGCGTGCTCCGCGAGGAGGGCGTCCGCGTCATCCTCGTGAACTCGAACCCGGCCACGATCATGACCGACCCCGACTTCGCCGACGCCACGTACATCGAGCCGATCACCCCCGAGGTCATCGAGTCGATCATCGCCAAGGAGAAGCCGGACGCGATCCTGCCGACCCTGGGCGGCCAGACCGCTCTGAACGCGGCGATGGCCCTGCACGAGCGCGGCATCCTCGAGAAGTACGACGTCGAGCTGATCGGCGCGAAGGTCGACGCCATCCGCAAGGGCGAGGATCGCCAGATCTTCAAGGAGCTCGTCATCGAGTCCGGTGCCGACGTCGCGCGCAGCGTGATCGCGCACACGATGGACGAGGTGCTCGCCGGCGCCGAGGAGCTCGGCTACCCGCTGGTCGTGCGTCCGTCCTTCACCATGGGCGGTCTCGGCTCGGGCTTCGCCTACGACGAGAACGACCTCCGCCGCATCGCCGGCCAGGGTCTGCGCGAGTCGACCACGACCGAGGTGCTCCTCGAGGAGTCGATCCTCGGCTGGAAGGAGTACGAGCTCGAGCTCATGCGCGACACGGCCGACAACACGGTCGTCGTCTGCTCGATCGAGAACGTCGACCCGGTCGGCGTCCACACGGGCGACTCGATCACGGTCGCCCCGGCGCTGACCCTCACCGACCGCGAGTACCAGAAGCTGCGCGACATCGGCATCGAGATCATCCGGGCCGTGGGAGTCGACACGGGCGGCTGCAACATCCAGTTCGCGGTGAACCCGGAGAACGGCCGGATCATCGTCATCGAGATGAACCCGCGCGTCTCGCGCTCCTCGGCGCTCGCGTCGAAGGCCACGGGGTTCCCGATCGCGAAGCTCGCCGCGAAGCTCGCCCTCGGCTACCGCCTCGACGAGGTCCCCAACGACATCACCAAGGTGACGCCCGCATCGTTCGAGCCCACGCTCGACTACGTCGTTGTGAAGGTGCCGCGCTTCGCATTCGAGAAGTTCCCGGCCGCCGACCCCACGCTCACGACCACCATGAAGTCGGTGGGCGAGGCCATGGCGATCGGCCGCAACTACGCCACGGCGCTGCAGAAGGCCCTGCGCTCGATCGAGAAGCGCGGCTCCAGCTTCCACTGGGGCGACGAGAGCCGCACCGTCGAGCAGCTGCTCGAGCAGTCGCGGATCCCGACCGACGGCCGTATCGTGCTCGTGCAGCAGGCGCTGCGCAAGGGCGCGACCATCGAGCAGGCGTTCGAGGCCACCGCGATCGACCCGTGGTTCCTGGATCAGATCGTCCTCATCAACGAGGTCGCCGAGATCGTGGCCGCTGCCGACGACCTGGACGAGCGTGTGGTGCGCCTCGCCAAGGAGCACGGCTTCTCGGACGCCCAGATCGCGCAGCTGCGCGGACAGGGCGAGACCGAGGTGCGCGCGATCCGTCACGAGCTGGGTCTGCGCCCGGTCTTCAAGACGGTCGACACCTGCGCCGGCGAGTTCCCGGCTGCCACGCCGTACCACTACTCGAGCTACGACTTCGAGTCCGAGGTCACGCCCTCTGACCGCAAGAAGATCGTCATCATCGGCTCGGGCCCGAACCGCATCGGTCAGGGCGTCGAGTTCGACTACTCGTGCGTGCACGCGTCCTTCGCGCTCTCGGCGGCGGGCTACGAGACCATCATGGTCAACTGCAACCCCGAGACCGTGTCGACCGACTACGACACCTCCGACCGTCTGTACTTCGAGCCGCTGACGCTCGAGGACGTGCTCGAGGTGCTCCACGCGGAGGCGCAGTCGGGCGAGATCTACGGCGTCGTCTGCCAGCTCGGCGGACAGACCCCCCTCGCCCTGGCGAAGGGCATCGAGCAGGCCGGCTACACGATCCTGGGCACCAGCCCGGCGGCGATCGACCTCGCAGAGGACCGCAAGCTGTTCGGCGAGATCCTCGACCGCGGCGGCCTCGTCGCGCCGCGCAACGGCACCGCGACCAACGAGGCCGAGGCCGTGCGCATCGCCGAGGAGATCGGGTACCCCGTGCTCGTCCGCCCGAGCTTCGTGCTCGGCGGCCGCGGCATGGAGATCGTCTACGACACCGCGAGCCTGCGCGACTACTTCGTCCGGATCGCGGAGCACGCGATCATCGGCGAGGATGCGCCGCTGCTCGTGGACCGCTTCCTGGACGACGCCGTCGAGATCGACGTCGACGCCCTCTACGACGGACACGAGCTCTACATCGGCGGCGTGATGGAGCACCTCGAGGAGGCCGGCATCCACTCCGGCGACTCGAGCTGCGCCCTGCCCCCGATGTCGCTCGGCCGCACCGAGATCGACCGGGTGCGCGAGGCGACCCTCGCCATCGCCCAGGGCGTGGGCGTGCGCGGTCTGCTGAACGTGCAGTTCGCGATCAGCGCCGGTGTCCTCTACGTCATCGAGGCGAACCCCCGTGCGAGCCGCACGGTGCCGTTCGTGTCGAAGGCGCTGGGCATCCCGCTCGCCAAGGCCGCCTCGCGCATCATGGCCGGCGAGACGATCGACGCGCTGAAGACCGAGGGCCTGCTGCCCGAGGTGGACGGATCCCGCGTCCCGCTCGACTCGCCCGTCTCCGTCAAGGAGGCCGTGCTGCCGTTCAAGCGGTTCCGCACCAAGGAGGGTCACATCGTCGACTCAGTCCTCGGTCCGGAGATGCGCTCGACCGGCGAGGTCATGGGCATCGACCGCGACTTCCCGACCGCCTTCGCGAAGAGCCAGGCGGCCGCCTACGGCGGCATCCCGCTCTCGGGCACGGTGTTCATCTCGGTCGCCGACTCCGACAAGCGCGACGTCCTGCTCCCGGCGCACCGCCTGCAGCAGCTCGGGTTCTCGATCCTGGCGACCGAGGGCACGGCCGAGATCCTGCTCCGCAACGGCATCCGCGCCGAGGTCGTCGGCAAGTACAGCGAGACGCAGTCGGGCGGCGGCGAGAACATCGTCGACCTCATCAACGCCGGTCGTGTCGACATCATCGTCAACACCCCGAGCGGCACGTCGGCCCGCGCCGACGGCTACGAGATCCGTGCGGCGGCGGTGGGCGGCGACAAGGCGCTGTTCACCACGATCGCGACGGTCGGAGCTGCGGTGAGCGCGATGGAGACCATGCACGACGGCTTCGAGGTGAAGAGCCTGCAGGAGTACGCCATCGAGCGCGAGCATCGCCTCGTCGCGGGGGCCGTGTGACGAACTCGTTCGGAGAGCGCGCCCGTGCCGCCATCGCGCGGCACGGGCACCTCTGCGTGGGCATCGACCCCCACGAGCCGCTTCTGGCGGCCTGGGGGCTGAGCATCGATGCGGCGGGCGCGCGCGAGTTCGGCCTGCGGGTCGTCGAGGCGGCGGCGGGCCGGGTGGGCTTCGTGAAGCCCCAGGTGTCGTTCTTCGAGCGGCACGGATCGGCCGGCCTCGCCGCGCTCGAGGACGTGCTCGCCGCCGCGCGCGCCGCGGACGTGCTCGCGATCGCCGACGCCAAGCGCGGCGACATCGGCTCGACGATGGACGCGTACGCGGCCGCCTGGCTGACGCCGGGCTCGGCACTCGAGGCGGACGCCCTCACGGTGAGCCCCTACCTGGGGGTCGGGGCTCTCTCGGGAACCTTCGACCTCGCCGGGGGTCACGGCAAGGGAGTGTTCGTCCTGGCCGCCACCAGCAACCCGGAGGCCACGAGCCTCCAGCGCGCGACCACCGCGGCGGGGGCGACGGTCTCGGCCGACGTCGTCGCGCAGGTGTCGGCGCGGAACGCCCAGGACGCCGCGGCGGGCGAATGGGGGAGCCTCGGCTTCGTCATCGGCGCGACCGTCGACTGGGACGAGGCGGGTCTTGCCCCGTTCACGCCGGCCGCCCCGATCCTCGCGCCGGGCTTCGGCTTCCAGGGCGCGAGCCCGCAGCAGCTCGTCGACGTCTACGGCGCCATGGCGCCGGCCGTCATCGCCAGCGAGAGCCGCAGCGTGCTGGCTGCGGGGCCCACGGGCATCGTCGACGCGATCACCGCGGCCGCTGCCGCGTATCCGCCCATCGAGGGGAGCACGGATGTCTGACGCCACCGAGACCGGATCCCGATCCGCTCAGCGACCGCCCGAGGTCGATCGCGCGGCCGCGTCCCGGCGCGCCGTCGCGGCGCGCCGCGCCCGCGCGTCGCTCAAGCGCGACCTGAGCACCCGCGTCGTGACGCCGCAGGAGGTGCTGCGCCGCGCTGCGGCCGATCCGGCGTCGCCTGCGGGCACGCTGCGCGTGCCGGACTTCCTCACCGCGCTGCCGGCCATCGGCGAGGGGAAGCGGGATCGGATCCTGGCCGAGCTCGGCATCTCGCCCGTCAAGCGCCTCGGCGGTCTCGGCAGCCGTCAGCGCGCGGCGCTCGAGGCATGGCTCGACTCGCGCTCGCCCGAGCCCGTGCCTCGCCCGGGCCGCAGTCGCCTGCTGGTGCTCGCCGGCCCGACGGCGGTCGGCAAGGGCACGGTGTCGGCGAGGATCCGCGAGGACAATCCCGACATCCTCGTCTCGGTGTCGGCCACAACACGCGCGCCGCGTCCGGGCGAGATCGACGGTGTCCACTACTTCTTCGTGGACGACGCCGAGTTCGACCGGATGATCGCCGAGGACGAGCTTCTCGAGCACGCGGTGGTGCACAACAAGCACCGCTACGGCACCCCGCGCGGCCCGATCGAGGAGGCCCTGGACAAGGGGCGCACCGTGCTGCTCGAGATCGATCTGCAGGGCGCGCGGCAGGTGCGCGCGGCGGATCCGCGGGCCTCGCTGGTGTTCCTGCTGCCTCCGAGCTGGGACGAGCTCGTCCAGCGTCTGGTCGGCCGTGGGACCGAGGACGAGGAGGAGCGCGCGCGCCGTCTGCGCACCGCCCGCGTCGAGCTGGCGGCCCAGAGCGAGTTCGACTTCCACATCGTGAACGAGGACGTCGCCACCGCCGCGCAGCAGGTCGTAGACTTGGCTCAGGCTTCCGAGCGCTGATCTGTCGCGCTCTGCTCACATTTCTCTCGCGACGAACCGTCGCCGAACCAGGAGGTTGCGCATGACCACGGAGAACAAGGGCATCATCGACCCGCCCATCGACGAGCTGCTGGGCAAGGTCGACTCGAAGTACCAGCTGGTCATCTACGGCGCCAAGCGCGCCCGTCAGATCAACGACTACTACACGGATCTCCACGAGGGGAACCTGTTCGACAACGTGGGCCCGCTGGTCGACTCGTCGGTCGAGGACAAGCCGCTGACCATCGCGCTGCACGAGATCCACCAGGACAAGCTGCGCCTGCGTCACGTCGAGTAATCGCGGGACACCTGTGTCGGTGGTCGCCGCCATAATGGCGGCGGCCACCTTTTCTTCTGCTCACCCCGACCTGCGCCCCCAGAGCTGCTCAGTTCGACTCTCCTAGGAGCACCCATGAGCCTTCGCCTGTTCACGTCCGAGTCCGTCACCGAGGGTCACCCCGACAAGATCTGCGACCAGATCTCGGACAGCATCCTCGACGGCCTGATCGCGAAGGATCCGGAGAGCCGGGTCGCGGTCGAGACCCTCGTCACCACGGGCCTCGTGCACGTCGCGGGCGAGATCCGCACGGACGCGTACGTCGAGATCCCCGCGATCGTCCGCGGGGTCATCAACCGCATCGGCTACACGTCGAGCGACATGGGCTTCGACGGCGACTCCTGCGGCGTGAGCGTGTCGATCGGCGAGCAGTCGGGCGATATCGCCGCCGGAGTCGACAAGGCGCTCGAGACGCGCGACGGCTCCTCGGACGCGTACGAGCAGCTCGGTGCGGGCGACCAGGGCATCATGTTCGGCTTCGCCGCGAACGAGACCGCGCAGCTCATGCCGATGGCCGCGTGGACGGCGCATCGCCTCGCCGAGCGCCTCACCGAGGTGCGGCGCAACGGCGAGATGCCGTTCCTGCGCCCCGACGGCAAGACGCAGGTGACCCTCGGCTACGACGGCTTCACGCCGAAGACGGTCGACGCCGTGGTCGTCTCGACGCAGCACCACCCGAAGCTGACGCAGGAGGAGATCCGCGACGAGATCGAGGCGCGCGTCATCCGCCCGGTGCTCGAGCAGACGGGCCTCGATTTCGACGCGCCCAAGCTCTACATCAATCCGGCCGGTCCGTTCGTCACGGGCGGCCCCAAGGGCGATGCGGGCCTCACGGGACGCAAGATCATCATCGACACCTACGGCGGCGCGGCGCGCCACGGCGGTGGCGCATTCAGCGGCAAGGATCCCTCCAAGGTCGACCGCTCGGCCGCCTACGCCATGCGCTGGGTCGCGAAGAACGCGGTCGCCGCGGGTCTCGCCGACCGTCTCGAGGTGCAGATCGCCTACGCGATCGGGAAGGCCAACCCCGTCGGCCTCTACGTCGAGTCCTTCGGCACGGGCGCCGTGTCGGACGACGCCATCATCGCGGCGATCACCTCGGTGTTCGACCTGCGCCCCGCGGCGATCATCGAGCAGCTCGACCTGAAGCGCCCGATCTACGCTCAGACGGCCGCGTACGGCCACTTCGGTCGCGAGCTGCCCGAGTTCACCTGGGAGCAGACCAACCGCGTCGACGAGCTGCGTCGCGCCGCCGGTCTCTGACCGAGCCGGCCGCAGCGGGACCGCGGATGGAGACGGGCGAGTCGCGCCGCATCGCGCGCGTGCTGATCGATTCTCCGCTGCCGCAGCTCGACCGCCTGTTCGACTACGCCATCCCCGCGGCACTCGACGCGGAGGCCGTGCCGGGGGTCCGCGTCAAGGCGCCGCTGCGCACGGCGGGCCGGGTGGTCGACGGCTACATCGTGGAGGTCGCCGACGAGGCGGACGGCGACCGCCCGCTGTCCGAGCTCGACGCGGTGGTGTCGGCCGCCGAGGTCCTGCCGCAGCGGCTCTACACGCTCGCCCGGCGCACCGCCGACCGGGCGGCGGGCTCGGCGATCGACATCCTCCGCCTGGCCATCCCCAAGCGTCAGGTGCGCGTCGAGAAGCAGTGGCTCGCGGGGGAGAGGCAGCAGGCGCCGGTGGTGTCGGGCGAGAGCCTCCTGGCCGCCCACGCCGTCCTGGACGCCTTCCCGGGCCTCGCGGAGCGGCTCGCGGGAGGCGGGCGCGTCGCCCTCGACGCTCCCGCTCGTCTCGAGGGCGCGCGTCCGGCCTGGACCGCGGTGTTCGCCGCCGCGGCGACGGCCACGCTCGCCGGCGGTCGCTCCGCGGTGCTCGCGGTGCCGGACTACCGCGACCTCGACCTGCTCCATGCCGCGCTGCTGGATACCCTGCCGGATGATGCCGTGGTGCGCCTCGACGCCCAGCGCACGGGGCCCGAGCGCTGCCGGGCGTTCCTGCGGACCCTCGAGGACGCCCCGGCGGTCGTGATCGGCAACCGCTCGGCGGTGTACTCGCCGGTGGCCGATCCCGGTCTCATCGCCATCTGGGACGACGGCGATCCGCTCTTCGAGGAGCCGCTGGCGCCCTATGTGCACGCGCGCGACGCCGCGCTCGTGCGCCAGGAGCTGGCCGATCCCGTGACCGGCTCGAAGCCGGCGCTGCTGCTGGCGGGGCACACGCGCACATCCGATGTCGAGCGCCTGGTCGCGATCGGGTGGGTGGAGGACGTCCCCGCCGCCCGCCGATACGCGCCGAAGGTGGTGCTGAGCGCCACGAACGAGAGCGAGACCCCGGGGACGCGGATCCCCTCGGCCGCGTTCCGGGCGGTGCGCGACGCCCTCGCGGAGGGGCCGGTGCTCGTGCAGGTCTCGCGCCCGGGGTACGCGCCGACCCTCGTGTGCGCCGACTGCCGCACGCCGGCGCGCTGCGCACATTGCGGCGGCCCGCTCCATGCCAAGGGCCGCGGAGCCGTGCCCGTCTGCACGTGGTGCGGTCGCGCGGCCAATGCCTGGGCCTGCGCGCAGTGCTCGTCGGTGCGCGTGCGGCTCGCGTCCTCGGGCAGCGAGCGCACGGCGGACGACCTCGGGCGCGCCTTCGCCGGCGCCCGGGTGATCGTGGCCGACGGCACGCACCAGGTCATCGCCGTCGACGCCCGCCCCGCCCTGGTCGTCGCGACCCGCGGCGCCGAGCCGATCGCCGAGGGCGGCTACCGGGCGGTGCTGCTGCTGGACGGCGACCGCATGCTGCAGGCGCCGGACCTCCGCATCGGCGAATCCTGCCTGCGCTGGTGGTCCAACGCGGCCGCCCTCGCCGCGACGGATGCCCCCGTCCACCTCGCCGGCGTGGACGGCGCGGTGGCCCGCGCCCTCGCGACGTGGACGCAGGCCGCATACGCCCGCGCCGAGCTGCAGGACCGCGCACCGCTGCGGATGCCGCCGACGGCGCGTGTGGCCCGGGTGGAGGGCGACGCTCCCGCGGTCGACCGCGCGCTGGCGACGCTGCGCGCCGATGTCCCCGAGCTCACCCCGGACGCCGTGCTGGGCCCGGTGCCGATCGACCGCCAGGGCTGGCCGGGTGCCCGCGCCCTGGTGCGCTTCGACTACGCGCGAGGTGCCGCGGTCGCCGCGAGCCTTCGGGCATCCGTCGTGACCGAGGCCGTGAACGCCCGCTCCGCGCGCCGCGGTCCGGCGAAGTCCCGGGCGCCGCGGAATATACTCACGACCAGGCTCGACATCGTCGAGCCGGAGTTGTGAAAAGCCCCGGATCCGCGCGCTGCGCGCTGCCGCGTGGCCGTAGGACAGGAGATCTGTGACCGCTCTGACATCCGGATTGCGGATCGTGTTCGCCGGCACCCCGCGGGTCGCCGTGCCGTCGCTGCGTGCGCTGCATGCCGCGGGCTTCGACATCGCCGCCGTCGTGACGCGACCCGACGCGCCCCTGGGCCGCAAGCGGGTCCTGACGCCCTCGCCGGTGGCCGCCGCGGCCGAAGAGCTCGGCCTGCCGCTGATCAAGGCCTCGCGCCTGGACGCCGACGCCACCGCGCAGATCGAGGCGCTGGGCGCCGACCTCGCCGTGGTGGTCGCCTACGGCGGGCTGGTGCGCGAGCCGCTGCTGTCGCTGCCGCCCCACGGGTGGATCAACCTCCACTTCTCGCTGCTGCCGCGCTGGCGCGGTGCGGCTCCCGTCCAGCGCGCTCTGATGGCCGGCGACCGGGTGACGGGCGCCGCGGTGTTCCAGCTCGTCGCCGAGCTCGACGCGGGCGATGTGTTCGACGTGCTCGAGTACGAGGTGCCGCTCGAGGCGACCGCGGGCGACGTCCTCGACGCTCTCGCCGACAGCGGCGCCGGCCTGCTCGTCGACGTCGTGCGGGGGATCGCCGACGGCTCGGCCGTGGCGATGCCCCAGGAGGGCGAGGCGACTCACGCCGCGAAGCTCACCATCGACGACGGGCTGCTCGACTGGGCGGAGCCCGCCGAGCGCGTGCTCGATCGCTATCGCGGGGTCACCCCGGAGCCGGGGGCGCACACCCTGCTCGACGGCGCGCGGGTGAAGATCCTGGCCGCCCGCGCCGCGGAGGGCGCCGACGCGCTTCCTCCGGGGGCCGTCGCGCCGGCGAAGGGCGGATTCCTCGTCGGAACGGCGACGGATCCGATCCTCGTCGAGCGGGTGCAGCCGGCGGGCAAGCCGGCCATGGCCGCCGCCGACTGGCTGCGCGGCACGCACGGCGAGATCGTGTTCGACGCCGCCGGCGCCGACGCGGAGGGGGGAGAGGCGTGATGGTCGAGCATCGCGACGGCGGCCCGCGCCGTCAGGGCCGCGGGGGAGCCCGCCCGGACACCACCCCGCCTGGCGCGCGGCAGCGCGACTCCCGTCGGCCGGCCGCGAAGTCCTGGCGCCAGGTCCAGCCCGCTCGCCGCGTGGCGTACAACGTGCTGCGGGCCGTCCAGGACGCCGACGCATACGCGAACCTGCTTCTGCCGCGGGAGCTCGAGCGCGCGGGGCTCTCGGGCGGCGATGCGGCGCTCGCGACCGAGCTGACCTACGGCACCCTGCGACGCGTCGGCACGTACGACGCCGTCATCGCCCTCGCCGCCGACCGCGAGCCGTCGACCGTCGATCCCGCGGTCCTGGACGCGCTGAGGCTGGGCGTCCACCAGCTGATGGCGACCCGCGTCGCCTCGCACGCCGCCGTCAACGAGTCGGTCGAGCTGGCCCGGGAGGCGTCCGGATCCGGTGCGGCCGGGTTCGCCAACGCCGTCCTGCGCCGGATCGCCCGCGACAACCCGGGCGACTGGCTCACGCGCGTGGCCGACACGGCCCGCTCGGACGACGAGCGGATCGGCCTCGAGTCCTCCCACCCGGTGTGGATCGTCCGGGCCCTGCGCCGGGCGCTGATGGCGGAGGGGCGCGGCGAGGAGCTCGATGACCTCCTCGACGCCGACAACGTCTCGCCGCGCGTCACCATGGCGGCCCTGCCGGGGCTCGCCGAGCCAGACGGAACGCGCACGTCGTACTCTCCTGTCGGGTTCCGCCTGCGCGCGGGCGACCCCGAGCCGCTTGTGCGCGCCTCGGGCGGCACCGTGCGGGTGCAGGACGAGGGCTCCCAGCTCGCCGCGCTGGCGCTCACGCGCCTCGCGCCGGTGGCCGAGGGGGAGCGGTGGCTCGACCTGTGCGCCGGCCCCGGCGGCAAGACCGCACTGCTCGCCGCCGACGCGCTCGCGCACGGCGCGACTCTCGAGGCCAACGAGCTGGTGCCCGCCCGTGCGGGTCTCGTGCGCAAGGCGATCGCACCGGTGCCGCTGGAGGTCGAGGTGCACGAGCGCGACGGGCGCGAGCTCGCCGACGAGCGCCCCGGCACCTACGACCGCATCCTCGTCGACGCCCCCTGCACGGGCCTCGGCGCCCTGAGGCGCCGCCCCGAGGCGCGCTGGCGCAAGCAGCCCTCGGACGTGGCCGAGCTCGCCACGGTCCAGGCGGGGCTGCTCCGCTCGGCCGTGGGCGCCCTGAAGCCGGGCGGGACCGTGGCCTATGTCACGTGCTCGCCCCACCTGGCCGAGACCTCCGCCATCGTGAGGCAGATCGTCGAGGAGCTCGGCAACGAGGTCGAGGAGCTCGACGCCCGCGCGGTGCTCCGCCGTGTCTCCCGGGGAGCCATCGATCTCCCCGCGCCCGAGTCCGGCACCGGTCACGCGCAGCTGTGGCCCCATCGCCACGGCACCGACGCCATGTTCATCGCGCTGCTGCGCCGCACCCGCTGACCCGAACCGGAGATCCAGAGCATGCCCCTCCCGGACGCCCCCCGCATCAACCCGAGCATCCTCGCCGCCGATTTCGTCAACATGCAGGCCGAGCTGGCGCGCATCGCGAGCGCCGACTTCGTGCACGTGGACGTTATGGACAACCACTTCGTGCCGAACCTCACCTTCGGCCCGCAGATGGTCGAGCGCATCCAGGCCACGAGCCCGGTGCCCCTCGACGTCCACCTGATGATCTCGGACCCGGATCGCTGGGCCCCGGGGTACGCAGAGCTCGGTGCCGCCTCGGTGACGTTCCATCTCGAGGCCGCGGCCGACGCGATCGCGCTCGCGCGACGCCTGCGCGGGATCGGGTCGCGCGCGGGCGTCGCGGTCAAGCCCGGCACCGACGTCGACGGGCTGTTCGAACACCTCCACGAGTTCGACCAGATCCTCGTGATGACCGTCGAGCCGGGCTTCGGAGGACAGGGCTTTATGCCCGAGACCATGCCGAAGCTGCGTCGTCTCGCCGACGAGTCCCGCCGCCGCGGCGCCGACGTCTGGCTGCAGGTCGACGGCGGGATCGGCGCCGACACCATCGCGCAGGCTGCCGAGGCAGGCGCCGACACCTTCGTCGCGGGATCGGCCGTGTTCGGTGCGTCCGACATCGACGAGGCGATCCGGGGCCTGCGCCAGACGGCCGCCGCCCACCGTCACTGAGGTCACCGCGCGGGCGGTAACCTGGAGGGGTGAAGACTTTCGACGACCTGTTCGCCGAACTGAGCGAGAAGGCTCAGACGCGACCGGAGGGATCCGGCACCGTCGCCCAGCTGGACGCTGGTGTGCATGCCATCGGCAAGAAGATCGTCGAGGAGGCTGCGGAGGTCTGGATGGCCGCGGAGTACCAGTCGGACGACGAGGCGGCCGAGGAGATCTCGCAGCTGCTCTACCACCTTCAGGTCATGATGATCGCGAAGGGCCTGACGCCGGCCGACGTGTACCGACATCTGTGAGCTCCGCTCCGGACCCGTCGACCCCACACTGAAAGCCACCATGCTCCGCATCGCCGTCCCGAACAAGGGATCCCTCTCCGAGACCGCCGCCGAGATGCTCGCGGAGGCCGGGTACGCCGGCCGCCGCGACTCGAAGCAGCTCCACCTCATCGACGCCGCCAACGACGTCGAGTTCTTCTTCCTGCGTCCGCGCGACATCGCCACCTACGTGGCGCTCGGCGCGCTCGATGTGGGCATCACCGGCCGCGACCTGCTGCTCGACGTGCGGATGCCCGCGCGCGAGATCGAGACGCTCGGCTTCGCCCGGTCGACCTTCCGCTTCGCCGCGGTCCCCGGCCGGTTCGAGGGTGTCGCCGACCTCGAGGGCATCCGGATCGCCACGTCCTACCCGGGCCTGGTCGACTCGTTCCTCGACAGCCACGGCGTGGCAGCCGACCTCGTGCCGCTGGACGGTGCGGTCGAGTCGGCCATCGACCTCGGCGTCGCCGACGCGATCGCCGACGTCGTCGAGACCGGCACAACGCTGCGGCAGGCGGGTCTCGACGTGTTCGGCCCCGTCATCCTCGAGTCCGAGGCCGTGCTGATCCAGGGACCGAACGAGCACGCCGGGGTCGAGACGCTGCTGCGTCGCCTGCGCGGCGTGATGGTCGCCCGCCAGTACGTGATGCTCGACTACGACCTCCCGGCCTCCCTGGTCGACCGCGCCGTCGAGATCGCGTCGGGCATCGAGTCTCCGACCGTGTCGCCGCTGCGCGACCCCGAGTGGGTCGCCGTGCGCGTGATGGTGCCGCGCAAGGGCGTCAACAAGGTCATGGACGAGCTGTACGTGCTCGGGGCCCGCGCGATCCTCGTCACCGCGATCCACAACGCGAGGCTCTGACCATGAGCGTCGCGACCCGCGTCATCCCGTGTCTCGACGTCGCCGCCGGCAAGGTCGTCAAGGGCGTCAACTTCGAGAACCTCCGCGAGATGGGGGATCCCGTCGAGCTCGCCCGCGAGTACTTCGCGCAGGGCGCCGATGAGCTCACCTTCCTCGACGTCACCGCGACCGTCGACCAGCGGGCGACGATGTACGACGTCGTCCGCCGCACCGCCGAGCAGGTCTTCATCCCGCTCACCGTGGGCGGCGGCGTCCGCACCGCGGACGATGTGGCCCGCCTGCAGGGTGTGGGGGCCGACAAGGTGGGCGTGAACTCGGCCGCCATCGCCCGCCCGGTGCTCCTCGATGAGATCGCCGACCGCTTCGGCGCCCAGGCGCTGGTGCTCTCGCTCGACGTGAAGCGCTCGGCCCGCACCGCCTCCGGCTTCGTCGTCACCACGCACGGAGGCCGCACCGAGACCGACCTCGACGCGCTCGCGTGGGCGCGCGAGGCGATCGAGCGCGGGGCGGGCGAGCTGCTGGTCAACTCGATCGACGCCGACGGGACGAAGCAGGGCTTCGACCTCGAGCTGATCGGCCTCATGCGCGAGCTCTCCTCGGTGCCGGTCATCGCCTCGGGCGGGGCCGGGGCCGCCGAGCACTTCGCACCGGCCGTGCAGGCCGGTGCCGATGCCGTGCTCGCCGCGAGCGTCTTCCACTCGGGTCAGCTGACCATCGACGACGTCAAGGGCGCCCTGCGCGCAGAAGGGATCGTGACGCGGTGACCCAGGACGACGACCTCGATCAGCGGATCGCGGCGATCACCTTCAACGCGGACGGTCTCGTCCCCGCGATCGTGCAGCAGTGGGACACCAACGAGGTCCTGATGCTCGCCTGGCTGAACGACGAGGCGCTCCGGCGCACCCTCACGACCGGCCGCGTGACGTACTGGTCGCGGTCGCGACAGGAGTACTGGCGCAAGGGCGACACGTCCGGGCACATCCAGCGGGTCGTCGAGGCCCGCCTGGACTGCGACGGCGACGTGATCCTGCTGAAGGTCGACCAGATCGGCGCCGCCTGCCACACGGGCGACCGCACCTGCTTCGACTCCCACGATCTGCACGCGGTGCCCGCCGACCTGAGCATGGACGGCGATCCCGCGTGAGCGCGCGCCTGCGCTCGCTCACCGTCGTCGCGCTGATCGCGGCCGGTGGGCTGGGGCTCATCGGATCCACGCAGACCTGGGTCGTCGCGTCCCTCGCGGACGGCGACCTGCCCGTCACCGGATCCGCCGCGGTTCCGGTGCTGCAGCCGCTGATGCTGACCGCCCTCGCGCTCGGCCTGGTGCTCACCCTCGTCGGCAAGGTGCTGCGATACGTCCTCGGGGCCCTGGCCGTCGCCCTCGGCATCGGCGTGGCCGCGCTGGTGACGCCGATCGCCATCGCGCCGCCGGTCTCGGCCGTGGCGCCGGCGGTGACCGAGCGCACCGGCATCACCGGGTCGGAGGGCATCGCGGCGCTCGTCCTCGGCACCTCCTCCACCCCCTGGCCGGTGATCACGATCGTCGTCGCGCTGCTGATCGCGGCGGCCGGCGTCGCGGTGCTCCTCACCGCCCACCGCTGGACCCGCGGCGGTCGCCGCTACGCGACCGACACCCGGGCGACGCGGGACGCCGCCGCCCCCCTCGACGCGGTCGACTCCTGGGACGACCTGTCCCGCGGCGATGACCCCACGGATCCGGCATCGCGATAATCGGGCCCGTCCCGCGTGCCCGATAGACTCGTCCTGACCCACGTAACAAAGGAGACATCCGACATGAGCACCCAGACCGGCGACCCCGGCCACGGACACTCGCCCGCCGCCTGGACGGCCGTGATCATCATGCTGGTCGCGATCACCCTCGGCACGGTCGCGCTGTTCCTCGACCAGTGGACGCTCTTCTACGTGGGCGTCGGCCTTCTTGTGCTCGGCCCCATCGTCGGCTGGATCCTGACCAAGGCCGGGTACGGCGTCAACGGCGCCAAGTCCGCTCCCAAGGCGCACTGACGCTGCTGGCCGACCTCACGGCCGGCTCGGTGGAGGATGCGGAGACCCGTCGCCTCACCCGGCCCCTGGCGGAGGTCGAGCGCGCCGCTCTGGCGCAGCCGGCCGCACGCGACGCGCGTGCCGCGCTCGCGCCGGCGGACATCGTGCGGATCATCGCCGAGGTCAAGCGCGCCAGCCCGTCGCGCGGCGATCTCGCCGCGATCCCGGATCCCGCGCTGCAGGCCGGCCTCTACGAGCAGGGCGGCGCATCCGCGATCAGCGTGCTCACCGAGCAGCGTCGCTTCAAGGGCTCTCTCGGCGACCTGACGGCGGTGCGCGAGCGCGTCTCGGTCCCCGTCCTGCGCAAGGACTTCATCGCGACGCCGTATCAGGTGCTCGAGGCGCGCGCCGCGGGCGCCGACCTGGTGCTGCTGATCGTCGCCGCCCTCGAGCAGCCGCTCCTCGCCGAGCTGTACGGTCTCGTGCGGGAGCTCGGCATGACGCCGCTCGTCGAGACCCACTCGGCCGACGAGGTGGCGCGTGCCGCCGACCTGGGCGCCGAGCTCATCGGCGTCAACGCGCGCGACCTGTCGACCTTCGAGCTCGATCGGGATCTGTTCGGCCGTCTGGCCGAGAAGATACCGGCGGGCGCGATCAAGGTCGCGGAGTCGGCCGTCCTCGCACCCGAGGACGTCGCCCACTATCGCGGTGCCGGCGCCGATGCGGTGCTGATCGGCGAGGCCCTCGTCACCGGTGATCCCGTGGCGACACTCAAGACGTTCCTGGAGGCCGGAAAGTGACCGACACCACCAGCCTGCGCGACCAGCACGGGCCGTTCTTCGGCGAGTTCGGCGGCCGGTTCATGCCGGAGTCGCTGGTCGCGGCGATCGACGAGCTCGCCGTCGCCCACGCCGACGCGATGGCCGACCCGGCGTTCCGGGCCGAGCTCGCCGAGCTGCTGCTGCACTACGCCGGCCGCCCGTCCGCCATCACCGAGGTGCCGCGATTCGCCGAGCACGCGGGCGGCGCGCGCGTGTTCCTCAAGCGTGAGGACCTCAACCACACCGGCTCGCACAAGATCAACAACGTGCTCGGCCAGGCGCTGCTCACCCGGCGCCTCGGCAAGACGCGGGTCATCGCCGAGACCGGCGCCGGCCAGCACGGCGTGGCCACCGCCACGGCCGCCGCGCTGTTCGGCTTCGAGTGCACGATCTACATGGGCGAGGTCGACACCGAGCGCCAGGCGCTCAACGTCGCGCGCATGCGCCTGCTCGGCGCCGAGGTGATCCCTGTCACCACCGGATCCCGCACCCTTAAGGACGCGATCAACGAGGCGTACCGCGACTGGGTCGCCAGCGTCGAGACCACCAACTACATCTTCGGCACGGCGGCCGGTCCGCACCCGTTCCCCGCGATGGTGCGCGACTTCCAGAAGATCATCGGCGAGGAGGCGCGCGCCCAGCTGCTCGAGCGCGCGGGGCGCCTGCCCGACGCCGTGCTCGCCTGCGTCGGCGGCGGATCCAACGCGATCGGCATGTTCGACGCGTTCCTCGACGACGCCGACGTCAAGCTCTACGGCGTCGAGGCGGCCGGCGACGGCGTCGACACGCCCCGTCAGGCGGCCTCCATCGAGCGCGGACGCCCCGGCGTCCTGCACGGCGCGCGCACCTACGTCCTGCAGGACGAGGACGGCCAGACGGTCGAATCCCACTCGATCTCCGCCGGTCTCGATTACCCCGGTGTCGGCCCGGAGCACTCGTGGCTGGCCGACATCGGCCGCGCCGAGTACATCCCCGCCACCGACGACGAGGCCATGCAGGCGCTGCGGCTGCTGAGCCGGACCGAGGGCATCATCCCCGCGATCGAGTCGGCACATGCCCTCGCCGGCGCCCTGCGGATCGGGCGCGAGCTCGGCCCGGATGCGCTGATCGCGGTGTGCCTCTCGGGGCGCGGCGACAAGGACATGGACACGGCCGCCCGCTACTTCGAGCTGTACGACGACGCGCAGACCGCGCTGGCGCACGGCACGCAGGGAGCCCAGGCATGAGCGCCGTCGAAGCCGCCATCGAGAAGGCCCACGCCGAGGGGCGCGGTGCGTTCGTCGGATATCTGCCCATCGGGTACCCCGACCTCGAGACGAGCATCGAGGCGGCGGTCAGGCTCGCCGAGAACGGCGTCGACATCCTCGAGCTGGGCCCGCCGTACAGCGACCCGGTGATGGACGGCCCGATCATCCAGGAGGCCACCCAGGCCGCCCTGGCGGCCGGCTTCCGCACGCGCGACACGTTCACCGCCGTGCGCGAGATCACGCGGCGCGTCGACATCCCGGTGCTCGTGATGACCTACTGGAACCCCGTTGTGCAGTACGGCGTCGACCGGTACGCGGACGATCTGGCCGCCGCAGGCGGAGCGGGACTCATCACGCCGGACATCACGCCCGAGGCGGCGCCCGACTGGATCGCGGCGAGCGAGCGCACCGGACTCGATCGGGTGTTCCTCGCGGCGCCCACCTCGAGCGATGAGCGCCTCGACCTGGTCATCCGCAACACCACGGGCTTCGTCTACACGGTCTCGACCATGGGCATCACGGGGGAGCGGGCGCAGCTCGACGCGGCGGCGCGCACCCTCGTCGGGCGCCTGCGCGATCACGGCGCCGGGCGCGCGTGCGTGGGCATCGGCATCTCGACGGCCGCCCAGATCGCCGACGTCCTGCAGTACGCCGACGGCGCGATCATCGGCACGGCCCTGGTCCGCGCGCTGCGCGACGGCGGGCTCGAGCAGCTCGCCGCCACCACGCGCGAGCTCGCCGCCGGCACCGCCCGCGCGTAGTCACCGCCTCGAGAAGGGTCAGGCCGCCCCGGCGGCCTGACCCTTCTCGCGCGCCCGGCTCTTTTCGCGCGCGCGGAGCGACCCACGACGCGGACGGTGTCGGGAGCGGCGCCCGCGTCCAACTAGACTCGGCATCATGCTGTCTCTGGTCCTGGCGAGCGTCCCCCTGAGCATTCCGAGCCCGACGGTGAGCTACTGGGACATCGGCCCGCTGCGCATCCACTTCTACGCGCTGTGCATCATCGCGGGCATCATCCTCGCGACGATCCTCACGAACCACCGCCTGACCAAGCGCGGCGCCGAGCCGTGGGTGGTCATCGACATCGCCCTGCTGGCCGTGCCGCTCGCGATCATCGGCGCGCGCATCTTCCACGTCCTGACCCACCCGGGCTTCTACTTCGGCGAGGGCAAGAACATCTGGGCGGTGTTCTACATCTGGGAGGGCGGCATCGCCATCTTCGGCGCTCTGCTGGGTGGCGCCGTGGGCGCATGGCTGGGCTGCCGCTGGACCGGCATCCGCTTCTTCACCTTCGCCGACGCCCTGGCTCCCGGCCTGCTGCTGGCCCAGGCCGTCGGCCGCTTCGGCAACTGGTTCAACCAGGAGCTCTTCGGCTGGCCGACCGACCTGCCCTGGGGTCTCGAGATCGATTCGGACAACGCGGCCGTCCCGCTCGGCCTCCCCGAGGGCACGCTGTTCCACCCGACCTTCCTGTACGAGGTGCTCTGGAACGGCCTCGGCGTGATCTTCCTGCTCTGGATCGGCAACCGCCTGCGCCTGCAGTGGGGCCGCCTGTTCGCGCTGTACCTCATCTGGTACGGCGCCGGACGCATCGTCTGGGAGTCGATCCGCATCGACCCGAGCGAGATCTACCTGGGCCTGCGCACCAACGTCTGGGCGGCCATCCTCGGCGTGCTCGTCGGCATCGCGATCCTGATCGTCCAGCGCCGTCATCTGGGGCTCGAGCCGTCGCCCTACGTGTCGGGGCGCCGGGGCCCCCGCGCCGAGGCGCTACAATCGGAGAACCCCACCGATTTCGTCGACGTCAGCGAACCGCCTGCGTCCGAGGTCAAGAACCACCCCGCTGAGGCCACAAGCAACACAGCGGCGGGCTGATAACCTCTGCCGTCCTTTCGGAAAGGGCGCGAGGATCGATCGAGGCGTCGGTGGCGGGACAATGACCCCGGGCCAACGACGCCCCGATCTTCCTTCGAGCCCGAGGACGGTAGAAACTGATGTACTTCCAGCCCCCGTACGGCGCCTCCGGCGCCTACCCCCCGAAGCAGGGCATGTACAACCCTGCGTTCGAGAAGGACGCGTGCGGCCTCGCGATGGTCGCCACCCTCAGCGGAGAGCCGCGCCACGAGATCGTCTCGCAGGCCCTCACCGCCCTCCGCAACCTGGAGCACCGCGGCGCGATCGGCTCCGACGCGGGAACCGGCGACGGCGCCGGAATCCTCACCCAGATGCCCGACGAGTTCTTCCGTGCAGAGGCCGGCTTCGAGCTGCCGCCCGCCGGAGAGTACGCCGCGGGCCTGATGTTCCTGCCGCGCGATGAGTTCGCTCGCGCGACGGAGAAGTCGGAGATCGAGCGCATCGCCGATGAGGAGGGCCTCACCGTCCTCGGCTGGCGCGAGGTGCCGGTCGACGACGAGCACCTCGGACGGCTCGCCTACGAGGCGCGCCCCGCCTTCGAGCAGCTCTTCGTCGCGCGTCCGTCGCGCGACAGCGCGCCGGCCTTGTCCGGCATCGCCCTGGACCGCGTGGCCTACCGCCTCCGCAAGCGCGCGCAGCACGAGCTCGGCGCCTACTTCGTCACCTTCTCCAGCCGCACCATCGGCTACAAGGGCATGGTCACCACGCTCCAGCTGGAGCCGTTCTACCCCGACCTGCAGGACGAGCGGTTCGCCTCCGAGCTCGCCGTCGTGCACAGCCGCTACTCGACCAACACCTTCCCGTCGTGGCCGCTCGCGCAGCCGCTGCGCATGCTCGCGCACAACGGCGAGATCAACACGGTGGGCGGCAATCGCAACTGGATGCGCGCGCGCCAGTCGCAGCTCGCGTCCGAGCTGCTCGGCGACATCCGCCCGCTGCTGCCGATCTGCGCCCCCGGTCAGAGCGACTCGGCCTCGTTCGACGAGGTGCTCGAGCTGCTCACGCTGAGCGGCCGCAGCCTGCCGCACGCGATGCTCATGATGGTCCCCGAGGCCTACGAGAAGCAGACCGACATGGATCCGGATCTGCGCGCGTTCTACGAGTACCACTCGCTCCAGATGGAGCCGTGGGACGGCCCGGCCTCGCTCATCTTCACGGACGGCACGATCGTCGGCGCCATGCTCGACCGCAACGGCCTGCGCCCCGGTCGCTGGACCGAGACCACCGACGGGCTCGTCGTCATCGGCTCCGAGACGGGTGTGCTCGACTTCGAGCCCGAGCGCATCAAGCGCCGTGGCCGCCTGCAGCCCGGTCGCATGTTCGTCATCGACACGGCCCAGGGCCGCATCATCGAGGACGCCGAGGTCAAGCACGAGCTCGCCACCATGCAGCCCTGGCAGCAGTGGCTGGACGCCGGCACCGTGCGTCTGGCCGACCTGCCCGACCGCGAGCACCTCGTGCACCCGGTCGCCTCCATCAACCGCCGCCTGCGCACCTTCGGGTACACGGAGGAGGAGGTGCGCATCCTGCTCGCCCCGATGGGTCGCACGGGCGCCGAGCCTCTCGGCGCGATGGGATCCGACACCCCGATCGCGGTCCTCAGCAAGCGCCCGCGCCTGCTGTTCGACTACTTCGTGCAGCAGTTTGCGCAGGTGACGAATCCGCCGCTGGACTCGATCCGCGAAGAGGTCGTGACGAGCCTCAAGCTCGGCATCGGCCCGAACGAGAACCTCCTCGCCGAGGGCCCCGAGCACGCGCGCTCGATCGGTCTCGACTTCCCGGTGATCGACAACGACGAGCTCGCGAAGATCCAGCACATCTCGAAGGCGCTTCCCGAGCGCTCGAGCGCGACGATCCGCGGGCTGTACCACTTCGACGCCGGCCCGCAGTCGCTTCCCGAGCGTCTCGAGGAGATGTACGCCGAGGTCGACGCGGCCATCGCGGACGGCGCGGAGTTCATCATCCTGTCGGACCGCGACTCCAACAAGGACCTCACCCCGATCCCGTCGCTGCTTATGGTGTCGGCGATCCACCACCACCTGATCCGCAACGAGTCGCGTATGAAGGTCGCGCTCATCGTCGAGGCCGGTGACGTCCGCGAGGTCCACCACGTCGCGACGCTGATCGGCTACGGCGCGTCGGCGGTCAACCCGTACCTGGCGATGGAGACGGTCGAGAACCTCGTCCGCACCGGCGTCATCACCGACGTGACCCCCGAGAAGGCCGTCCGCAACCTGATCTACGCGCTCGGCAAGGGCGTGCTGAAGATCATGTCGAAGATGGGCATCTCGACGGTGTCGTCCTACGCGGGCGCCCAGGTGTTCGAGGCCGTCGGCCTGTCGCAGGAGCTCATCGACACCTACTTCACCGGCACCGAGACCAAGCTCGGCGGCATCGGGATCGAGGACGTGTACGCCGAGAACCAGGCGCGCCACGACTTCGCCTACCCCGAGGACGAGGCGGTCCGGGCGCACGAGCGCCTGTGGACCGGCGGCGAGTACCAGTGGCGCCGCGACGGCTCGCCCCACCTGTTCAGCCCCGAGACCGTGTTCAAGCTGCAGCACTCGACCCGCACCCGCCGGTACGACGTGTTCCGCGAGTACACGAAGCTCGTGGACGACCAGGCCGCAGAGCTCAAGACGCTGCGCGGTCTGTTCCGCCTGCGCACCGGCGTGCGCCGCCCCGTGCCGATCGAGGAGGTCGAGTCGGTCTCCGAGATCGTCAAGCGCTTCTCGACCGGGGCGATGAGCTACGGCTCGATCTCCAAGGAGGCGCACGAGACGCTCGCGATCGCGATGAACCGCCTCGGCGGTAAGTCGAACACCGGCGAGGGCGGCGAGGACGTCGAGCGCCTGCTCGACCCCGAGCGCCGCAGCTCGATCAAGCAGGTCGCGTCGGGCCGCTTCGGCGTCACAAGCCTGTACCTGACCGAGGCCGACGACATCCAGATCAAGCTCGCCCAGGGCGCCAAGCCCGGCGAGGGTGGTCAGCTGCCCCCCGGCAAGGTCTACCCGTGGGTCGCGCGCACCCGTCACGCGACCGCGGGCGTGGGCCTCATCTCGCCCCCGCCGCACCACGACATCTACTCGATCGAGGACCTCAAGCAGCTCATCTTCGATCTCAAGCGCGCGAACCCGGGCGCTCGGATCCACACCAAGCTGGTGAGCCAGTCGGGCATCGGCGCGGTCGCCGCGGGCGTCGCCAAGGCGCTCAGCGACGTGATCCTGGTCTCGGGCCACGACGGCGGCACGGGCGCCAGCCCGCTGAACTCCCTGAAGCACGCGGGAACGCCGTGGGAACTCGGTCTGGCCGAGACCCAGCAGACGCTGATGCTGAACAACATGCGCGACCGCGTGTCGGTGCAGGTCGACGGACAGCTCAAGACGGGCCGCGACGTCATCATCGGCGCCCTGCTCGGTGCGGAGGAGTTCGGCTTCGCCACCGCACCGCTGGTGGTCAGCGGCTGCATCATGATGCGCGTCTGCCACCTCGACACCTGCCCCGTGGGCGTCGCGACGCAGAACCCGGTTCTGCGCTCGCGCTTCACCGGCAAGGCCGACCACGTCGTCAACTTCATGGAGTTCATCGCCGAGGAGGTGCGAGAGAACCTCGCCGCCCTGGGCTTCCGCTCGCTGGACGAGATCATCGGCCGCGTCGAGCTGCTCGACGTGGACGGCGCCGTCGACCACTGGAAGGCATCGGGTCTCGACCTGTCGCCGATCCTGATGGGCCCCCGCTTCGGCGAGGGCGAGCCGCGCCGCCGCACGACCGAGCAGGACCACGAGCTCGAGGATCACTTCGACGTGCCGCTCATCGAGCAGACGCGCGACGTGATCGAGAACGGCGGCCGCATCTCGGTCGAGATGCCCGTGCGCAACACCGCTCGCGCGGTGGGGACGATGCTCGGCCACTACGTCACCAAGGCGCGGGGCGAGCACGGTCTGCCGGCCGGTTCCATCGACATCTCGCTGACCGGATCCGCCGGACAGTCCTTCGGCGCCTTCCTGCCGAACGGCATCACGCTGCGCCTCGAGGGCGACTCGAACGACTACGTCGGCAAGGGTCTCTCCGGCGGGCAGATCGCGATCCGACCGCCCCGGAGCGCCTCCTTCGATGCGTCCGAGAACGTGATCGCCGGAAACGTCATCGGCTACGGCGCGACGCAGGGCACCATGTTCCTGCGCGGCATGGTCGGCGAGCGGTTCTTCGTCCGCAACTCGGGCGCGACCGCGGTCGTCGAGGGCGTGGGCGACCACGCGCTGGAGTACATGACCGGTGGCCTCGCGGTCATCCTGGGCCGCACCGGGCGCAACCTCGGCGCGGGCATGTCCGGCGGCACCGCCTACGTGCACCGCCTCAACCAGGATCTGGTCAACCGCGAGTCGCTGGCCTCGGGGGAGCTCACGCTCACCGAGCTCGGCTCCGGGGACGCCGCGATCCTCCGCGACCTGCTCGAGCAGCACGTCGTCCAGACGGGGTCGGAGCTGGCCGAGCGCCTGCTCGCCGACTTCGAGACCGAGGTGGCGAACTTCGTCCGGGTGCTCCCGCGCGACTACGCCGCCGTTCTGCAGACCCGCCAGGAGGCGGTCGCCGAGGGGCTCGACCCCGACGGCGACGTCGTCTGGAGCCGCATCCTGGAGGTGACCGGTGGCTGACCCCAAGGGCTTTCTGAAGGTGACGGAGCGGGAGCTTCCCGCCCGTCGTCCCGTGCCCGTGCGCATCCTCGACTGGAAGGAGGTGTACGAGCCCGGCGACTCGGCCGTGCTCAAGCGCCAGGCCGGTCGATGCATGGACTGCGGCGTGCCGTTCTGCCACCAGGGGTGCCCGCTGGGCAACCTGATCCCGGAGTGGAACGATCTCACCTGGCGCGGCGAGGGCCGCGCGGCGATCGATCGTCTGCACGCCACGAACAACTTCCCGGAGTTCACGGGCCGTCTGTGCCCGGCGCCGTGCGAGAGCGCCTGCGTGCTCGGCATCAACCAGCCGCCCGTGACGATCAAGCAGGTCGAGGTCTCGATCATCGACCAGGCGTTCGGCAGCGGATGGGTCGAGGCGAAGCCCCCGGCCCGCCTCACGGGCAAGACGGTCGCGGTCGTCGGCTCGGGCCCCGCCGGCCTCGCCGCGGCGCAGCAGCTGACGCGCGCGGGCCACACCGTGGCCGTGTACGAGCGCGACGACCGCATCGGCGGCCTCCTGCGCTACGGCATCCCGGACTTCAAGATGGAGAAGAAGCACGTCGAGTCGCGTCTTCGCCAGATGGAGGCCGAGGGCACGCGCTTCCGCGCCGGCGTCGAGATCGGCAAGGACATCACGTGGAGCGACCTGCGGGCCCGGTACGACGCGGTCGTCGTCGCGACCGGCTCGACCGTTCCGCGCGAGCTCCCCATCCCGGGTCGCGACCTCGCGGGCGTGCACTTCGCGATGGAGTACCTCGTCGAGTCGAACAAGGTCGTCGCGGGCGATTCCGTCCCGAACCAGATCCACGCCGAGGGCAAGCACGTCGTGGTGATCGGCGGCGGCGACACCGGTGCGGACTGCATCGGAACCGCCCACCGTCAGGGCGCGCTGAGCGTGACGAACCTCGCGATCGGCAAGCGCCCGGGCGATGACCGTCCGGACCACCAGCCGTGGCCGATGATGCCGACCGTGTTCGAGGTCTCCTCGGCGCACGAGGAGGGTGGCGAGCGCCACTACCTCGCGTCCACGGTCGAGTTCGTCGGCAACGCGGCGGGCGAGGTGCGCGCGCTGGTCGTGGCCGACACCGAGTTCGTCGACGGGCGGCGTGTGCCCAAGCCCGGCACCGAGCGCGAGATCCCCGCGGACCTCGTCCTCATCGCCATGGGCTTCACGGGCCCCGAGCGCGACGCCCTCGAGGCGCAGCTCTCGGCGCAGTTCACGCCCCGCGGCAACGTCGAGCGCGACGCGGCCTTCCAGGCGACCGCCCCTGGCGTCTTCGTGGCCGGCGACGCCGGTCGTGGGCAGTCGCTCATCGTGTGGGCGATCGCGGAGGGCCGTTCGGTCGCCGCGGAGGTCGACGCGTTCCTCATGGGCGCGACCTCGCTGCCGGCGCCGGTGCGCCCGAGCGATGTCGCGATCGGCCTCGCCGCCAGCGTAGGCTGACCAAGGATCCGAAGGCCGCCGCATGGATCGGAAGTTCGGCGGCGGCCTCCACAGAAATCACCCTGACCAGACCACCTTGTGCGGAGGTATGCAGTTGAGACGTGCCAAGATCGTCGCCACCCTAGGACCCGCGACATCGACACGCGAGAAGGTTCGTGAGCTGATCGAGGCGGGCGTGGATGTCGCGCGCCTGAACCTCAGCCACGGCGACTACTCGGTCCATGACGCGAACTACGAGAACGTGCGCGGCGCGGCCGAGGACCTCGGCAAGCCCGTGGCGGTGCTCGTCGACCTCCAGGGGCCGAAGATCCGTCTCGGCAAGTTCGCGGACGGCCCCCACTACCTCGCAGAGGGTGATGTCTTCAAGATCACCATCGACGACATCGAGGGCACGAAGGACATCTGCGGCACGACCTACAAGGGTCTCCCGCAGGACGTCAAGCCCGGCGACTTCCTCCTGATCGACGACGGCAAGGTCCGTCTGCAGGTCACCGAGGCCGACGAGCGCACCGTCACGACGAAGACGATCGTCGCGGGCAACGTGTCCAACAACAAGGGCATCAACATCCCGAGCGCCGCGGTCAACGTGCCCGCGCTGTCCGAGAAGGACGAGCAGGACCTCCGCTGGGGCCTGCGCAAGGGCGCCGACATCATCGCGCTGTCGTTCGTGCGCAACGCGACCGACGTCCAGCGCGCGCACGTCATCATGGCGGAGGAGGGGCGCCGCGTCCCGATCATCGCCAAGATCGAGAAGCCGCAGGCCGTCGAGGCCCTCGAGGGCATCGTCGACGCGTTCGACGGCATCATGGTCGCCCGTGGCGACCTCGGTGTCGAGCTGCCGCTGGAGGCCGTGCCGATCGTCCAGAAGCGCGCCGTCGAGCTGGCACGTCGTATGGCCAAGCCGGTCATCGTCGCCACGCAGATGCTCGAGTCGATGATCACCAACCCGGTGCCCACCCGCGCCGAGACGAGCGACGTCGCCAACGCCGTCCTCGACGGCGCCGACGCGGTCATGCTCTCGGGCGAGACCAGCGTGGGCGAGTACCCGATCGTCACCGTCGAGACGATGGCCCGCATCGTCGCCTCGACGGAGGAGCACGGCCTCGAGCGCATCGCGCCGATGACCTCCAAGCCCCGCACGCAGGGCGGCGCCATCACGCTCGCCGCCGTCGAGGTGGCCGAGTTCGTCGAGGCGAAGTTCCTCTGCGTCTTCACGCAGTCCGGCGACTCCGCTCGTCGTCTGTCGCGCCTGCGCTCGAGCATCCCGATGATCGCGTTCACCCCGGACGCCGCCATCCAGAACCGCATGGCGCTCACGTGGGGCATCCGCTCGCACCTGGTGGACATGGTCGAGCACACCGACGCCATGTACCCGCAGGTCGACGAGTACCTCCTGTCGAACGGTCTCGCGCAGATCGGCGACAAGGTCGTGGTCATCTCCGGTTCCCCTCCCGGGATCGCCGGCTCGACCAACGACCTGCGCGTGCACAAGGTCGGCGACGCCGTCAACGGCGCCGCGCCGGTCTACCAGCAGTAAGGTCTGCCCGCGGCGTCCCGCCGCAGCCGATGCCGCCTCGTCCGGAGCGATCCGGGCGAGGCGGTATCGTCGTTCAGGGCCGGTGTGGCGGAATGGCAGACGCGGCGCACTCAAAATGCGCTGTCCGAAAGGGCGTGTGGGTTCGAGTCCCACCACCGGCACTTCATGAGAATCCCCGCGCCGCGCGGGGGTCGGAATGATCCGAAGAATTAGGATGGAACCGTGACCGAAGAGCAGACCGGGCAGGCGCCCGCAGCCCCCCGCCGCGTCGTCGTCGCCGAGGACGAGTCGCTGATCCGACTCGACATCGTCGAGATCCTCCGCGACAACGGATTCGACGTGGTCGGCGAGGCCGGTGATGGTGAGACCGCGGTCCAGCTGGCCACCGAGCTGCGCCCCGACCTGGTGATCATGGACGTGAAGATGCCGCAGCTGGACGGCATCAGCGCCGCCGAGCGCCTCAACAAGAACCACATCGCGCCCGTTGTGCTGCTGACGGCGTTCAGTCAGAAGGAGCTCGTGGAGCGGGCGACCGAGGCCGGCGCGCTGGCCTACGTCGTCAAGCCCTTCACGCCGAACGACCTGCTGCCGGCCATCGAGATCGCGCTGGCCCGCTACGAGCAGATCATCACGCTCGAGGCCGAGGTCGCCGACATGGTCGAGCGCTTCGAGACCCGCAAGCTCGTCGACCGCGCGAAGGGGCTGCTGAACGAGAAGATGGGCCTCTCCGAGCCCGAGGCGTTCCGCTGGATCCAGAAGGCGTCGATGGATCGCCGCCTCACGATGCAGGACGTGGCGAAGGCCATCATCGACCAGCTCTCGCCCAAGAAGGCGTAAGCACCCGCACATCGCGAAGGCGGGCCCGGATCATCCGGGTCCGCCTTCGTCGCGTCCAGGGGTCAGGAGGCGGATCGCGCGGGGACCTCTTTGATCAGGTTCGTGATGCGCACGGTCGAGCAGCGACGGCCGTCCTCGCCCGTCACGATGATCTCGTGGACCGTGGTGGTGCGCCCCAGGTGGATGGCGCTGCAGGTCGCGGTGACGAAGCCGGTGCGCGCCGAACTGGTGTGCGTCGCGTTGATGTCGAGGCCCACCGCGAGGCGACCGGGCCCCGCGTGGTAGTTCGCCGCCATCGAGCCCATCGTCTCGCCGAGGACGACGTAGGCGCCGCCGTGGAGGAGGCCGACGGGCTGCGTGTTCCCCTCGACGGGCATGGTGGCGACGGAGTGCGCGGCCGAGAACTCGGTGAACTCGATCCCCATGCGCTCGGCGAGGACGCCGATCCCGCGCGCCCGGATCCAGTCGAGTCCGGTGGTGACGGGGGAGAGGTCGGTCATCAGGCTCCTCGGGATGTCCCTGGCCCTCGTTAGGCTGGCAGGGTGACGGACTCCGCAAAGCCTACCCTTCTGGTCGTCGACGGCCATTCGCTCGCGTACCGGGCGTTCTACGCCCTCCCGGTCGACAACTTCACCACCAAGGACGGGCAGCACACGAACGGGATCTACGGGTTCCTGTCGATGTTCGTCAATCTGCTCAAGGCCGAGAAGCCGACGCACCTCGCCGTCGCCTTCGACACGTCGCGCGAGTCGTTCCGCACCCGCGAGTACAGCGAGTACAAGGCGACCCGCACCGAGACGCCGTCCGAGTTCCGCGGTCAGATCCCGCTCCTGCAGGAGTGCCTGGCCGCCATGGGCGTGACGGTGCTCACCAAGCCCGACTTCGAGGCCGACGACATCCTCGCCACGCTCGCCACCCAGGGCGCCGAGGCGGGCTTCCACGTGCTGGTGTGCTCGGGAGACCGAGACACCATCCAGCTCGTCACCGACGACGTGACCCTGCTGTACCCGTCGGTCCAGGGCGTCTCGCAGCTCAAGCGCTACGACCCGCCCGCGGTGGTCGAGAAGTACGGTCTCGCACCCGAGATGTACCCCGACATCGCCGCGCTGGTGGGGGAGACCAGCGACAACCTGCCCGGTGTGCCGAAAGTGGGCGAGAAGACCGCCGTGAAATGGCTCACCCAGTTCGGCTCGCTCGACGCGCTGCTCGAGAACGCGCACACCATCAAGGGCGTTGTGGGCGGCAACCTCGTCGCGCACATCGACGACGTGCGCCGCAACCGCCGCCTGAACCGCCTGCTCCGCGATGTCGAGCTGCCCGTCAGCCCCGCCGATCTCGCAGTCCAGCCCCTCGACGCGCAGGCGGTGCGCGACATCTTCGCGCGCCTCGAGTTCCGCACCCTCCTTCCCCGCGTGTTCGAGGCGGCCGGCGCCGCGCTCGAGGAGGAGCCGCGCGCCGCGGCCGAGCCCACGCCGGCCGCACGCCAGCTCGGTGCGCGCGAGCTCGCCGACTGGGCCGGCGCGGCCGAGGGCGAGGTCGGGGTGACGGTGATCACGCAGGGCGGTCTGCCCGACCGCATCGGCCTCTCGCACGGCGGAGAGGCCGTCGAGGCGACCTGGTCCGACGAGCTGGCCGAGGCCCTCGCCCCCTGGCTCGCCTCCGACGCGCCCAAGGTGCTGTCGGACGCGAAGCCGCAGATCAAGGCGCTCGGGCGCGCGGGCGTCGTTGTGCGCGGCATCGCCTACGACCCGATCCTGGCGGGCTGGCTCCTGCGTCCGAGCTTCCCGGACAAGACGCTCGCGCACCTGGTGGAGCGCTACCTCGGCGAGAAGCTGCCCGAGGCCGATCCGTCGCAGCTGGTGCCGGAGACCGAGGGGGCGACCCCCGGGCAGCTGTCCTGGTACACCCTGCGCGTGACGGCCGGCCTGCGCGACGAGCTGCCCGACAGCGTCGCATCCGTCCTGACAGACATCGAGCTGCCCACCCTCAGCACCCTCGCCGACATGGAGCTGGCGGGCGTGGCGGTGTCCCACGAGAAGCTGTCCGAGTTCTCCGGCGAGCTCGGCACGCGGGCCGAGGGGCTCGCCCAGGAGGCCTACGCCGCGATCGGCCGCGAGGTGAACCTCGGGTCGCCCAAGCAGCTGCAGGAGGTCCTGTTCGAGGAGCTGCAGCTGCCGAAGACCCGCAAGACCAAGACGGGCTACACCACCGACGCCGCCGCCCTCGCCGATCTGCAGGAGAAAGCGCACCACCCGTTCCTCGACCTGCTGCTCCAGCACCGCGAGGCGACGAAGCTCAAGCAGATCATCGACGGGCTCGACGCCGCGATCGGCGCCGACGGGCGCGTGCACACCACCTACGTCCAGACGGGCAGCCAGACCGGGCGTCTGTCGAGCACCGACCCGAACCTGCAGAACATCCCGGTGCGCACCGAGGAGTCCCGCCGCATCCGCGCCGCCTTCGAGGTGGGCGCCGAGCACGAGGCGCTGCTCACCGCCGACTACTCGCAGATCGAGATGCGGATCATGGCGCACCTGTCGGGCGACCCCGGGCTCATCGAGGCGTTCAACACGGGGGAGGACCTGCACCGCTTCGTCGGAGCGCGCGTGTTCGGCGTCGAGCCCCAGGACGTCACGCCCGCGATGCGCACCAAGGTCAAGGCCATGTCCTACGGTCTGGTCTACGGCCTCTCGGCGTTCGGCCTGTCGAAGCAGCTGCGCATCGAGCAGTCCGAGGCGAAGTCGCTGATGCTCGAGTACTTCGCGCGCTTCGGCGCGGTCCGCGACTACCTGCGCTCCTCGGTCGAGCAGGCGCGGGTCGATGGCTACACTGAGACGATCTTCGGCCGCCGTCGCCCCTTCCCCGACCTGACGAGCCCGAACCGCCAGCTGCGTGAGAACGCCGAGCGCGCGGCCCTGAACGCGCCGATCCAGGGCAGCGCGGCCGACATCATGAAGATCGCGCTGTTCCGCATCCACGACGACTTGCGCGACATGGGCTCGCGCGTGCTGCTGCAGATCCACGACGAGCTCGTGGTCGAGGTCGCGCCCGGCGAGTGGGCCGACGTCGAGCGGATCGTCCGCGACCGCATGGGGTCGGCGGCCCAGCTCACCGTGCCGCTCGATGTGCAGGTGGGGCGCGGCGCCGACTGGAACGAGGCCGCGCACTGAGCGCGGGACACCGATGAAGGGACCAACGACGATGATGGATCACCACGGCGAGGAACGCGCGCAGACCGAGATCGATCGCATCGCCGAGGGCTGGGTCGACGAGGTCGTCCGCCTGTCTCCGATCGCGGCGACCTACATCGGTCGCACGGAGGCGAACGAGCGCTACGACGACTTCAGTCCGGCCGGTCACGAGGCAGCTGTCGAGGCGCGGCGTCGCACCCTGGCCGCCCTCGAGGCGGCGACGCCGGTCGACGAGGTCGATCGCGTGACGCAGGCCGATCTCGGCGCCGAGCTGCGTCTCGCGGGCGAGCTGCACGAGGCCGGGTGGCACCTGCGCGACCTCAACGTCATCGCCAGCGCCGCGCAGGACGTGCGTCAGGTGTACGACCTGATGCCCAGCGGCACGACGGAGGACTGGGAGACGATCGCCCGCCGACTCGCGGCGATCCCCGACGTGCTCGACGGCTACACCGAGACGCTCGCCGAGGGCATCCGGGCGGGCGTCACGCCGGCGGTGCGCCAGGTGCGCGAGGTCGCCTCGCAGATCAGCCGCTACTCGGCCGACGACGGATTCTTCGCGGGTCTCGTCGCCGGTGCCGCTCCCGAGACCGGCCCGCTGCCGTCGGCGCTGACGGCCGAGCTCGAGCACGCGGCGACCGCCGCACGGGCCGCTTACGACCGCCTCGCGGAGTTCCTCGCCGGCCCGCTGAGCCGCGCGGCGACGGAGGACGACGCCGTGGGCCGCGACCTGTACGCGCTGCACTCGCGCCGGTTCCTGGGCGCCCGCATCGACCTCGACGAGACTTATGAGTGGGGGATCGAGGAGCTCGCCCGCATGACCGAGGAACAGGAGGCGATCGCCCGCGAGATCCTCCCCGGCGCGAGCGTCGCGGAGGCTGTTGCGCACCTCGAGGCAGACCGCTCGCACAAGCTCGTCGGCACCGTCGCGCTGCGCGAGTGGATGCAGGAGACGAGCGACCGGGCGGTCGAGGAGCTCGGCCGCACCCACTTCGACATCCCGGCGGAGGTGCGCCGGCTCGAGTGCATGATCGCGCCGACGCAGGAGGGCGGGATCTACTACACCGGGCCGACCGACGACTTCTCGCGCCCGGGTCGCATGTGGTGGTCTGTGCCCGAGGGCGTCACCGAGTTCGACACGTGGCGCGAGCTCACGACGGTCTATCACGAGGGCGTGCCAGGGCATCATCTGCAGATCGGTCAGGCCGTGTACAACCGTGCGCAGCTCAACTCGTGGCGTCGGCTCCTCGCGGGAACGTCGGGTCACGCCGAGGGCTGGGCCCTGTACGCCGAGCGCCTGATGGAGCAGCTCGGCTACCTCGACGACCCCGCCGACCGCCTCGGGATGCTCGACGGTCAGCGCATGCGCGCGGCGCGCGTGGTCCTCGACATCGGCCTTCATCTCGGCAAGCCCCGCCTCGACGGCCACGGCCCGTGGGATGCCGACTACGCGCTCGACTTCATGCGCGCCAACGTGAACATGCCGGACGAGTTCGTGCGCTTCGAGGTGAACCGGTACCTCGGATGGCCCGGTCAGGCCCCGTCCTACAAGGTCGGCCAGCGGCTGTGGGAGCAGGTGCGCGACGGGTACCGCGACGCCCGCGGAGAGGCCTTCTCGATGAAGGAGTTCCACAAGCGCGCGCTCGACCTCGGAGGGGTCGGCCTGGACACCCTGAGGTCCGCGCTGCTCGGCTGAGGCCCGCCCCGGAATAGGCGGGTCGCGCGCGTGTTACATGCGTGTGAATGGAAAGGATCCGCATGGACATCGAACTCGGCCTGGACACCTTCGGGGACGTCACCCGCGGCCCCGACGGAGAGCGCATCAGCGATGCGCAGGCGATTCGCGACATCGTCGCTCAGGCGAAGCTCGCCGACGAGGTGGGGCTGCAGTTCTTCGGCATCGGCGAGCATCACCGACCCGAGTTCGCCGTCTCGAGCCCCGAGATCGTGCTGGCCGCGATCGCCTCGGCGACCGAGCGGATCCGGCTCGGCACGGCGGTGACGGTGCTCTCGAGCGACGACCCGGTGCGCGTGTACGAGCGCTTCGCGACGCTCGACGCCGTCTCCGACGGACGCGCGGAGGTGATCCTCGGGAGGGGATCGTTCATCGAGTCGTTCCCGCTGTTCGGGTACGACCTGCACGACTACGAGGTGCTGTTCGAGGAGAAGCTCGGCCTGTTCGTGCAGCTGATGGGGGAGAAGCCCGTCACCTGGCACGGCACCACGCGGGCGAGCCTCGAGGACGCCGACGTCTTCCCCAAGACGGCGAACGGACTCACCGCGTGGGTCGGCGTCGGAGGGTCCCCCGAGTCCGTCGTGCGCACGGCCCGCCACGGTCTCGGCCTGATGCTCGCCATCATCGGCGGGTCCCCGGCGCGCTTCCGCCCCTACGTCGACCTCTTCCACAAGTCGCTGGCGTCGTACGAGAGGGCGGCGGCGCCGATCGGCGTGCATTCGCCCGGGCACATCGCGCCCTCCGACGAGCAGGCGTGGGACGAGCTCTACCCCGAGATGGCACAGATGCGCGAGAAGATCGGCCGCGAGCGCGGCTGGATGGGCAGCTACAACCGCCTCCAGTTCCAGAACGAGGTCGGGCCCGAGGGAGCCGTGTACGCCGGTTCTCCGGAGCGCGTCGCCCGGAAGATCGCCGACACCGTCCGCACGCTGGGGCTGTCGCGATTCGACCTGAAGTTCGCCAACGGCGGCCTGGAGCAGGACAAGCTCCTGCGCAGCATCGAGCTGTACGGCACGGAGGTCGCTCCGCGGGTGCGCGAGCTGCTCGCCGACGACTGACGCCCGCCCCCCCGGCAGCCGATGCGGGCCGATGCCGGGGCGGCTGGCCGGTGGAGATGAAGGGTCGCTCTGACCATTAGGCTGGGCGCCATGACCGCGCCATCGGCCCGCCTCGACTCGCTGCCGTTCACCCGCAGGCACCTGCGTCTGCTGACCGGATCCGGCGTGGGCTGGGCGCTCGACGCGATGGACGTCGGGCTGATCTCCTTCATCATCGCCGCGCTGGCGGTCGAGTGGCAGCTGAGCCCGGTCGAAACGTCGTGGATCGCCTCCGTCGGCTTCATCGGCATGGCTGTCGGCGCCAGCGTCGGCGGACTGCTCGCGGACCGGTTCGGACGCCGACAGGTGTTCGCGCTCACGCTGCTCGTCTACGGCGTGGCCACGGGCGCGAGCGCGCTGGTCGGGGGAGTGGGGGCGCTCCTGGTGCTGCGCTTCCTCGTCGGCCTGGGGCTCGGCTCCGAGCTGCCCGTCGCCTCCACCTACGTGAGCGAGTTCGCCCCCACCCGCATGCGCGGACGGCTTGTGGTGATCCTGGAGGCGTTCTGGGCGGTCGGCTGGACCGCGGCCGCCCTGATCGGCTACTTCGTCGTGCCGCTGGACGACGGATGGCGCTGGGCGTTCGCGGTCGGCGCCGTCCCTGCCGTCTACGCCCTCGTTGTGCGCTGGGCGCTGCCCGAGTCCCCGCGCTTCCTCGAGAGCAAGGGCCGGATCGCCGAGTCCGAGGCGGTGGTGCACCAGTTCGAGGTCGCGGCCGGCCGCCCCGTGACGCGGCACGAGTCACCCGTCGTCGACCCCGTCGAGGCGACCGCCCCGGTCGCGCCGCGGGGACTGGCGGCCGTCGCCGCGCTGTGGGCGCCCGCCCTGCGGATGCGCACGGGCGCGCTCTGGCTCGTGTGGTTCTGCGTGAACTTCTCCTACTACGGCGCCTTCATCTGGATCCCGTCGATTCTCTTCGCGCAGGGCTTCGATCTGGTGAAGTCCTTCGGCTTCACCCTGATCATCACGCTCGCGCAGCTGCCGGGGTACGCCGTCGCCGCCTGGCTGATCGAGAAGTGGGGGCGTCGCCCGACACTGGCGACCTTCCTCATCGGATCCGCCATCGCCGCGATCCTATTCGGCAACTCCAGCGCCGAGTGGCAGATCATCGCCGCGGGCATGGCGCTGTCCTTCTTCAACCTCGGCGCGTGGGGCGCGCTGTACGCGGTGACGCCCGAGCTCTACCCGACCGCGCTGCGCGGCACCGGATCGGGATGGGCAGCGGCCGCGGGGCGCATCGCGTCGATCGTGGGGCCCCTGTTCGTGCCGTGGGCGATGTCCGCCGGCGGCGCGCCGCTGCTGTTCGCCGTTTTCTCGGCCTTCTTCGCCATCGCGGCCGTCGGGGTGGTGCCGCTGGTCGAGCGGCGCGGTCAGTCTCTCGAGGAGCACCTGCCCGTCTGATCCGGGATCGAGCGCCGCCGTCCGCCGTAGACTGACGCGGTGTCAGCAGACGTGCGGTTCGTGGCCATCGGGGATTCGTTCACGGAGGGCGTCGGCGACGAGCTGCCGGACGGCACACCCCGGGGCTGGGCGGATCTCGTCGCCCAGGGCTGGGCGGACGGCCTCGGCCGCCCGATCGAGTACGCCAATCTCGCCATCCGCGGGCGCCTGGCCTGGCCGATCGTCGATGGTCAGCTCGAGGCGGCGCTCGCGCTGCGACCCACCCACCTGTCGTTCAACGGCGGCGGCAACGACATGCTGCGCCCCCGCACACCCCTGGATCGGATCGCCGACGCGTTCGATCAGGTGCTGCGGCGCTGCGACGAGGAGGGCGTGAAGATGATCCTGCTCTCGGGCGCCGACCCGACGGCGGGGCTGCCGCTCGGTCCGATGATCAGGCGCCGAGGAGACCAGCTCTCCGCCGTCGTCGAACGCCGCCTCGGCGGCCGGACCGACGTCGTCCGAGCGCTGAACTGGCCCGATCGCGAACTCGCCCTGGGGCCGTTCTGGGCCCCCGACCGCCTCCACATGAACGCGCGCGGCCACCACCGCGTGGCCGCCCGCGTGCTGACGGAACTGGGGATGGACCCGGATCCGGCCTGGTGGGACCTGCCGGCCGAGGACACGCAGGCGGGGGAGCGGCTGCGGGGGGCCGCGTATTACCGCGAGCACGTCGGCCCGTGGATCCGACGTCGCGTCACGCGGACGTCGTCCGGCGACAACCGCGTCGCGAAGTTCGCGGACTGGCAGCGGATCACGCCGCGCGGAATGCCCGCGTCGTCCTGAGGGTTGCACCCGTCGTGAAGAAGATCGGGTTCCTGTCCTTCGGTCACTGGACGCCGCATCCCGAGTCGGGCACCCGCAGCGCGGGTGACATGCTGCTGCAGTCGATCGATCTCGCCCAAGCCGTCGAGGACATCGGCGGTGACGGCGCCTATTTCCGGGTGCACCATTTCGCGCGCCAGATGAGCTCGCCGTTCCCGCTCCTCGCGGCGATCGGCGCCAAGACGTCGCGCATCGAGATCGGCACCGGCGTGATCGACATGCGGTACGAGAATCCGCTCTACATGCTCGAGGATGCGAGCTCGGCCGACCTGATCTCCGAGGGCCGGCTGCAGCTCGGCATCTCGCGTGGGTCACCCGAGCAGGTCATCGACGGATGGCGCCACTTCGGCTACCAGGTCGATGAGGACGACGCCGACGGCGCCGCCATGGCGCGCGGCAAGACCGAGCTGCTGCTGCAGCTGCTGGAGGGGCGCGGCTTCGCCGAGCCCAACCCGCGTCCGATGTTCCCGAACCCGCCCGGCCCGCTGCGGCTCGAGCCGCACTCCGAGGGACTGCGCGAGCGGATCTGGTGGGGTGCCGGCGCGAACGCCACCGCGGTGTGGGCCGCGCAGCAGGGCATGAACCTCATGAGCTCCACGCTGAAGTTCGACGAGACGGGCGAGCCGTTCCACGTTCAGCAGGCCGGGCAGATCCGGATGTTCCGCGAGGAGTGGGCCAAGCACGGCTGGGGATTCGAGCCGCGGGTGTCGGTGTCGCGCTCGATCGTCGCGATCACCGACCACCGCGACCGCCGCTACTTCGTGGGCGGCGGCGACCGGGAGGATCAGGTCGGCTATATCGACGCCAGCACCCGCGCGATCTTCGGTCGCTCGTACGCCGCCGAGCCCGAGGAGCTGATCGAGGAGCTGCGCCGCGACGAGGCGATCGCCGAGTCGGACACGCTGCTCATCACTATCCCGAGCCAGCTCGGCGTCGACTACAACACCCATCTGATCGAGTCGATCGTGAAGGACGTCGCCCCGGCGCTGGGCTGGCGCTGAGCGCCGCAGCGGTCAGTCGGCGCCGTCGACTGACCGCTCGGCCATCGCCGCGACCTCGGCGATCACACGCGGGTGCGCGAGGATGCGGAAGTGGCCGCCCGTCTCGAGCAGCACGTTCTCGGCGCCGCTCAGCTCGCTGCCCCCGGGGATGTGAGGGTCGAAGCGCCCGTACACCGACACGATCCGCGCGTTCACGGCCGTCTCGCGGGCGAGCGCCAGGATCGTCGCATCGCTCGGGGAGAAGCTGCGCAGCGTCGGCGTGAGCAGCAGCCGGGCGTACATCGACCCGGTGAAGGGCGTCGCGACGGCGACCATGCCGCGGATGCGATCGGCGGCCTGGCCGATCGCCATCGCGTGCTTGCCGATGAGCCCGCCCTTGCTGTGCGCCACGATCACCACGCCATGCAGATCCTGCGCGGTGAGGTAGTCGGACACCAGCTTCGCGCCGGCGGTGACCGGGAGGCGATTGTCGCGGAGCGGATCGATCACGTGGACGGGGTGCCCCCGGTCGTGCAGGGCGGCGGCGAGCGGCTGGAGGAAGCGCCACGATTCGTACACCCCCGGGATCATCACCACGGGAGCCAGCGAACCCGAACGGTAGCGCGCCGGATCGGTGTGATCGACGAACGCCCTCACCTGCCACGTCACGGCATAGGCGTAGTCGCCGATCCACCAGCCGAGGCGCCGGATCGCGCCCCTCACTGCGGCACCTCGGCGAGGAACCACTCGATCGCCTCGGCGACGGGGCGCGGCGCAGTGTGCTGCACGAGGTGCGGCTGTCCCGGCACCTCGACGAAGCGCGAGCGCGGGGCGCACCGGGCGACGGCGCGCGACCACTCCGGCCCGGCGATCGGATCACGACCGCCGCGCATCACGAGCAGCGGGGGCACCAGCTCGGCGGCCCGCTGCTCGAGCGGGTAGTCGATCATGTGCCGCACCTGACGGCCGTACCAGCGAGGGCCGCAGCGGGCGTACTCCACCAGGACCCGCGCGTTCGCGCTCGGCGGTTCGCGGAGGCTGTCGAGCCCGAGGGCGGCCGCCTGGGCGAACAGGGTGCGGTGGCGCGCGTCGGCGACGGGGCCGATCGCCACGACGTGCGTGACGAGGTCGGGGCGCTGGGCGCCGAGCTCGACCACCCACTGGGTGCCCATGGAGTCGCCCACCGCGACCACGGGGCCGATGCCGAGTCGCTCGAGGACCTCCGCGAGATCGCGCGCCATGTCGGCGATGTCGGGATCGCTGTCGGGGCGGGGCATCCCGCCGAAGCCCGGCAGGTCGAGCGTGTGCACGGTGTGCTTCGCGCTCAGCACCCGATGCAGACGAGAGAAGAGACGGTGCGAGATCCCGATGCCGTGGACGAGCACGAACTCGCGCCCACCCGGGACCGTCGGCGAGGAGAACACGCGGAATCGGCGGTCCTCGATGTCAACGATCCGCACCTTCGGCATCTGTCCATCTTCGGTGCGCGGGGCGATCGCCGGCCACCTCTTGACACCACCGGCGCGTCGCCCGACCCGAGCGGCACTCAGGAGGCGCCCCGGTACCCGACCATCCACGTGGGAACGATGCGGTACATCCGGATGTCCTCGCCCCAGGTCATCGGGTCGGTGCCGTAATGCGCCGCCCAGTGCGCGATGGTTTCGTCCCAGCCCGGGTCGGCGGGGGTGAGGCGCACCGCGGTGCCGTGCGTGAAGACCCCGATCCGCTCGCCGTCGATGTGCGCCGCGCTCACGCCGGGGCGCGCGGCGAGGTGACGGGCCTTGGCCGCTCGGCCGTCCGTCCCGAAGGTCCAGCGGCCGTGGATCAGATGCCCGTCCACCGCGCTCACGCGGGGCTCGCCCCGGGCGGTGACCGTGGCGAGGCTGAGCACCTTCATGCCCGCCAGCGCCTCGACCAGGGCGGCGGCGTCCAGGACATGATCGCCGCTGATGATGTCCTTCAGGTGCGCGGTGGAGGCACCGCGCGACGCGTCGAGCAGCCGCTGGAGGGCTGCGAGCTCTTCCGGGGTCTCGTACATGGGGGCGACGCTACGCCGGGCCTCCGACATCCCTGGCCTGCGGGCGCGGAAGCGGCCACACTCGAGTGCATGAGCGTCACCCCGTGGGTTCTGCACGTCGACATGGACCAGTTCATCGCCGCGGTCGAGGTGCTGCGTCGGCCCGAGCTGGCCGGGCGACCGGTGATCGTCGGCGGGCGGGGCGATCCGACCGAGCGGGCGGTCGTCTCCACCGCCTCCTACGAGGCGCGGGCGTACGGGATCGGATCCGGCATGCCGCTGAAGATCGCCGCACGCAAGGCGCCGGAGGACGCCGTCTTCCTCGCGGTAGATCATGCCGCGTACGAGGAGGCATCGGATCAGGTGATGGGCGCGCTGCGCGCCCTGCCCGGTGTGGTGGTGGAGGTGCTCGGATGGGACGAGTGCTTCCTGGGTGCGACCACGGATGATCCCGAATCGCTCGCCCGCGCCGCGCAGGCGGCGGTCCTCGAGGCGACCCGGCTGCACTGCACCGTCGGGATCGGCGACAACAAGGTGCGCGCGAAGATCGCGACGGAGTTCGGCAAGCCGCGCGGGGTGTTCCGCCTCACGGCCCACAACTGGTTCGAGGTCATGGGCGACAAGCCCACCCGCGCCCTGTGGGGAGTGGGCGCGAAGGTCGAGAAGCGCCTCGGCGCCCACGGCATCATAAGCGTCACGCAGCTCGCCGCCGCTGATCCGCAGATGCTGGTCGGCGAGTTCGGCCCCCGGATGGGCCTGTGGTACCACGAGCTCGGGCGCGGCATCGGGCCCGCCGTGGTCGACGATTCGCCCTGGGTCGCACGCGGGCGCAGTCGCGAGACCACCTATCAGCAGAACCTGGTCACGTCCGAGGAGGTGCGCGAGGCCGTGCGTGTGCTGGCCGAGCAGGTTCGCGAGGACTGCGTCGCCGAGGGCCGTGCCGTGAGCCGCGTCAACCTCAAGGTGAGGTACGCGCCATTCGACACCAAGACGATCGGCAGGAAGCTCCCCGAGCCGACCCTCGAGCGCGGGCCGATCGTCGACGCCGCGCTCGCACTCTGCGAGAAGCTCGAGCCGCGCGAGGTGCGCCTGCTGGGCGTCCGAGCCGAGATGGTGATGCCGAACGAGGGCGACCCGGTCGAGCGGACCCCGGTGCGCGGGAGGCTGTGAGCCTCACCCCGCCAGCAGCTCGGCCGTCGTCGTGACGCGCGCGAACCCGCCGCCGTGGAGATTGGCGGCGGTCACGGCCATCAGCGTCGCGGCCGCGACGGTGGATCCATCGGGCCCGGCGAGGTCGAAGGTGCGCGTCGCGTCGAGGGGCACAACAACGTCGAACCCCAGGTTGCCGCCCATCCGCGCGGTGGTCTCGACGCACATGTTCGTCTGGATGCCGCACACGATGATCCGCGAGATGCCGGATCCCCGCAGCCACGACTCGAGGTCGGGTTCGCCGTAGAAGGCCGAGTTCACGCTCTTCGTGACGAACAGCGCCGGATCGACGGCCGCGACGGCGTCGATGAGGGTGTTGCCCACGTGGGCGGGGTTGAGCGGGGACGAGGGCCCGATGCTGTCGTGCCGCACGACGACGATGGGCTCGCCCGACGCCTGCCACGTCGCGATGAGCCGGGCGACGTTGTCCTCGCACCCGGGTCGGTTGGTCGTCGGGCCCCAGGATGCGTCGTCGAAGCCCTGCTGCATGTCGATCACGATGAGTGCGGTGGTCACCCCTTCATTCCACACCCGATGACCGCGCGGATCCGGCCGCGGGGGATCCGGATCCTGCCAACCTCGCGGCGGGGGAGGATGGAGGCATGGAGGACATCGAGCTCGCCCGGATCCCCGCGGGCAGCGTGACGCTGCACGACGCGCGCACGCGCAGCCGCCGCACCGTCGAGCTCGAGCCGTTCGAGATCGGGGTCTTCGCCGTGACGCAGGAGCAGATGGCCGAGATCCTGGGCGACGCCTGGCCCGGCTCGGAGCGAGCGCACCCGCGTCGGCCGGCGACCGATCTCACCTGGCAGCGCGCGGTCCACTTCTGCAACGCCGCGTCGGAGTGGGAGGGGCTGGAGCCGGCCTACTCGTACGACGGCGAGACCGTCACCTGGCACGTCGACTCCGACGGCTATCGCCTGCCGACCGAGGCCGAGTGGGAGTACGCCTGCCGCGCCGGATCGACCGGCCCGCACTACGGCCTCCTGGGCGACATCGCATGGACCGCGGCCGACGGGCTGCGCGCCCCGCACGACGTGGGCGGGAGGATGCCGAACCTGTTCGGGTTGTTCGACACCCTCGGCAACGTCTGGGAATGGTGCTGGGATCTGCTCGATCCGGCGCGCTACGGCGACTACCGCGTCTTCCGCGGCGGCGGCTTCGCCGATGACGCGTTCAGCGTGCGCGCGGGCGTGCGGCGCGGTGGCGCGCCGCGCATGCACCACGACGATCTGGGCTTCCGCCTCGCCCGGGGCGGCTTCGACGGGAGCGAGGCGGCGCAGGGCTGGTCGGCCGCCGCCGATCGCGAGCGCGCCGAGGTGGACGGCCCGGTGCCCTTCGGCTGGACGCCGCTGCGCTGACCGGGGCGGGCCGGGATTCTCGGGCGCCGGCCCCATCGGCGGGGCAGCGGAGGAGGACGCACGAGGCTAGCCTCGTGGCATGACCTCCGCTCCGACCTGATCCGTCCCCTCCACGGCCGCGGCATCGCCGGCGTCTGCGCCGCCGTGGCCAATCGCTTCGACATGAACGTCACCGTGGTGCGCTTCCTGGCGCTGCTCGGGCTCCTGGCGGTGGGTGGCACGCTGCCGGTGTACATCGCGCTGTGGATCATCATCCCGTCCGAGTGAGGGGCCTCCCTCCTGCGACAATCGCAGGATGAGCACCGCAGTCGAGCCCGGGATCTACGAGCACTTCAAGGGCAGCCGATACGAGGTGATGGGCACCGGCCGTCACAGCGAGACGGAGGAGGAGCTCGTCTTCTACCGCAAGCTGTACGACGACTACAGCTTCTGGGTCCGGCCGCTCGCGATGTTCACCGGGCCGGTCGATCGCGACGGCTACCGCGGCCCGAGATTCCGCCGCGTCGCGTGAGGCGCCCATAGGCTGACCGCATGGCCTTCACGATCCACCGGCCCGCCGCGGCGGACTGGGAGAGGTTCCGCGAGCTGCGACTGCGGATGCTCGCCGACACCCCGATCGCGTTCGGAGAGACGCTCGAGCAGTCGCTCCTCTACATCGACGAGGAGTGGCAGATCCGGGCGGCGAATGCGAATGCCGGTGACAGCGCCGCCGTCGTGGCCGTCGCCGAGGACGGGGAGTGGATCGGCATCATGCGCGGCTATCGGTCGACGCAGCGCGGCCCCATGCTCGTGGGCGTGTTCGTCGATCCCCGCCACCGAGGCAGCCAGGCGGGCGTGGCGGACGCCCTTCTCGACGGCATCATCGACTGGGCCAGGGAGATGGGGAGCCCCGTGCTGCGGCTGGACGTCCACGCCGAGAACCCCCGCGCCATCGCCTTCTACCGCCGTCGTGGCTTCGCGCCGACCGGCAAGATCCTGCCCTACGCGCTGCCGCCCTACGGCGACGAGGTCGAGATGGAGCTGAGGCTCTGAATGCGCTCGGTCGTCGGTTGCTGATCGTCTCGGCCGGGGTCCTGGCGGTGCTGGCGGTGCTCGCCGGTCTGATCTGGTCGGGTGTGATCTGGCCGGGGCGGATCTTCGCGGCCGGTCATGATGTGCGCGGCGTCGACGTCTCGTCCTACCAGGGCGACATCGACTGGCCCGTGCTGGCCGACCAGGACATCGATTTCGCGTACATCAAGGCGACAGAGGGCTCATCCAGCATCGACTCGCGATTCGAGGCCAACTGGGCGGGAGCGAGCCAGACCGACCTGCTGATCGGCGCCTACCACTTCATGAGCTTCGAGACCCCCGGCGCGACTCAGGCGCAGCATGTGATCGACACCGTGCCGAAAGGGGGCGGCCTGCCGATCGCGGTCGACGTCGAGTTCTACGGCGGGTTCTTCCAGAACCCGCCGACACGCGACGAGGTCGACGCCATACTCGGCCCGCTGCTGGAGCGCCTCGAGCAGCACTACGGCTCCGCTCCGGTCATCTACGCCACCCCCGAGGCCTACGGCCGCTATATCTCGGGGGCCTACGCGGACAGTCCGATCTGGATCCGATCCGTGGTGCTGCCGCCCGCGCTCGATGACGGCCGGGACTGGACGATCTGGCAGTACTCGCACCGCGACCGCCTCGCGGGCTACGACGGCGACGAGGAGTACATCGACATGAACGCGTTCGCGGGGTCGCTCGACGACCTCCGCGGGCTCGTCGAGGGGCGCTGACTCCCCGCGCCCACCCGCTAGGTTCGCTCCATGGACCTGGAAGAGATCTGGCCGATCTTCGGGCTCGAGATCGAGACCCCTCGGCTGCTGCTCCGCCCTATCCGCGACGCGGATCTGCCGGGACTGGTGGATGCCGCGATCGCCGGCATCCACGATCCGTCGCGGATGCCGTTCGGTGCGCCCTGGACCGACGCCGCTCCGACGGACCTGCCCCGCAACACCGCCGCGTTCCAGTGGCACCTGCGTGGCCAGGTGTCTCCGCGCAACTGGCACATCGCGTTCGCCATCCATCACGAGGGACGGATCATCGGCTCCCAGGACCTCTCCGCCTATCAGTTCGCCGACCGACGGACGGTGAACACCGGATCCTGGCTCACCCGAAGCGCACACGGCAGGGGTCTCGGCACGGAGATGCGCGCGGCGCTGCTGCAGTTCGCCTTCGACGAGCTGGGCGCGGAATGGGCGGAGTCGAGCGCGGCGGCGTGGAACGACGCGTCGCTCGGGGTCTCTCGGAAGCTCGGCTATGAGCTCAACGGTGTCACCCGAGTGTCGCCGCGCGCGGGCGAGCCCGTCGACGAGCAGCGTGTGCGACTCTCGCGGGCGCGCTTCGTGCGCCCGGACTGGACGATCGCTGTGCGCGGCGCAGCGCCGGTGCTCGCTCAACTCGAGATCCAGCCGGTGCGCTGACCCACCCGGCGCGAATCAGCCCTGCGACTGCTGGTCGGCGATCGCGGCGCGCACCTGCTCCATGTCGAGGGCACGGGCCTGGCTGATCAGGTCGTCGAGGGCAGCCTTCGGCAGCGCGCCGGCCTGGCGGAACAGGCCCACGCCGTCACGGAACACCATGAGGGTCGGGATCGCCTGCACGCCGAGCGCGGACGAGAGCTCGGGGTGCGCCTCCGAGTCGACCTTGCCGAAGGTGATGTCGGGGTTCTCGGACGCCGCGGCGTCGTAGATCGGCGCGAACGCCTTGCAGGGTCCGCACCACTCGGCCCAGACGTCGACGAGGACGATGCCATCGCCCGTCACGGTCGGCTCGAAGGTGTCGGCGGTCAGTTCGACGGTGCTCATGCGTCCATTCTGCGCCGGTTCAGGCCGGTGGGGCCGGGTTCTCGAAGGCGCGTCAGCGCAGGTGCTGCAGGCCCACCCGCAGGCGGCGCAGCTGGAAGCGCGCGCGGGAGAGGCGGGGGCGTGCCAGCGTCAGCCCCGTATCGCCGGCGATCCACTCGACCACCTCATCCGTCGTCCGCCCATCGGTCGCGACATGGGTCGCGTAGCGGTCCTGCGCCAGCGCGGCCACGCACCGGGGGATCTGCTGCACGGCCCAGGTCTCGCGACGGAGGCCGGAGCGGACGAAGGCGATGCGGGTGCTGAGGCGGCGCAGCAGTGTTTCGGGCGAGGCGGTGAGCGCGTAGTGACGCACGTCGACGCCCCGTGAGCGCAGTCCGCCGATGATCTCGTCGAAGTACGCGTCGTCGACGATCGTCATCGGCACGAGCGTCACGCCGTGGTGCGCAGCCTCGGCCCGCTGCAGGGTCTCCACCACGGCGGATCGCCACGCGGGGAGATCCTGGAAGTCGCCGCGGGCGGGGGAGGGGAGCATGCGGTGCATCGCGAACCCGATGAGCTCGGGATCGGCCACATGTGCGCCGGCCAGTCGCCGCTGCAGCTCGAACGCCGTATGGGTCTTGCCCGCGCCGAACGCCCCGTTGATCCAGATGAGCACGGGGCGATTCTAGGGTCGACGGCATCGCGGGCGTGTGTAGCTTTGGGGAGCATGACGAGCCTCACCGCCGACGCCCACGTGCACAGCGAGTGGTCCTGGGACGCGGGGTCGGATCCCGCATCGGTCGGCACGATGGATCGGATCTGCGCGCGGGCGGTGCGGATCGGGCTGCCGGGGATCGTCTTCACCGAGCATCTCGATCTCGACGATGCGTGGGCGGTGGAGGTCCCCTCCGACATCGGCACCACCGCGCAGGCGTACGTCGACGAGAGGGGGCGGGTGCGGCTGCCCGCCTTCGACGTCGACGGCTACCTGGAGGCCGTGGACCGGTGCCGGCATGCGTATCCGGAGATGCGGATCCTCACCGGAGTGGAGTTCGGACAGCCGCATCTCTGGGACGCCCAGGCCGCCGCGCTGCTCGGCAGCGGCGCGATCGACCGTGTGAACGGCTCGCTGCACATGCTCCCGTTCGGGGACGCACTGCGCACGGAGCCGACGACGCTCTACCACCGGACGCCGGCCGACGACGTGATGTGGGCGTACCTCGACGAGATCCCGCGGATGGCCGCCGGGTCGGATTCATTCGAGGTCTTCACGCACATCGACTTCGCCGTGAGGTCCTGGCCCACGTGGGACGCCGGCCCCTTCGACGCGCGGCGCTTCGAGGAGGGGTTCCGCGGGGCGATGCGGGCGCTGGCGGGGTCGGGCCGCGCCCTCGAGATGAACACCCGGAGGCTCTGGCCGTGGATCCCGCAGTGGTGGGCGGAGGAGGGAGGCCGCTCGGTGACCTTCGGCAGCGACGCACACGACGCCGAGACCCTGGCCGCGAACTTCCCGGAGGCGATGGCCATGGTCGAGTCGTTCGGCTTCCGTCCCGGTCGGCGGCCCGAGGACTTCTGGACACGGTGATCGCCATGGAGCCGTGGGAGCTGCACGAATGGCACGCCGACTTCCTCGACGCGTGCAACCGGCACGATATCGAACTGGTGCGCGGGTTCCTGGACCCCGCCGTGCGCCGGGCCCACCTCCCGGGCGGCGCGGACGCCTGGCTCGAGGACCTCGCCGATCTCTTCGTCGCGTTTCCGGACTGGCGCTGGCGTCGGATCCAGGTCGTCGCCGAGGACGACCGCCTCGCCGTGCACCTCCGGGGGAGCGGAACCCACCTCGGGGCCTACCGGGGCGTCGTCGCCACCCGCCGCCACGCGAACGTCGCCGAGTACGCGATGTATCGCGTCGTGCGCGGACGGATCGTCGAGGCATCCGGATCGGCCAGCCACTTCGAGCTGCTTGATCAGCTCGGCGCCTCCGGGGCACGCTGAGCCGGCCCTGAGAGAGCGTCACCGCGGGGGACGGCGCGGGGTGGTTCGAGGACCCTGTGGAGAATCATCGTTCTGACATAATGTGCATTATCGGCAAGTGAGTACAGAACGGCGAGAGGGGTGTTCCGCCTCGGGGTCTTGTCAGTGCGCGACGTCCGACAGGCTCGGCGAGACGACGAACCGGTCCACCTCGATCCGTAGCGCCACGCGCTCCGGATTGGGCCGCGGCGTGCGGTAACGGGCGGCGTACATCGCCTCGGCGCGCCTCACCGAGTCGGCGTCCTCGAGCACACGCGCCGACCCCTCCAGCGTCGACCAGTGACGACCGTCGACCTGGCAGGCCGCGATCAGCGGGTTGCGCGCGACGTGACGGGTCTTCCAAGACGTCCGCGACGTGATGACCCAGGCGCAGCTCTGCTCGACATCCAGGGCGACGCCCACCGGCGTCACGTGCGGGCGGCCGTCAGCCCGGAGCGTCGTCAGGGTGCAGAGGTGACGCTCCGTCCAGAAGTCCAGGAGCGCCGTCGGAAAGTCGTCCCAGCCGGGCCGCCACGAAGTCATTCGCCCATCGTCGCACGGCGCGAGGAGCGCAGGACTCCCCTCCGATATATCACTCAGCCCTAGGCGCCGACGTACCGGGCCAGATGTTCGCCCGTCAGCGTCGACTTCGCGCTCACCAGGTCCGCCGGGGTGCCCTCGAAGACGATGCGCCCGCCGTCGTGACCGGCACCCGGGCCGAGGTCGATGATCCAGTCGGCGTGCGCCATCACCGCCTGATGGTGCTCGATCACGATCACCGTCTTGCCCGAGTCGACGAGACGATCCAGCAGCCCCAGGAGATTCGACACATCCGCGAGGTGCAGGCCCGTGGTCGGCTCGTCGAGCACGTAGACGTCGGCCTTCTCCCCCATCTGGTTCGCCAGCTTGATGCGCTGCCGCTCGCCGCCCGACAGGGTCGAGAGCGGCTGACCGATCGTCAGGTAGCCGAGCCCGACGTCCTCCAGGCGCCCGAGGATCGCCGCGGCGGCCGGGATCTTCGCCTCGCCCTCGGAGAAGAACGGCCGCGCCTCCGACACCGGCAGGTCGAGCACCTCGGTGATGTCCTTCCCGCCCAGCTTGTAGTCGAGCACCGCGGCCTGGAACCGCTTGCCGCCGCAGTCCTCGCACGGGGTCTCGACGGTGTCCATGAACCCGAGCTCGGTGATGATCACGCCCGCGCCCTTGCACGTCGGGCACGCGCCCTCGGAGTTCGCGCTGAACAGCGCCGGCTTCACGCCGTTGGCCTTGGCGAACGCCTTCCGGATCGGCTCGAGCAGCCCCGTGTAGGTGGCGGGGTTGCTGCGACGCGAGCCCTTGATCGCGCCCTGGTCGATCGAGACCACACCCTCCCGTCCCGAGACCGAGCCGTGGATCAGCGAGCTCTTTCCGGATCCGGCGACGCCCGTCACGACGGTGAGGACGCCGAGGGGCACGTCGACGTCGACGTCGCGGAGGTTGTTGCCCGTGGCTCCGCGCACCTCGATCGCGCCCGTGCGCTCCCGCACCGCGGGCTTCAGCTCGGCGCGATAGTCGAGGTGCGTGCCGGTCAGGGTGCCGCTCGCCTTGAGCCCCTCGAGGGTGCCCTCGAAGCAGATCGTGCCACCCGCGGTTCCGGCGCCGGGCCCGAGGTCGACGACGTGGTCGGCGATCGCGATCGTCTCCGGCTTGTGCTCGACGACCAACACGGTGTTGCCCTTGTCGCGCAGCTCTCGCAGGAGCCCGTTCATGCGCTGGATGTCGTGCGGGTGCAGGCCGATCGTCGGCTCGTCGAAGACGTACGTGACGTCGGTGAGGGACGAGCCGAGGTGGCGGAGCATCTTGATGCGCTGCGCCTCTCCCCCGCTGAGCGTCCCCGACGGACGCTCGAGGCTGAGGTACCCGAGGCCCAGCTCGACGAACGCGTCGAGGTTCTTCTGCAGCGCCGCCAGCAGCGGCCCCGAGCCCGGGATGTCGAGTGACCGCACCCAGTCGGCCAAGTCCGTGACCTGCATACGACACGCATCCGCGATCGACTTGCCGTCGATCTTCGACGAGCGCGCGCCCTCGGTCAGGCGGGTCCCGTCGCACTCCGGGCAGGTGGCGAAGGAGGCGACCTTCTCGACGAACGCGCGGATGTGAGGCTGGAGGGCGTCGAGGTCCTTCGACAGCATCGACTTGGTGATCTTGGGGATCAGACCCTCGTAGGTCATGTTGATCCCGCTGATCTTGACCTTCGTCACCTCGCCGTAGAGGAAGAGGTGCCGCTGCTTCTCGCTGAACGACGAGATCGGCTTGTCGGCCGGGTAGAACCCCGACTCGGAGAAGCCCTTCACCATCCAGCCGTCGGCCGTATAGCCGGGCACCTGGATGGCGCCGTCGTTCAGCGACTTCGACTCGTCGACGACCTTCGACAGATCGATGTCCGACACCGCTCCCCTGCCCTCGCAGCGAGGGCACATGCCGCCGAGGTAGATCGCGTCCTTGACGATCTTCTTCTCGCCGTTCGCCCCGGTCATCACCCCGGAGGCCTTCTGCGTCGGGATGTTGAACGAGAACGCGGTCGGCCCCCCGATGTACGGCTTCCCGAGCTTCGAGAACAGGATGCGCAGCATCGCGTTCGCGTCCGTGACGGTGCCGACCGTGGAACGAGGGTTGGCGCCGAGGCGCTCCTGATCGACCAGGATCGCGGTGGTCAGCCCCTCGAGGACGTCCACGTCCGGGCGCGGCACCGACGGCATGAAGCCCTGCACGAACGCGCTGTAGGTCTCGTCGATCATGCGCCGCGACTCGGCCGCGATGGTGTCGAAGACCAGCGAGCTCTTGCCCGATCCGGAGACGCCGGTGAAGACCGTCAGGCGCCGCTTCGGGATCTCGACGCTGACGTCTTTGAGATTGTTCTCGCGCGCACCCTGCACGCGGATGAGGTCGTGGCTGTCGGCGGTGTGCACCGGCGGCTCCTTCTCTGGGATCGGGCGGGATCGGGCGTGGGAGGCCGCGCGGGTCAGCCGCGCTGCTGGATGCGGACCATGTTGCCCGCCGGGTCGCGCAGAGCGAAGTCGCGCAGGCCGTAGGCCTGGTCGATGGGCTCCTGCACGATGTCGATGTCGGGGGCGGCCTGCACCTGCTCGAAGAGCGCGTCCACATCGGGGGTCGCGAGGACGATCCCGCCGTAGGTGCCCTTGGCCATCATCTCGAGGATCATCTGGCGCTCGTCATCGGTGATGCCCGGGTCGACCGCGGGTGGGGTGAGCACGATCGAGGTGTCGGGCTGACCGGAGGGGCCCACGGTGATCCAGCGCATGTTCTCGTGGCCGACGTCGAGGCGCACCTCGAAGCCGAGCACGTCGCGGTAGAAGGCGAGCGAGGCCTCCGGGTCGGCGTGAGGCAGGAAGCTGGCGTTGATGGTGGTGTTCATGGCGCTCACGCTATTTCTCTCTCCGGGGCCGTGCTTCTCGATTCCTGATCGGTCTCGTGACCGACTTCACCACGAGCGACGGCAGCCCCTCAAGAGCATTGCCCGCGTTGCGCCGGTACTCCCCCGGCGACATGCCCACCAGCTCGGTGAACCGCGTGCTGAACGTGCCGAGCGACGCGCATCCCACCTCGAAGCAGACGTCCGTCACGCTCAGGTCGCCTCGCCGCAACAGCGTCATCGCGCGCTCGATCCGCCGCGTCATCAGATAGCTGTACGGCGACTCGCCGTAGGCGGCCTTGAACTGACGGCTGAGGTGCCCGGCGGACATGTGCACGCCACGGGCGAGGGACTCGACGTCCAGCGGCTTCGCGTACTCGCGATCCATCCGGTCGCGCACGCGGCGCAGCAGCGCGAGATCGCGGAGGCGGGCGTCGTCGGCGGGCACGATGCGATCGTGCCAGGGACGACCGACATCCGCGGACGCGGCGCGGGATCAGACGCGCGGTGCGTCCTGCGGGCTGAACTTGGGGGCCGGCGGCACCCAGTTCTCGAGCGCGTTGAGCAGGCCCCGCGGGCTCGACACCACGATCAGGGAATCGCGGAACTCGTCCTTGACGAAGCCCTCCTCGACCATCCGATCGACCATGGTCAGCATGGGGCGCCAGAACCCGCGCACGTCGTAGATCACGACGGGCTTGCGGTGGATGCCGAGCTGCAGCCAGGTCCAGACCTCGAAGAACTCCTCCAGCGTGCCGATGCCGCCCGGCAGGGCGACGAAGGCGTCCCCGAGCTCGGCCATGCGCATCTTACGGGCGTGCATGTCGGCGACGATCTCGAACGTCGTGAGGTTCGGGTGAGCCATCTCCTTGTCGACGAGGGCCTCCGGCATCACGCCGTGCACCTCGCCGCCGGCGGCGCGTGCCGCTGTGGACACCGCACCCATGAGCCCGACATTCCCCCCGCCGTATACGAGGTGGATGCCGCGGGCCGCGAGCGCCTCGCCCACGTCCACCGCCGCGCGGGTGTACTGCGGGTGCGATCCCGATGCGGAGCCCGTGAAGACGGTGACGGCCGCGATGGGAGGCGTGGCCTCGCCGACCGGCACGGGGACAGGCGTGGTGGTGCTCATGCCGCCAGCCTACGGGCGTAGGTTGAAGGGTGTGACCGTCTTGACACCGCCGCGCCGCGTTCCCCGAGGCGCAGCGTGATCGGGGTCCTGACAGGGTTCGCGGTCGTCGGGCTCGCGATCGCCACCGGCTACATCGTGGCCCGGATCGACCTGCTCGGCGAGCATGCGCGCTACGTGCTCAGCCGTCTCACCTTCTTCGTGCTGAACCCGTTCCTGCTGTTCGCGGTGCTCGCGGACGCGAACCTCAGCCTGCTGTTCTCCGCGCTCCTCCCGGTGTCGCTGCTCGCATCCCTCACGATGTTCGCCATCTATGCGCTCATCGCCCGACTCGTCTGGAAGCGCGGGATCACGGAGGTCGTGATCGGCGCGATGGGCGCCGGCTACGTGAACGGCAACAACATCGGCATCCCGATCGCCACCTACCTGCTCGGCAGCGGCGCTTATGCCGCGCCGGTGATCCTGATCCAGCTCCTGCTCTTCACGCCGGCCGTGCTCACGGTGTTCGACACCGCCACGAGCGGCGCCGAGGCCGGATGGCGGGGCCTGCGCAAGGCGCTGGGGCGCACGATGCGCAACCCGATGATCATCGGCGCGGCGCTCGGGGTGCTCGTCGCCGTCAGCGGGCTCGAGCTGCCGACCATCGTCATGGCGCCGATCGAGCTGATCGCCGGCGCCGCGGTCCCCGTCCTGCTGCTCGGCTTCGGCATGTCGCTGTACGGCCAGCGGGTCCTGACGACCCGGGCATCGCGGGCCGACGTCCTGCTCTCGACCGCGATGAAGCTCCTTCTGATGCCCGTCGCCGCGTGGGCGATCGGGCTGCTGTTCCACCTCGATGCCCACGCGATGCTCGTCGTCGTGGTGCTCGCGAGCCTGCCGAGCGCGCAGAACGTGTTCAACTACGCCCAGCGCTACGGCGTGGGCGAGGTGCTCGCGCGCGACGTCGTGTTCCTCACGACCTTCGGCTGCATCCCCGTCGTGTTCGCGTCGGCGATGATCTTCGCCGTCTGACGCTCAGGATCGCAGCGCGCGCAGCAGGCGCTCGGCCTTCCACCGCGACTCGACGTACTCGTCGTCCTCGTGGGACTGCACGGTGATGCCCCCGCCCGTTCCGAGCGTGTAGACACCGGATCCGTCGGTCAGGAGCGAGCGGATGACCACGCCCAGGTCGGCCCGGCCGTCGGCCCCGATCCAGCCGAGCGCCCCGGCGTAGGCACCCCGCGGGCTGCCCTCGACCTCGTCGATGATCTGCATGGTGCGGAGCTTGGGGGCGCCGGTCATCGAGCCTGCCGGGAACAGCGCGCGCAGGGCGTCGAGGGTGCCGACATCGGCCCGCAGCGCGCCCCGCACCGTCGAGACCAGCTGGTGCACCGACGCGTACGACTCGACGGCCATCAGGGTCGGGACCTCGACGGATCCGACCTCGCACACCTGCGACAGATCGTGACGCAGCAGGTCGACGATCATCAGGTTCTCGGAGCGGAACCGCTGGTCGGTGCGCAGCAGCTCGGCGGCCGCCTCGTCCTCCGCCGGGGTCGCTCCCCGCGGGGTCGTGCCCTTGATCGGCTTCGCCTCGAGCGTGCGATGCGCGTCGATCCGCGCGTAGCGCTCGGGTGAGGATCCGGCGACGAACGCCCGCGCCCCGGGCACGTCGTGATGCAGGTACGCCGCGTAGGGCGCCGGGTTCAGCGCCCACAGCCGCCGGAAGACCTCCAGGGGCGTCAGCGCGCTGGTCTCCGCTGCGCGGTAGGTGAGGTTCACCTCGTACGAGTTGCCCGCGTGCAGGTGCTCCTGCACCGCCGCGAAGGCCTCGCGGTACCACTCGGGGGTGGGCTCGCCCCCGGCCGCGCCCCCGCCCGTGGTCGTCGGCGCATCCGGCAGCGCGAGCGGTTCGACCCGAGACGGCCGCATCCAGACGGCATCCGGCAGCGCGTCATCGGTGCGCGCCGGCAGGTCCGCGTGCGCGGCATAGCCGAAGTAGCCGTACCAGCGGTCGTCCGGCATGCCCGCCGCGATCTCCGCCGCGAGGACGGTGAAGATGTCGTCGCCCACCACGTCCGCGCGGCCCGCGGCGTGCCGGGTCACCTCGCGGCGGGCGGCGTCGTAGCTCAGCGAGACGTCCTCCGGCGCCAGCCAGGCGAGCTGCGGCCCGCCGTCGCCCGCGTTCAGCCAGATGCACCGTCCGTCGCGGGCCGCCTCGGCGATCCGATCCGTCACGCCGCCCCCAGGAAGTTGCGGACGATCGCCGCGCCGTGCTCGGTCAGGATCGACTCGGGGTGGAACTGCACGCCGGCGATGGGCAGGGTGCGATGCGCGACGCCCATCACGAGCCCGGTCCGGGCGTCGGTGGCGGTGACGGCGACCTCCTCGGGCAGCTCGAGCGCCGCGAGCGAGTGATACCGGATCGCCCGGAAGTCGTCGGGGACGCCGGCGAAGAGACCGGATCCGTCGTGCCGCACCGTGGCCTCGATGCCGTGGCCGGGGTCGACGCGCTCGACCCGTCCGCCGAACGCCGTGACGATCCCCTGCATCCCGAGGCACACCCCGAGGACGGGCCGCTCCCCCGCGCGCAGCACCTCGCGCCCGACGGCGAAGTCGTGCGGATCGCCGGGATGCCCGGGGCCGGGCGAGAGCACCACGAAGTCGTGCGACAGCACGTCGGCCGCGGTGCACTCGTCGTGCTCGACGATCCGCGGCAGCGCGCCGGTGACGGAGGCGATCAGGTGCGCGAGGTTGCCCGTATAGCTGTCGTGGTGGTCGACCAGGACCACATCGTGCGAGGGCATGGACTCATTCTGGGGTGCGGGGCGGCCGCGAGGGCGCCGCGCACCCCAGCGGAATCATTCGGCGGTGCGGTTCTCGTCGGCCGTGAACGCCGAGACGTCGCCGATGAGGTGGGTGTTGTCGGCCGGGACCGGTGCCACGGCCGCCTGGGCGACCTCGGCCGCGAACTCGGACACGTTGTAGAGCTTGCCGGCCGACTCGCGGCGCGCCTCGATGGCCCCGGGGTTCGCGCGCTCGAGGAGCGTCGCGGTGATCGTGCCCTCGATCATGTCGCCGGAGACGACCGTGAAGCCGAACCCCTGCTCGGTGAGCGACGGGATCAGTTCGCGGAGTGCGTCCTCGCCGGCACGCTTCGAGAGTGCGACGGGCACATACTCCGGCATCGTCGGGGTCGTGCGGATGAAGTGCGCCTGGTGGCTGGTGACGAACACGATGCGCGCACCCTCGTTCAGGATCGGCAGCGCCGACTGCAGAGCGTTCACCTGCGCATCGCGGTTGAGCTTGAGGGCGTAGTCCTCGCCGAGGCCCGACTCCATGCCGCCCGAGGCGTTGAGCACGAGGATGTCGAGCCCGCCGAACTCGGCCTTCACCGCGGCGTACATCGCGGCGACCGACTCGGGGTCGGTGAGGTCGGCGCCCACGACGAGCGCGCGCACCCCCAGCTCGCGCATCTCGTTGGCGAGCTTCTCGGCGCGCGGCGCCTTGTTGCGGAAGTTGATGACGACGTCCGCGCCCGCCTGAGCGAAGTAGCGGATGGTGTCGGCGCCGATGCCGCGCGACGATCCGGTGACGAGCGCCACCTTGCCCGCCAGGGTGCCGGGTGCGATGGGCTGCGAGGGGGCGTCGGTCACGGGAGCTCCTGGATCTGGCGAGCGGAACGGCGCAGGATCCATCGGATCGGGATCGCGCCAGGGACTGTTCGAGAGTACCAACGGGGGCCGACGAGACGATGTCGGATGCCTCCAACGTCACGGGTTCGCCGTTGTCGGCCTTCAGGTCACCGGGCGGTGGTACGTTTCGCGAAAGGAGGGACTCATGGAGTTCATCGAGCAATGGGCGTGGGTCGGCTGGCTGGTGCTGATCGCCCTCTTCCTGGCCGTCGAGGTGTTCGCCGGGGAGCTGACATTCCTCATGCTGGCGCTGGGCGGTGTGGCCGGCGTCCTGTCGGCCATGGCCGGCGCGCCCGTCTGGCTGCAGGTCATCATCGCGGCGATCGCGGCCGTCGCCGCGCTCGCGCTGCTGCGGGCGCCGCTGCTGAAGCGGCTTCGCCGTCGGTCAGACCCGAAGAAGTTCAACGTCGACGGGCTGATCGGCCTCGAGGGTGTGGTGACCACGACGGTCACGGCCCTCGGTGGTCGTGTGAAGCTCGCCAACGGCGAGGACTGGACCGCCCGCGTCGCCGGCGGCACCGACCTGCCGCCCCTCACCCCGATCGTCGTCCGCGACATCCAGGGCGCGACCGCCATCGTCACCGGCGCCGGGCAGAGGCCCGCCGCCCCTAACCAGGAGAGCTGACCATGGAAGACTTCGGCCCGATCCTGCTGTGGATCCTCGCCATCGCGGTCGTGATCTTCGTGATCTCGATCATCGTCCAGGCCATCCGGATCGTCCCGCAGAGCGAGGCGTTCATCATCGAGCGACTGGGCAAGTACCACCGCACGCTCTACGGCGGCCCGCACCTGCTGCTGCCGATCGTGGATCGGCCGCGTTCGCGGGTCGACCTGCGCGAGCAGGTCGTCTCGTTCCCGCCGCAGCAGGTCATCACCGAGGACAACCTGTCGGTCGCCGTCGACGTCGTTGTGTACTTCCGTGTGACGGATCCGCGCGCCGCGACCTACGAGATCGCGAACTACCTCGGCGCGGTCGAGCAGCTCTCGATCACGACCCTCCGCAACGTCGTCGGTGGCCTCAACCTCGAGGAGGCGCTCGTCAGCCGTGATGTCATCAACGGCAAGCTCAGCGCCACGCTGGACGAGGCGACCGGGCAGTGGGGCATCAAGGTCGGACGCGTCGAGCTGAAGGCGATCGACCCGCCCGCCTCGCTCCGCGACGCGATGGAGAAGCAGATGCGCGCCGAGCGCGACCGTCGCGCCGCGATCCTGTCGGCCGAGGGCCACAAGCAGTCGCAGATCCTCGTCGCCGAGGGTGCGCGACAGGCGGAGATCCTCAAGGCCGAGGGTGAGAAGCAGGCGCAGGTGCTGCGGGCTCAGGGCGAGTCGGAGGCGATCCAGAACGTCTTCGGCGCCATCCACGCCGGTGCGCCCGACGAGAAGCTGCTCGCGTACCAGTACCTGCAGATGCTCCCGAAGCTCGCCGACAGCGAGTCGAGCAAGCTCTGGATCATCCCGAGCGAGCTGACCGAGGCCCTGAAGGGAATCGCCGGGGGCTTCTCCCGCGGCGGCACGGCTCCCACCGATCGCGCGTGACGCACCCGTACCTCCTCGGCGCCACCCACCCCCGCGTTCTCGCCCACCGTGGCCTCGCCGCGCCCCAGGACGGCGTCGCGGAGAACTCGTTCGCCGCGATCGCCGCCGCGCACGCGGCCGGGGCGGAGTACGTCGAGTCCGACTGCCACGTGACCTCGGACGGGCACGTGGTGCTCTTCCACGACGACACGCTGGCCCGCGTGACGGGTGATCCGCGCGCGGTCGCCGACATCACGCTGCGCGAGCTCGCCCAGCAGATGGAGGAGCTCGGGGGGATCGCCACGCTCGGGCAGGCGCTGGACATGTTCCCGGACATCCGGTTCAACCTCGACGTCAAGGCGGAGGCCGCCGCGGAGCAGGTCGGCAGGCTCGTCGCGGGGCACGCCGGCCGGGTGCTGCTGACGAGCTTCTCGGACGATCATCGGCGCCGGGCGCTGACGGCCGCCTCCCCCGCTCTTCCCGCGACGTCGCCCGGCGCGCGCACGCTGACGCGGCTCGTCGTCGCGGTCGCCCTCGGGAGCCGGCCATGGGCGCGTCGCCTCATGCGCGGGGTGGATGCGCTGCAGATCCCCGAGCGGCAGGGGCGGATCCGGGTGCTCACCCCGCGCCTGATCCGCTGGGCGCACAACGCCGGGGTCGAGGTCCATGTCTGGACCGTCAACGACATCTCGCGCATGCGCGAACTCGTCGAGATGGGCGTCGACGGCATCGTCACCGACCGCGCCGACGCGGCCCTCGAGGCCCTGACGCGCTGACCGCTCTTCCACACTGGGATTCGACTGGGAAACGCGCGTTCTTGTCCCCCGTTCGGATGACTCGCACAGCCGAGAGCGTTATACCTGAGACCGACGAGAGGACCACACAATGGCAGATCGCAGCCTTCGCGGAATCCGACTCGGCGCCCAGAGCCTCCAGAGCGAGGAGGGCGTCGTGTTCATGGAGCGCGCCCAGCACACGTATCACTGTGCCGCCTGCAATCGCGACACCACGCTGACATTCGCGGCCGACGCCGAGGCGCCCGCGACGTGGGAGTGCCGTGGATGCGGCGGCGAGGCCCTGCGCACGGTCGACGGCACCTCTGTCGAGGTGGACCACAGCGCTGACAAGGCCGCCCGCACGCACTGGGACATGCTCCTGGAGCGTCGCACGCTGCCCGAGCTCGAGGAGATCCTCGCGGAGCGTCTCGAGTTCGTCCGCTCGCGCCGCGGCGCGGGCCAGGACCCGACGCAGGCGAAGTCGGCCTGATCCGACCAGGTGATGCAGACGCCGGCCCCGTTACGGGGCCGGCGTCTTCTGGTTTCGTCGACTGAAAGCGCTCCCATAGGCTGTACCCCATGGCGAACAGCGTGGAACGGGCCGTCGGTATCGACATCGGCGGTACCGGTATGAAGGCCGGCATCGTGGACCTCGTGAACGGCGAGCTCGTCAGCGAGCGCGTGCGTATCCCCACCCCGGAGGGTGCGAAGCCCAAGGCGGTCCTCGCGACGGTCAAGGAGCTGCTCGAGCTCCTCGGCCCGGACGCAGCCGGACTCCCCGTCGGGATCTGCTTCCCCACGATCGTGAAGAACGGCAAGACCCTGTCCGCCGCGAACGTCTCGAAGAAGTGGATCGACTTCGACGCCGACGCGTTCTTCGAGGAGGGTCTCGGCCAGCCGATCCACTTCGTGAACGACGCCGACGCGGCGGGCCTGGCCGAGCTGCGCTACGGCGGAGCGAAGGAGCAGCCGGGCCTCACGATCCTGACCACGCTCGGCACGGGCATCGGCTCGGCCGTGCTGTTCAACGGCGAGCTCGTTCCCAATGCCGAGCTCGGGCACCTGCAGTGGAACGGCGAGTCGATCGAGAAGTACGCGGCGACCAGCGCGCGTGAGCGTCTGCAGCTGTCGTGGGAGGACTGGGGCGGTCGCCTGCAGGAGTTCTACGACCACCTCGAGTTCCTGTTCTCCCCCGACCTGATTCTCATCGGCGGCGGCGTCTCGAAGAACCCCGAGAAGTTCCTGCCGTTCATCAAGACGCGGGCGGAGATCCGCATCGCGACGCACGCGAACAATGCCGGCATCATCGGCGCCGCCTCCCTGGCCCTCTGACCCCCTGAATGCGAGAAGCGCCCGGATCCACCAGGATCCGGGCGCTTCTCGCATCTGACGACCTCGCGACCTCGACGGGCGCGGGCGCGTCCTCAGAAGTCGTACGCGCCGCCGTACGGGGCGTCCTGGTCGCCGGTGTCGCGCGGGTCGAACTGCACCGTCTCGACCGAGAACGCGACCTGCGTCCTGCGGGTGACGAGCACGCTCACGGCCCGGTTGCCCACGACGACGAAGTCGACGAACTTCGCATGAGTGCGAGCGGCTTCCTCGATCGCCTCTCTGAGAGCGCCGAGGTCCTGCCCCTGGGCCAGGTAATAGCTACGGCCGTCGATGCCGAGCTCTGTCCGTACTGTCGTCTGCATTTCACTCATCGGCACCACCATACCGCCGTGGATGCGCGGGGTTCCGGGCTTTTCGGGAGTCATGGAGGGAAGACCCGGGCTTTTCGGGAGTCATGGAGGGAAGAACCGGGATTCCGGATAGCCGGAGCGGAATGAACCGTGGAGCACGCCGCGGCGACATCCATGGCGCGAAAAAGCCCCGGCCGTTACCACGCGACCGGGGCGAGACGGATGAGAAGTCCGCCTATCGGGATCCAGTGTACCCGCTGATACGAGGGTGGATCACTCGGCGGCGTCGTTCCAGCGCCAGATGTCGTCGCCGCGCAGCGTCGCCTCCGCGCCGCCGTCGATGTAGATCGTCTGGCCCGTGGTGTGGGTGTTCTCCGCGCTGGCGAGCCAGATGAGGAGCTCGGCGACCGACTCCGGCGACTGGTGGCCGTTCAGCGGCATGGGGACGGCCGCATCCACCATCGCGACGCCCTCGGGCGTCGCCAGCAGATCCCGGGTCATCGGCGTCAGGACCGTGCCGGGGGCGACCGCGTTCACGGGGATGCCGGCACCCGCCCACTCGGCGGCGATCGCGGCGCGGCGCACCCAGCGCGACAGAGCGCGCTTGGAGGACGGGTAGTTGAGGTAGCCGGTTTGGGCGCCCTGCTGCGCCAGTTCGTCTCCGATCGCCAGGGTGGCCGCCTCGTCGCCGGTCAGCGCTGCCTCGACCAGCGCCGGGGAGTTCTGCTGCAGGCTCGCCATCGACGAGACGACCGCGACGCGCGGTGCGCTGGACGCAGCCAGCGCCGGGCGGAGAGCGGTGAGAAGCTCGACGACACCGAAGTAGTTGATCGCCATGGTCTTGGCGATCGGCGCCGAGATGCCGGCGCAGGCGATGATGGCGTCGACCACGCCGCCCGCGATCTCCGTGGCGTCCGCCGCCGCCTGGCTGCGGCCCTGCGGGACGGACAGGTCGCCGGTGACCTCGGCGTTGTGCAGATCGATGCCGATGACGCGGTGCCCGCGCTCGCGGAGCAGTCGCGCGGTCGCCTGGCCCACGCCGGAAGCGGAGCCGGTGACGACATAAGTGCGTGTCATGGAATTGCCTTTCGATTGATGCGGCACCCGGGTCGGAGCCGCGTGGGTCACCGCGTCATGCCGATTCGGGTGACGACGTGACATCTCGTGTGTCGGCGACCTCGGCGATGAGGCCGTCGACGAAACCCGACAGCAGGGCGTTCAGGCGCGTGACGTCCGCGCGATCCCACCCTTCGAGCGCGTGCGCCACCATGACCCGCCCCGCGCCCACGAGCGTGTGAAGCGTCTCGCGGCCGTGCGGCGACAGCGCGATGCTCGACACGCGCCCGTCGACGGGATCGGCGTGCCGCTCGACCAGGCCGTCCTGGGTGAGGCGGACGATGAGCTTCGAGGCGGTGGGGCGCGTCAGCTGCAGCTGATGGGCCAGGACGCTCGGGCGCACGGGCTCTGCGGCGTCGCCCAGAACGTAGAGGGCGCGCATCTGGGTCGGGTCGAGGTGCACGCCCACTCCGTCCGCGACCTGCGTCTGCACGTCACGCGAGGACCAGCGCGCCACCAGCCGGGTGAGGGTGGTCAGCAGTGACGCCTCGACCTCGTTGCCGCTCTCTGTCGCCATGAGCCCAGTCTGCCACTGATTGCCTGAGGCAATTACTTTTGCGCAGAATCGACCGCATCGTCGGGCATACCGACGGGTCGGCGGCGGGCGCGGCGGATCGCCCGACGCCGGATGCTCGAGCCGGACGGTCCGGCGAGCGGGAGTGCGAATGGGCCGGCCTGTACGCCGGGTTCTGTTCAGGGGCTCACGCCCCCTTGACGACCATCTCTCTCGGCGACACGTTGCCGTGCCGCTCTAGCGACCTACCCGGGGACTCAGCGGGCCGCTTCATCATCCCCTGTCTGGTCTTGCTCCGGACGAGGTTTACCGAGCGAGTCGCGTCACCGCGACCCCTGGTGGTCTCTTACACCACCGTTTCACCCTTACCCGGCCCTTGCGGGCCCGGCGGTCTGCTTTCTGTGGCACTGTCTCGCGGATCACTCCGGGTGGGTGTTACCCACCGCCCTGCCCTGTGGAGCCCGGACGTTCCTCGGCACGCGGCGGCGAACCGCCCGCGACGCGGTCGTCCGGCCGACCCATTCGCGCCTCCAGCCTACTTGTCGGCGCTGTCCGCGATTCTCAGGTCGAGCGGGAAGTCGATGGGGAACGATCCGAACAGCAGACGCCCTGCGGCGGCCGCCGACTCCCGCACGGCCTGCGCTGCGGCCTCCGCCTGCTCCTCCGGGGCGTGGACGAGCACCTCGTCGTGCAGGAAGAACGCGAGGTGCGCGCGGCGCGCGAAGGCACGCCCCGAGCGCGGGGCGGCCCGATCCGGCTCGACCGCGGGAAACTGCGCGAGCCGCAGGCGCAGGTCGGCCATCCATGCGAGCGCCCACTCGGCCGCGGTGCCCTGCACCACGAAGTTGCGCGTGAATCGCCCGCGGTCGCGTCCGATCCGGCGCGCGCGGGTCTCATCGGCCGAGGACGCCCCCGGCCGCGAGGCGCGAGCCTGCGCGCCTCGCCAGGCGTCGTCGGGTGCGGGAGAGGTGCGCCCCAGCCACGTCGAGACGACCCCGCCGTCCTCGCCCGAGCGGGCCGCCGCGTCGACGAGGCCCATCGCCTTGGGGTACGCCGTGCGCAGGCGCGGCACGAGGCGACCCGAGTCGCCCGTGGTGGCGCCGTACATCGCCCCGAGGACCGCCATCTTCCCCTCGGCGCGCGTCGCGACCGCGCCGCTGGCCGCGATGCCCTCGTACAGATCGCGCCCGCGGGCGGCGTCGGCGAGCCGGTCGTCGCGGGCCATCGCGGCGAGCACACGGGGCTCGAGCTGGGCGACGTCCGCGGCGACGATGCGCCATCCCGGATCCGCACGCAGGGCCTCGCGCAGCTGCCGCGGCAGCTGCAGCGCTCCCCCGCCCGACGACGCCCACCGCCCGGACACCACACCGCCCGGCACGTACACGGGCCGGAACCGCCCCTCGTGCACCCACTCGTCCAGCCACGCCCAGCCGTTCGCGGTCATCAGCCGGGACAGACGTTTGTACTCCAGCAGCGGGGCGATCGCCGGATGGTCGATCTGGCGGAGCTCCCACTTGCTCGTCGAGTCGACCAGGATGCCCGCCGCATGCAGGGCCCGCAGCAGGCGCGGGGGCGAGTCGAGGGCGAGCGCCGGATCGCCGAGCGCCTGGCGCACCTCGCCGGCGAGGCGCGCCATGTTCTCGGGCACACCGCCGCGGCGAGGGCCCAGCACGTCCTCGAGGATGCGGCGATGGTGCTGCGCGTCCCACGGGACACCGGCCGTGCGCATCTCGGCGGCGGTGAGGGCACCGGCGGATTCGGCCGCGAGCAGCAGACGCATCCGCCCGGGATCGGAGGCGAGCGGGAGCGCCGCATCCTGCCGGGCGAGCTCGACCAGCACCTCGCGCAGATCGTCACGGTCGCCGGCGACCGCGGGCGACTCGACGGCGAAGAGCGCCTCGGCCTGCGCCGGTGCGTCCAGCACCCCCGTCCCGTCCCAGTGCGTCGCCGCGCGCAGCTCGAGGGCCGCGGGCACCGCGTCGCGCAGGATCGCGTGGCAGAGCCGCAGGTCGTGGCAGCGGGCCACGCGGACGCCGGCGTCGAGCAGGGGCGGGTACCAGTCGGCCGTGCTCGACCACACCCAGCGCACGCCGCGGTCACCGGTGGACCCCTCGGCCTCGCGCTCGGCCACCCAGGCGGGCAGCTCCGCCGCGGTCAGCGTGCGCCTGCCGCGCTCCCCCGCGCGATCCAGCACGATCGCCACGATGCCCCCACCGGGGGCGCGGCCGAGAGCGATCCGCTCGGCATCGGCCCAGGGCGATCCCTCGTCCACGCGCGGATCCGTCCGCGACGCGTCAGTCGGACTCGGTGAAGCGCGGCACGCCGCTGCCGCGCGCGAGCCCCGACTCGTTCGTGCGCACCATGATGCCGCCGCACTCGGGGCACAGGGCGACGTCGTCGTCGGCGGCGTCGCGCAGCTTCTGCACGTCGTTCGGCGAGAGCATCACGTTGCAGGCGCCGCAGGTGCCGCGGGTGAAGAGCGCCGTCCCCTGGCCGCGCGATCGCAGGCGCTCGTACAGGTCCATGAGGTCGGAGGGGATGCGGCCGACCACGGCGGCGCGGTCGCGGGTCAGGGTGTCGATCAGGGCGGTGGACGAGGCGACCAGCTCCTTCGCCTCGACGCTCAGCCGCTGGCCCTCGCTTGTGACCTCGGCCATCAGCTGCTGCTGCTCGGCGACGGCGGCCTCGGCCGCCTCGATCTTCTCCATCAGCTCGAGCTCGGTCGTCTCGAGGTCGCTGCGACGACGGTCGAGGCTCGCGATCTCGCTCTCGAGGCTCTGGGCGATCTTCTGATCCGTGGCGGAGTTCAGACGGTCGGCATCGCGCGCGCGCCGGGCGGTGACGACCTCGACGTCGGCCTCGACCCGCTTCAGCTCGAGCGCGAGGTCGTCCCGTGCACCCGCCCGCGCGGCGAGCTCGCCGCCGAGCCCGGTGCGACGGGCGATCAGCTCCTGCACGCGCGCGGCCTGCGGCGGGTTCTTCCGCGTGGCCTCCGCCTGTGCAAGGCGACGGTCGATGTCTGCGACATCGAGGAGGAGCAGCTGATCGTTCGGGTTCGCCTTCACTCCTCAAATCTACCAACCGCGACCTTCACACCAGGGACGTCCGACGCTCTTCGCGCGGCGCGAGGGGGCCGACTCCGCACGCCTGCCGCATCCGGCCGTTCGGCGCAAGCCCCGTGCCGCCGGCCCGGCGCCGCCGTAGCGTCGGTCGCGTTCCGGACGACCCCTCGACAAGGAGGCACCGATGACCCGTTTCGGGTACACCCTGATGACCGAGCAGAGCGGGCCGCGCGAGCTCGTCCGCTATGCCCAGCAGGCCGAGGAGGTCGGCTTCGACTTCGAGGTCTCGAGCGACCACTACTCCCCCTGGCTCGTCAGCCAGGGCCACGCGCCCTACGCGTGGAGCGTTCTCGGGGCGGTGGCGCAGGCGACCTCGCGCGTCGACCTGATGACCTACGTCACCTGCCCGACGATGCGCTATCACCCGGCGGTCGTGGCGCAGAAGGCCGCCACCATCCAGCTCCTCTCGGAGGGCCGCTTCACCCTCGGGCTCGGCTCGGGTGAGAGCCTCAACGAGCACGTCGTCGGCGAGGGCTGGCCGGGCGTCGCCCAGCGGCAGGACATGCTCGTCGAGGCGATGGAGATCATCCGGGCCCTCCAGGGCGGCGACCTCGTCATCTACGACGGCGCCTACTTCCGGGTGGACTCCGCGCGGATCTGGGATGCCCCCGACGGCGGTGTGCCGATCGGCGTCGCCGTGTCGGGCGAGAGCTCGCTCTCCCGATTCGCGCCGCTCGGCGACCACATGATCGCCGTCGAGCCTGACGAGGGCCTGGTGAAGGGCTGGGATGAGCACCACCCCGACGCCTCCCGCAAGATCGGCCAGGTGCCCATCAGCTGGGATCCGGATCGCGACGCCGCGGTCGCCCGTGCACACGATCAGTTCCGCTGGTTCGGCGGCGGCTGGGCGGTGAACGCCGACCTCCCCACGCCGGCCGGCTTCGACGCCGCGTCGCAGTTCGTGCGTCCCGAGGACGTGGCCGGATCGATCGCCTGCGGCCCGGATCTCGACGAGCTCGCCGAGAGCGTGCGTCCGTTCCTCGACGCCGGGTTCACGGACGTCGCGATCGTGCAGATCGGCGACGAGAAGCAGCAGCAGTTCCTCGACGAGGTCGCCGGCCCGCTGCTCGACCGCCTGCGCGCACTGTGAGCCGCCCGCCCGCGCGGAGGGTCACCGTCTGACGGCGGTGTCAGCCGAGCCGGACCTCGTCGCCCTCCCGGATCTCTCCCCCGCCGTCCGTGGGGAGGAGGAGGATGCCGAGGGTCGGCTCGGCGAGCCCGATCTCGCGGGTGAGCGTCTGCAGCACCCGCGCGTCGCGAGACCCGGTGTCCGGGTTGACGTGGGTGGCGAGGCACCGGCCGATCGGCCGCTGCACCTCGAAACAGACATCTCCGATCCGCAGCGGTCCCGTCCAGCCGAGCTCAGCCCAGGCGTCCAGGCCGTCGACGACGATGTTCGACCGGAACCGGCGCGAATCCACGGAGGCCTCGACCTCGGCGTCCACGGCGGCGACTGAGGCTGCGCCGTGGAGCGAGACGAAGCCACGGGCGCGATCCTGGAAGCGGGAAGTCGCGCCGTCTCCGACGAGCACCAGGGGCAGGCGGCCGTCGCGCTGCAGCAGCTTCGCGTCGGGCCCGTCCAGGACGAACCGGGTGATCGCGTCCACGAGGAGCGCGCGGCCCTCGGGATCGAGCCCCGCCTCGGCGAGGAGCGCTCCGGAGCGCTCCAGACGCACGCGCTCGCCGTCCCAGCGCAACCGGATCTGCGCGAGCGTCGGGAAGTCCATCAGCGCGAGGCCGCGGTTCTTCGGCCAGTAGTCGAGGCCGTCCTGCTGCTCGGGTGTCGCCGCCTCCGCGAAGCGGAACGCCAGCACGCGGTCGCCCTCGATGCGGCCATCGGCCCGCACGGTGAGCGACGGCAGCCGCTCCTCCGTGAAGCCCTTGACGGGGAACCGGTACAGGGCGCTCACGAACGGCATGACCCCATCCTGCCGGTTCGGCAGGGGCACCTCGGCACACCCGGGATCCCGGTGGCGACATCGGACACGCGTATACGGAGCCGCGCGGTTGCGGTGGGCCCTGCCGGGATCGAACCGACGACATCCACGGTGTAAACGTGGCGCTCTACCAGCTGAGCTAAAGGCCCGCGATCCGAGTCTAAGCGCGAGCCACCGGTCGACCGTGCCGGCAGACCGCCCCGGCGCTCTCCACGGCGTGGCGTGATCCCGCGGGTGGTTCGGCATCGAGATACGTCCGTCCCACCCCGCCGGAGGGGTCTAGGCTGAAAGCCGATCACGCGTGCACCGGGACAATTCGGCGTGCGCGCAGGTATGTTCGCGAGGCACGATCTGCCCCGCTAGACGAAAGGGCATCCGGTGGCTGTTCACGACCAGGATCCGTACTCTCAGGGACCGCAGGACAGCGATCCGGAGGAGACCAGCGAGTGGCAGCAGTCGCTGGATGAGCTCGTCGATGCGAAGGGGCATCAGCGCGGTCGCGAGATCATGCTCAGCCTGCTGAAGCGCTCGAAGGATCACCACCTGGGCGTTCCGATGGTTCCGACCACGGACTACGTCAACACGATCGCCCCCGAGGACGAGCCCGACTTCCCGGGCGACGAGGACCTCGAGCGTCGCTACCGCTCGTGGATCCGCTGGAACGCGGCCCTCACGGTGCACCGCGCTCAGCGCCCCGGCATCGGCGTCGGCGGCCACATCTCGACCTACGCGTCGTCGGCCTCGCTCTACGAAGTCGGCTTCAACCACTTCTTCCGCGGCCAGGACCACCCGTCCGGCGGCGACCAGATCTTCGTGCAGGGCCACGCCTCCCCCGGCCCGTACGCGCGCGCCTTCCTCGAGGGCCGCCTCTCCGAGGCTCAGCTCGACGGCTTCCGCCAGGAGAAGTCGGCCGGCGAGAACGGCATGCCGTCGTACCCGCACCCGCGTCTTATGCCGGAGTTCTGGCAGTTCCCGACCGTGTCGATGGGCCTCGGCCCGATCAACGCGATCTATCAGGCCATGGCGAACAAGTACCTCGCCAACCGCGGCATCAAGGACACGGCCGACAGCCACGTCTGGGCCTTCCTCGGCGACGGCGAGATGGACGAGGTCGAGAGCCGCGGTCAGCTGCAGGTCGCGGCCAACGAGGGCCTCGACAACCTCACGTTCGTCATCAACGCGAACCTCCAGCGCCTCGACGGCCCGGTGCGCGGCAACGGCAAGATCGTGCAGGAGCTCGAGAGCTACTTCCGCGGTGCCGGCTGGAACGTCATCAAGGTCATCTGGGGCCGCGAGTGGGACGACCTGCTCGCCCGCGACGACGACGGTGCGCTCCGCAACCTGATGAACGTCACGCCGGACGGCGACTTCCAGACCTACAAGACCGAGAGCGGCGCCTACGTCCGCGAGAACTTCTTCGGTCGCGACCCGCGCGCCCTCGAGCTCGTCAAGGACTACAGCGACGAGCAGATCTGGGGCCTGCGCCGCGGTGGCCACGACTACCGCAAGGTGTACGCCGCGTTCAAGGCGGCCCAGGAGCACAAGGGCCAGCCGACCGTCATCATCGCGCACACCATCAAGGGCTACGGCCTCGGTCCGCACTTCGAGGGCCGCAACGCGACCCACCAGATGAAGAAGATGACGCTGGACGACCTCAAGCTGTTCCGCGACACGATGCACATCCCCGTCACGGACGCTCAGCTCGAGGCCGACCCGTACCGCCCGCCGTACTACCACCCGGGTGAGAACGACGAGACGATCCAGTACATGCTCGAGCGCCGTCGTGCGCTCGGCGGCTTCCTGCCGGAGCGCCGCAGCAAGTACACGCAGATCCCTCTCCCCGAGGAGAAGGACTACGCCCTCCCCAAGAAGGGATCGGGCACGCAGGAGATCGCCACGACGATGGCGTTCGTCCGTCTCGTGAAGGACCTGCTGCGCGTCAAGGGCTTCGGCAACCGCATCGTCCCGATCATCCCGGACGAGGCGCGCACGTTCGGCATGGACTCGTACTTCCCGACGGCGAAGATCTACAACCCGAACGGCCAGAACTACACCTCGGTCGACCGCGAGCTGCTCCTCGCCTACAAGGAGAGCCCGCAGGGTCAGATCCTGCACGTCGGCATCAACGAGGCCGGTGCCCTCGCCGCCTTCACGGCGACGGCGACGTCGTACTCGACGCACGGCGAGCCGCTGATCCCGATCTACATCTTCTACTCGATGTTCGGCTTCCAGCGCACGGGTGACGCCCAGTGGGCGGCCGGCGACCAGATGGCGCGCGGCTTCATCATGGGCGCGACCGCGGGCCGCACCACCCTCACGGGTGAGGGTCTGCAGCACGCCGACGGCCACTCGCACCTGCTTGCCTCGACCAACCCGGCGACCGTGTCGTACGACCCGGCCTACGGCTACGAGATCTCGCACATCGTGCAGTCGGGCATCGAGCGCATGTACGGCGGCCAGCACCCGGACCCGAACGTCATGTACTACATCACGCTCTACAACGAGCCGATGGTCATGCCGGCCGAGCCCGAGAACGTCGACGCCGAGGGCATCGTCCGCGGCATCCACCGCGTCTCCGAGGGTCAGGGCGACGGCCCCCGCGTGCAGCTGCTCGCCTCGGCGGTCGGTGTGGCGTGGGCGCTCGAGGCGCAGACGCTGCTCAAGAACGACTGGGGCGTCGTCGCCGACGTCTGGTCGGTCACCAGCTGGACCGAGCTGCGCCGCGACGGCCTCGCCGCCGACGAGCACAACTACCTGCACCCGGAGGAGGAGCCGAAGGTCGCGTACCTGACGCAGAAGTTCCAGGGCATCGAGGGTCCGTTCGTCGCCACGAGCGACCACATGCACGCGGTGCAGGACCAGATCCGCGCCTGGGTGCCCGGTCAGTACCTCACCCTCGGCGCCGACGGCTTCGGCTTCTCGGACACCCGCGCCGCCGCCCGTCGCTTCTTCAAGATCGACGGCCCGTCGATGGTCGTCCGCGCGCTCCAGGGCCTGGCGAACGAGGGTCGCATCGACCGCTCGGTCATCGGCCAGGCGATCGAGAAGTACCGTCTGCACGACGTGAACGCCGGCACCTCGGGTAACGCCGGCGGGGAGAGCTGAGCTCTTCGTGAGCTCGAAGGCCACGCCCGCCGAGGGCGCGGCGTCGGGTGAGGGGGCCGTCTTCGACAAGGCGGCCACCCTCGCCTGGCTCCGCCGCATCTCCGGCGACCTGGCGACGGCGACCACCACGCGGCTCGAGCAGTCGCTCCCCTGGTACGCCGGCATGCCCCCCGCTCGGCGCTCGGCCGTGGGCCTCGTGGCCCAGGCCGGCATCACGTCGTTCATCCAGTGGTACGACGATCCGACGTCGACCCCCTGGATCGCCGCCGACATCTTCGCCGCCGCCCCCCGCGAGCTGCTGCGCAGCGTCAGCCTGCAGCAGACGCTGCAGCTGATCCGCATCACGGTCGAGATCGTCGAGGAGCGCGTCGCGTCCAAGAGCGAGGATCTCCGCGAGGCGATCCTGCTCTACTCGCGAGAGGTCGCTTTCACCGCGGCCGATGTCTACGCGCGCGCCGCGGAGTCCCGGGGTCTGTGGGACGCGCGCCTCGAAGCGCTCGTCGTCGACTCGATCCTCACGGGCGAGGCCGACGAGGAGCTCCCCAGCAGGATCGCGGCGCTCGGCTGGCACGGCCACGGCGAGGCGTGTGTGCTCGTGGGCACGGCGCCGGTCATGTTCGACGTCGACCAGGTGCGCCGTACGTCGCGCAAGCTCGGAGTCGACGTGCTCGTGGGCGTGCAGGGCTCGCGTCTGGTCATGGTGATCGGCCGCGCTCAGGCGGCGGATGCCGAGGAGGCGGAGCCGGACGCTCTGCCGTTCATCGAGATCGCGCGTCTGCTCGAGCCGTCCTTCGGCGAGGGCTACCTGGTGCTCGGGCCCACGGTGCCGGCGCTGGTGGATGCGAGCCAGAGCGCCCGTGCGGCGCTGGCCGGCTTCGCCGTCGCCCGCGGCTGGCGGCACGCCCCCCGCCCGGTCGAGGCCGACGACCTGCTGCCCGAGCGCGCCCTCGCGGGCGACCCGGTCGCCAAGCACACGCTCGTCGAGCGGATCTACCGCCCGCTCGCGGCGCACTCGACCGACCTCGTGACGACGCTGTGGAGCTACCTCGATAACGGCCGGTCGCTCGAGGCGACCGCCCGCGAGCTGTTCGTGCACCCGAACACGGTGCGCTACCGCCTCAAGCGCGTGAGCGACGTCATCGGATGGGATGCGACGGGGCCCCGCGAGGCGCTGATCCTGCAGACCGCGCTGATCCTCGGGTCCATCGGGTCCGCGGACGCCGCCCGTCGACGCGCCCCCGTGCGCCGGTCTCGCGACGGCGCCCACTGATTGTCGGCCACGCACAAGTGTTCTGCGTTTTCTTGTGCGGCCGTCGCCAGCACCGCCCCGGCGCGGTTGGCAGACTTGACAGGTGATCGTCGTCGTCTGCCCTGGACAGGGCTCGCAGACCCCCGGATTCCTCGCCCCCTGGCTCGAGCTCGACGGGGCCGCTGGGCGACTCGCGGCGTTCTCGGACGCCGCGCAGGTCGACCTCGTCGCCCATGGCACCGAGTCAGACGCGGACACGATCCGCGACACGCGCATCGCGCAGCCGCTGATCGTCGCCGCGAGCGTGCTCGCCTGGGAGCAGCTCACCCAGGGCGGCGCGCGCCCCGACGGCGTCGCGGGCCACTCGGTCGGCGAGATCGCGGCTCTGGTCGCGGCGGGCGTCATCGACGCCGAAGCGGGCCTCGCGCTCGTCGGCGTCCGCGGCCGTGCGATGGCCGATGCCGCCGCGCTGGTCGAGACCGGGATGAGCGCCGTCGTCGGCGGCGTCGAGGAGCAGGTGCTCGAGGCGATCGCCGCCAACGACCTCACGCCCGCCAACTACAACGGCGGTGGCCAGATCGTCGCCGCCGGAGCGCTGCCGGGCCTCGCTGCTCTCTCCGAGGCGGCACCGCGCGGGGCGCGGGTCATCCCGCTGCAGGTCGCCGGCGCGTTCCACACCGCCTTCATGGCGCCGGCCCAGGCCACCCTGCAGGCCGCCGTCGACGGCATCACGAACGTCGCCGACCCGGCGCTGCCGCTGTGGACCAACAGCGACGGGACGACGCTGACCTCCGGCTCGCGCGCGCTGGAGCTCATCGTCCACCAGGTCGCGAACCCGGTCCGCTGGGATCTGTGCATGGCGTCCTTCGCTGAGCAGGGCATCACGGGCGTCATCGAGCTCGCGCCGGCCGGCGCACTGGTCGGCCTCGCCAAGCGCGGCCTCCGCGGCGTGCCGAGCGTCGCCGTCAAGACCCCCGAGGATCTCGCGGCAGCGCTCGAGCTGCTGGCCGCCTGATCGCCACCGACACCGAGAAGAACGGAACGGATATGACCGTCACCCTCAAGGAGGCCGTCGGGGCTCCCCACTCCCGCGTCTACGCCTACGGCGCGGCCCGCGGCGAGAACGCCGTGCCCAACGACGACCTCATCGGGCCGATCAACTCCAGCGACGAGTGGATCCGCCAGCGCACCGGCATCGTGACCCGTGCGCGGGCCGTCGCCGAGACCACGGCCGTCGACCTCGCGGCCGACGCGGGTCGTGAGGCCATCGAGCGCGCGGGCGTGGACCCGGAGCTCGTCGACGTGGTGATCGTGGCGACCATCAGCAACCCGAAGCAGACGCCATCGGTGTCGGCGATCGTGGCCGACCGCGTCGGGGCCAACCCGGCCGCCGCCTACGACATCAACGCCGCCTGCGCGGGCTACTGCTACGCCGTCGCGCAGGCCGACGCGCTGATCCGCTCCGGGGCGGCCCGCTACGCGCTGGTGATCGGCACCGAGAAGCTCAGCGACATCGTCGACCCGACCGACCGCACGATCTCGTTCCTGCTGGGCGACGGCGCGGGCGCGGCCCTCCTCGGCCCCAGCGACACCCCCGGCGTCTCGGCGTCGATCTGGGGCTCGGATGGCTCGAAGGCGGACGCCGTCGGCATGAACCACACCCTCACCGAGTTCCGCGACGGCGCCTCGGAGTGGCCGACGCTGCGCCAGGAGGGGCCCACCGTCTTCCGCTGGGCCGTGTGGGAGATGGCGAAGGTCGCCAAGCAGGCACTGGATGCGGCGGGGATCACCGCCGACGACCTGTCCGCCTTCATCCCCCACCAGGCGAACATGCGCATCATCGACGAGTTCGCCAAGCAGCTGAAGCTGCCCGAGAGCGTCAAGGTCGCGCGCGACATCGAGACGACGGGCAACACGTCGGCCGCTTCGATCCCCCTCGCCACCCACCGTCTGCTCGAGGAGAACCCCGAGCTGAGCGGCGGCCTGGCGCTGCAGATCGGCTTCGGCGCCGGTCTCGTCTACGCCGCGCAGGTCGTCGTCCTCCCGTGAGGCGGCGGGCCGCGACCCTAGACTGAACCACGGTTCCGTCGTCCGATCCACCCGATCCGTCATCCGACACATCCGAGATACAAGGAGATACCCATGGCATACACCACTGACGAGGTTCTCGCCGGCCTGGCCGAGCTGATCACCGACGAGACCGGCATCGCCGCTGAGGAGGTCGCGCTCGAGAAGTCGTTCACCGACGACCTCGACATCGACTCGATCTCGATGATGACGATCGTCGTCAACGCCGAGGAGAAGTTCGGCGTCACCATCCCCGACGACGAGGTCAAGAACCTCAAGCTCGTCAAGGACGCCGTCGACTTCATCACGTCGAACCAGTGACATCCGCGGTGTCGCGCTTCGCCTGACGACGCCCGCAAGGGAAGGCGGAGCGCGACACCGGATCAGGATCCACACCATCGGACTACGAGGAACCAACCCATGAGCAAGAGCATCGTCGTGACCGGCATCGGCGCCACGTCTGCGCTGGGCGGCACCGCCCCCGAGAACTGGCAGAACCTGCTGGCCGGCGTGTCCGGAGCCCGCACCCTCGAGCACGAGTGGGTCGAGAAGTACGACCTCCCCGTCACGTTCGCGGCCGAGGCCGTTGTGCGCCCGGAGGAGGTGCTCCCCCGCCCCGTCGCCAAGCGCCTGGACCCGTCCTCGCAGTTCGCGCTGATCGCGGCGATGGAGGCCTGGGCCGACGCCGGCGAGCCGGAGGTCGACCCCGAGCGCCTCGGCATCGACTTCGCGACCGGCATCGGCGGTGTGTGGACCCTGCTCGATGCGTGGGACACGCTCCGCGAGAAGGGCGCGCGCCGGGTCATGCCGATGTCCGTGCCCATGCTGATGCCGAACTCCGCGGCCGGCAACCTGTCGCTGCACTTCGGCGCCCGCGCCTTCGCCCGCACCGTCGCCTCGGCCTGCGCCTCGAGCGTCGAGTCGATCGCCAGCGCCTACGACCACCTGCAGCTGGGTCTGGCGGACGTGGTGATCGCCGGTGGCACCGAGTCGGCTATCCACCCGATCACGGTGGCCTCGTTCGCCTCCATGCACGCCCTCTCGCGCCGCAACGACTCCCCGGAGACGGCATCGCGCCCCTTCTCGGCCGACCGTGACGGGTTCGTCATGGGCGAGGGCGCAGCCGCGCTCGTGCTCGAGACCGAGGAGCACGCGGTCGCCCGCGGCGCCAAGATCTACGCCCGCCTCGTGGGCACGGCCGTGACGGCCGACGCCCACCACATCACCGCCAACGACCCGAGCGGCGCCGGCGCGGCCCGTGCCGTGCGCCAGGCCCTCGAGCAGGCCGGCCGCACGGCCGACGAGGTCACCCACATCAACGCGCACGCCACGTCGACGCCGGTCGGCGACCCGGCCGAGTACGCCGCGCTGCTGTCGGTGTTCGGCGACCGCGTGCACGAGATCCCCACGTCGGCGACGAAGGCGTCCACCGGTCACCTTCTGGGCGGCACCGGCGCGATCGAGTCGGTCTTCACGATCCTCGCGATCCGCGACCGCGTCGCTCCCCCGACGATCAACCTCGTCGACCAGGACCCGGCGATCCCGGTGAAGGCCTCGAGCAAGCCGCAGGAGCTGGGCGCCGAGCCACAGCTCGCGATCTGCAACTCGTTCGGCTTCGGCGGCCACAACGCCGTCGCGGTGTTCGCCTCGTACGACGCCTGATCCCGGACAGAACGATGGGCCCCTGCAGTGCAGGGGCCCATCGGCGTTCCGAAGTGACGGTTTCTCACCTGCCGGGAATGCTCACCGGCCAGCGTTACTCCCGCCGCTTCGTGACCTGGCGGATCAGCCGACCTTGTGGAGCCAGACGACGGGTGCGTCGTCGCTCGCGTGCCGGAATGGTTCGAGCTCCTCGTCCCACGCGGAGCCGAGCGCGATGTCCAACTCGCGCTGGAGCTCGAACGGGTCACCCGCGGCGACCTCCATCGCGTAGCGGATGCGCTCCTCGGGGATGACGACGTTGCCCGCGGTGTCCATCTGCGCGTAGTGGATCCCGAGATCGGGTGTGTGCATCCAGCGGCCGCCGTCGCTGCGCGGGGTCGGATCCTCGGTCACCTCGAACCGCAGGTGCTCCCAGCCGCGGACGCCCGTGGCCAGGGCCGCGCCGGTGCCGGCGGGGCCCTCCCAGTAGAACTCGGCGCGTCGGCTTCCTGACAGCACAGGCTGATCAGCCCACTCGAAGTTCACGGCCCGGCCGAGCGATCGGCCGACCGCCCACTCGAGGTGGGGGCACAACGCACGTGGCGCTGAGTGGATGTAGACCACTCCGCGCGCCATTGGTGTCGCCATGATCTCTCCGTTTCATCAGGTGCGGCTTCCCCTCCGACCTGACCGGCACGATCCGGCTGACATGTATTCAGTTCTCACAGCATTATCACCATCCGAGGCGCTGATCACAAGCATGTGATTACCACGGTGTGATTCCGCCGCTCTCGCGAGCGGTGACCAGTGGGGCGGGCGGGACTCGAACCCGCGCATCGTCGGGTTATGAGCCCGCTGCCTTGACCATCTTGGCCACCGCCCCGCGAATACCGAGCTTATCTCGGGTCGGCGTCGCCCTCCGGCGGGTTGCGCCTGTCGAGCAGATCGTCGGGGTCGCGCATCGCGCGCAGCTGATCGAGCGCCGTCTCGCCTGCGGGGGCGACCGGCTCGCCGGTCTCGCGCGCGGCGCGGTCGACGCCCTCGTCGTGACCGCGGGCGATCCCGATCTCCTGGCTCTCGCTGACCACCTGCGGGTGATGGCGCGCCAGCAGGATGACCCCGAGCGCGGCCGCGGCGCCGGCGATGAGGAACACGATCATCGCCCACCACGGCACCTGGGAGGCCTCGCGGAGGACGATGGCGCCGATCAGCACCGCGACGATGGGGTCGATGACCGTCAGCCCCGCGATGACCAGGTCGGGCGGGCCCGAGGCGTAGGCGGTCTGGACGAAGTAGCCGCCCGCGGCCGCCGCGGCGATGAGGGCCACCACGCACACGATCGTCAGTCCGTCCCAGAACTCGCCCTGCTGGATCTTGCTGATGATGATCTTCGCGAAGGTGGCGACGAAGCCGTAGAGTACACCGGCGGCGGTGATGTAGAACAGCGCGCCCATCTTGTTCCGCAGCACGAGCCACGCGACCACCAGCAGGATGATGACCACCAGCAGGATCACCAGAACGGTGTAGAGCTCGTGCTGCGTGATCGGCTTCTCGACGGCGAAGAGCGCCGCCACGATCACGAACAGGAAGATCCCGCCCACGCACAGGCCGATCGAGGTGAGCGACTTCTTCGTGGGCATATGGCCCGAGATCTGGGCGTTGAGCAGGGTCGTAATGACCAGCGATACCGCGCCCAGCGGCTGCACGACGATGAGCGGCGCCCGGGTCAGCGCGGCGATCTGGCACACGATGGCCACGGCGAGCAGGAGTGTGCCCACCACCCACGAGGGGCGGGTGAGCAGACGGACGAGCTGTCCCGCGCCGAGGCCCTTGTCGGCACCCGCGCCGGACATCTTCTCGACCTTGCGCACGCCCTGGCTCTGATACTGCGCGCCGAGCGACATGAACACCGCGCCGGCGAGAGCCAGAGGGATGCCCAGCAGCAGCCCCGGGTTGTAGAAGGCGCCGACGAGCTGGTCGCCGATGTCCTCGACGCCGACGGTCGTCGAGGCCTCGAGCGTTCGCTGAATGATCCCCCACTGCACCCTCCGAGGGTAGCCTCCGGGCGCAGAAGTACGCTGGAGGCATGGCCGTGCTTCCGATCCGAATCATGGGCGACACCGCCCTCCACGCTCCCGCCGCCCCCGTCGAGGAGATCACGGACGAGATCCGCACCCTCGTGGCGGACATGTACGAAACCATGGACACCGCCCCCGGCGTGGGCCTCGCCGCCCCGCAGGTGGGCGTGTCGCTGCGGATCTACACCTACTCGTACGAGGACGACGAGGGTCGTCCCTGGCGCGGCGAGATCCTGAACCCCGAGCTGTGGATGGTGCCGCTCATCCCCGGAGAGCCGGATGAGGACGAGGAGTCCGAGGGCTGCCTGTCGTTCCCGGGTGAGCGCTTCGCGCTGCGTCGATCCGAGCGGGTGCTCGTGACGGGCATCGACCTCGAGGGTGCTCCGGTGCGCATCGAGGTCGACGGCTGGCGTGCGCGCATCATGCAGCACGAGTTCGACCACCTCGACGGCATCCTCTACGTCGACCGCCTCACCGGATCCGACGCGAAGCTCGCCGCGAAGATCGCGCGCAAGCGCGGGTGGGGAAAGCCCGGCGCGAGCTGGATGCCCGGCGTCGACGACCTCGAGGGCTGAGCTCTCTCGATCCGCGTCGGCGGCGGCGCTACTGTGGCGGCATGACGCGCACTCACTCGGTTCGGATCTCGGCGGCGGCCGGCGCGATCGCGCTGGCTTTCGCCCTCGGCGGCTGCTCCGCGGTCTCCGGTCTCTTCGGCGGCGGGGCACCCGACCGCGACGAGGACACGAATCAGGTCAAGGAGGGCGGCGAGTACGACGTCTTCCAGCTGCAGGTCGGCGACTGCCTGAACCTCGGCGACGAGGGCGAGCTGTCGGAGGCGTCGGTCGTCCCGTGCGACGAGCCGCACACCCAGGAGATCTTCCACGAGTTCGAGCTCACCGGCGACGAGTGGCCGGGTGACGACGCCCTGAACACCGACGCCGATGAGGGCTGCTACAGCGCATTCGCCGAGTTCGTGGGCGTCCCCTACGAGGAGTCGGTGCTGAACTACTTCTTCCTCGCCCCGACCGAGGCCGGCTGGACCGACTCCTCCGTCGCCGACCGGCTGGTGCAGTGCCTCATCTACGAGGCAGACGACAACGACGAGGCCGTGCCCGTCACCGGCACCCTGAAGGGCGCCGCGCGCTGACACGACGGATCGCCCCGGTCGGCCGCCGATGCGGACGACCGGGGCGATCCGTTTCCGGCTCAGTGCCCGAAGGATCCGGTCCAGCGCGCCTGCGCGCCGTCGGCGATCCGGTACCAGGCGGTGGCGACGGCGACGACCTCGGCCTCGCCGTCGACCGCGACGGTGCCGTTGGGCGCCGTCACCCGCTCGCCGTTCACGTACCAGGCGATGCCCGGCGTCGCGAAGAGCTTCACGGTGTCCTTCGCGGTGCCCGGACGATCCCGGAACTGCGGCGCGCGCGGGGTGACAGGCACCGTGAGCAGCGGCGTCTTCGAGAAGTCGGTGTCGGAGGCCAGGTACCAGCTCGTGTACGCGGGCTGGTTGTACGTCGTCTGCTGACGCGCGGTCTCGGCGCGGTACTGCGTGTCGTGCATCAGCGTCGGCAGCTTGTGCTGCGACGGGTCGGTCGAGACGTAGACGTTCAGGGCACGGGAGTCGGCGGTGCGCACCACCAGCTCCTCGCGCCAGTCGCCCAGGATGTCGGCGACGAGCGACGGGTTGCCCTTTGTGCCGTTGTTGCTGCGGGTGCCGGTGGCGGTCAGCATCCGCCCGTGGATCAGATCATTGATCGTCACCTCGGCATCGCCCGCGCCGTCGACGATCTGCGTGGTGAGGTCGCCGGCCCAGCGGATCGACTGGTTCGTGCCGAGTCGGGACGCGCCGAGATCCGTGCCGTCGGCGGCGCGCAGGCGGGTCGCCCACGTCTCGAGGCCCGGGACCGTCGGATCGACGTCGCCGATCATGCCGCGTCCCGTGTCCTTGCCGGTGTACTCGCCGTAGATGACCTCGCCCGTGGCCGCGTCTCGCAGCGCGTAGCCGTACGGCGCCCACGCGGCGCCCTCGTGCACGGTGAAGATCTCGAGCCCGGGGCGGTTCGGATCGATGTCGGCGACGTGCATCGCGTCACCATGACCGAGGCGGGCGGTTGTGCCCGGCGCCCCGCTCTGCGGCGGCATCACGTCCGTCGAGCTGTACAGCAGAGATCCGTCGTCGTCGATGGTGGCCGATCCGTAGATGACCTCGTGCTTGCCGTCGCCGTCGACGTCCGCGGCGCTCAGCGAGTGGAAGCCCTGCGTCGTGATGGTGCCGAACTCCGGATCCGTCCCGTCGCGGCCGTGCGGGCCGTCGTTGAACGGGTTGGTCATCGGCGCGTGGCCGCTGTCGACGAACCAGCGCTCGGTGAGGTGCTCGCCGTCCCAGTCGACGGCGGCGATCGTCGAGCGCGTGTAGTAGCCGCGACCGAGGATCGCGGTGGGGTGATCGCCGTCGAGGTACGCGACGCCCGCGAGGAAGCGGTCGACCCGGTTCCCCGGCTCGATGCGGGACATGGCGTAGTCGCCCCAGAGCAGGCCGTCGTCGCCGCGACCCGGGTGATAGTCGATCGTCTCCAGCTCTTCACCCGTGAGGCCGTCGAACACCGTGAGGTACTCGGGTCCGTCCACGATGAAGCCCTCGAAGTTGGCGAGCACGTTGCGCGCGCTGCGACTGGGGGCATAGACGTCGAAGAAGTAGGTCACCAGCTCGTCGGCGGCCTCCGGTGACAGCGGGTAGTCGTGGGTCACCGGCGCTCCCCAGGCCTCCTCGAGGGTCGCCGGCCACTGGCCGGACTGCACCTCGGGGCGGTCCTGCCAGCCCATGAACAGCTCGGCGAGGTGCGCGCGGTAGTCGGCGTTGCTCAGCCGGTAGTCGTCGTCGTGAGTGACGCCGTCGGCGACGTCGTCGGCCGGGAGCGTCACGAACTGCTCGGAGGCAACCGAGCCGTCGGCGGCGAACCGGGTGGACTTCGTCCCGGGAGCGGTCTTCACGAGGATCTCGCTGCGACCATCGCCGTCGAAGTCGTACGAGAGGGGCTCGGAGTAGTGCGCACCCGCCCGGATGTTCCGGCCGAGCGAGATCCGGTTGAGCAGGGTGCCGTCGAGCTCGTAGGTGTCCAGGAACACCTCTCCCGTGTAGCCGACCTGCGAGACGTCCTTCGAGTTCGACGGGTCCCACTTCACGACCAGCTCGTAGTCGCCGTCGCCGTCGACGTCGGCTGGGCTCGTGTCGTTGGCCGAGTATGTGTACGCCTCGCCCTTCGGGGTGACGCCGTCGGCGGGCTTCTGCAGCGGGACGGTGAGATGATCGCCGTCCACCGGGGCCGCCCCGGCGCTCTCCTCCCCCGCGATGCCGGCGGCGACGGGCGCGACCGTGTACCGCGAAGACGACGACCCCTCGGCATCGAGGAAGTCCGTGGTGTCGGTCACCGTCGCGATCTCGACGCCGTCTCGCGAGACGACGAAGTCGGGGCCCACCACGCCCGTGCCGGTGGTGCCCCTCGCCTCGGAAGCCAGAAGGCGCCAGCTGAGGTAGACGCCATCGGGGCCGTTCAGCGCCACCAGGCCGCGGTCCAGCTGCTCGAGCTGGGGCAGGCCCTCCGGGACGGCGTCGGTCGCGAAGGGGCCCGCCGTGCCGGGAGGGGCGGCGAACGCGGCGCCCCCACCGGCGACGAGGCACGCCGCGGCGGATGTCGCCACGATCGCACGGATCCAAGGTCTGTTCAGATTCATCGTCGAACCCTCTTCTCTGGCCGGATCACCGTGCGCGCTTCAGCAGCGAAACGTCTCGACCGATCCGGGAATGCGCTTTCCCAACCCCGAGGGCGACGCTAGCGCGGACCGCCGCGCGAGGCAATGACGGATCCCCCGGGGCCCGGCCGAATAGCCGCCCGCGCATCCGTCAGGATGGGGGCATGAACGCGCCGCTGCTGATCTCCGCGCTCGCCCTCCTCGCCCTGAACCTCTACGCGCTGATCCTCGTAGTGGTGCGGGCGCCGCTGTACCGCACCCGCCTGTACCGGCCGATGCTGCTGAACATCGCGCTCTCGCTGTCGCCGGCGCTGATGCTCGCGGTGGTGGTGCTCCTGCTGCTCGCCGCGATCCGCTTCGTCCCCTCCCCCGTCGCCGTGTGGTCGGTGATCGTCATCGGCGGGCTGGCGTGGCTGCTGCTTCTGCCGAACTCGGCGTATCTGGTGACGGAGCTCAATCTCTCGCACCGCCGCGAGGATGAGACCGTGCCGCTCTGGTACGACATCATGCTTGTGCTCACCCTCGCGATGTCGGGGGTGCTCAACACCCTCGCGAACGTCGCGCTTGTGCAGCTGCTGACCGTGGCGATCGTGCTGCCGAACGCGGCCGATCCGCTGCATGGCGCCGGATCGTGGGTCGCGGCGGGAGTGACCCTCGTGCTCGTCGCCTTCGGCATGTACCTGGGGCGCTACATCCGCTTCAACAGCTGGGATCTGATGCGCCCCACCCGGTTCGTGCGCAAGCTCGCGGGCCACTTCACGACGCGAGGGAACGCCACCATCGCCTTCGGATTCGTGCTTACGCACGCCGTGTTCCTGGCGATCCTGTACGCGATCGTCGCCGCGCCGACACTTCTCACGATCCTGCCCTGATGGGCGGCTTGCGGTGGGGCCGTGGGTCAGCCGCGCTCCCAGGGCTCGACGTCGCCCGCGACCGCGACGAACAGCGGGTGCACGAGCGGGCCGGCGCCCACCACCTCTGCGCGCACGGCGGGGGAACGCACCTCGAGCTTTCGCAGCAGGTGCTCCCATTCGAAGGCGATCTGGCCCGTGGTGACGGGGATCGCGGGCTCATCGTCCGACTGCTCGACGATCCGCGTGACGTCGAAGCGATAGCCGCGTCTGCCGGCGTCGGCGGCGACGGCCGCGAGGTACGCGGCGATCGCGCCCTCCGGGTGCGTGTGAGCGCGGAAGCGGTCGAGCTGCGGGTGGCGCGTGTACCCCCGCGTCCGACCGAGCAGCACCGCCTGGGCGAGCAGGCCTTCACGCCAGGCCGCGGTGAGCCCCTGCCGATCGAGCAGCGACGGGTGCAGGGTCCACAGCCTCATTCGTCCAGCCTCATCCGTCCAGCCCCATCCGTCCAGCCTAGGTGCGCTCCACGGCACGGACGGAGCGTCGAATCCGCCCCCGCGGCGCCACCCCTGTGCGCCGACTGCCACTGTCCGGGAGGATCGCTCCGGCGAGGAACGAGCCGCGGTCGGGCGGGTGGTATACCAGCACATAGGATGGTCGGATGCCCACCCTTCGCCCCCTGGGAAGCCCCGCGTGACGACCTCGACCACCGACGAGGCCCGCCGGCAGGATGCGCTCGACGCCCTCGACCTGGTCGACCGGCCGCGCGATGAGCGCGTGGAGCGGATCACGCATCTCGTGCAGGAGCTGTTCGACGTGCCGATGGTCAGCGTGAATCTGCTCGACCGCGATCGTCTGTGGAGCATGTCGCAGATCGGCTTCGCGGGTCGCCAGGCTCCCCGGCAGGATGCGTTCTGCGAGGCGACCATCCGGCAGGAGAGCACGCTGGTCATCGAGAACACGGAGACCGACCCGGCGTTCGCGTCGAACCCGTTCGTCCTCGGCAACCCGCACGTCCGTTTCTATGCGGGTCATCCGCTGCAGGCGCCGGGTGGGGAGAACATCGGGACGCTGTGCATCCTGGACACCAAACCGCGGGTGCTGTCGGATCGGCAGCGGGAGCTGCTGGAAGAGCTGGCCCTGTGGGTGCAGAAGGAGATCACCCGCGAAGGGGAGGTCGCCCTCGCCGCCGTCGTGCAGCGGGCCCTCGCCCCGCACGTGATCCCCACCCTCCCCGGGTACACGATCGCCGCGCAGTCCACCCCGGCAGGCGAACTCGCCGGGGACTTCTACGACATGTTCCTGCACCAGGGGCAGCTGAGGTTCACCCTCGCCGACGTGATGGGCAAGGGCACCGGCCCCGCCATCGTCGCCGCCGCCGCCCGCGCGGCGCTGCGCACCGCACCCGAACGGCCCCTGGCGACCTCCATCGAACAGCTCGACCGGCTGCTGGAGACGGATCTGCGCGAACTGGACATGTTCGTCACCGCCTTCCACGCCGAGCTGAACCCCGAAAGCGGCGAGGTGACCTACGTCGACGCCGGCCACAGCCTCGCGTTCGTGTTCCGCGCCGACGGATCCTGGGAGCGCCTGCGGATGCCGGGCCTGCCCCTGGGAATGGGATTCTGGGAGAAGCGCACCGTCGCCACCGTCACCCTCAACCCCGGCGACTCGCTGGTGTGCTGCAGCGACGGCCTGCTCGACATCCTCGACGAGGAAGACCCCTTCGCCGACGTCGCCGCCACCCTCCGACGCCACGGACCCCGCGACGCCATCCGCGAAGCCATGCGCCGCGCCACCACCACCCACGCCCCCGACGACGTCACCGTCATCGCCCTCACCCGCCACTGAAACCGGCTGGCCTGTCTGGGCCGAGCCGGCGCGGGGTGCGTTCACCACGCGGCGCGTCGGTCCTCGAGGCGTCGGCAGGCGCCCTGCCAGACCCAGCAGCGCAGCAGTTCTCCCCCGATGTCGACCTCGACGCCGAGGGCATCGTCCGTCCAGCGCCGCACCCTCACGACCGCCTGCACGTCGACGTCGCCGAAGCGCAGCCATGCCAGGCCCCAGAGCCTCACCTGATCGGGAACCACGGTGACGGCGCGCGAGGTCAGCACCAGCTGCTCGGCAGACAGGGAGTGGAGCGGGCCGCGGGCTCGGGCGTCTCGCAGAGCGCGCTGCTGAGCGAGCTCGCCCGCGCTGTGAGGATGGCGCCGATTGGATCCCACGCTCACCCCCTGCACGATCTCGCCTACCGCTCAACTTTAGAACATCAGTTCTAAAGTTGAGCACGATGCGTGCGTCGGGGCGGGTCTCGCGCACCGCGAGGCCCGCCCCCGGCGATGCCTTACGGCCTGAGGAGGATCTTGCCGACGCGGCCAGGCGCGAAGTTCGCGTGCGCGGCCTCCGAGATCTGGGCCAGCGGGTAAACCGCCTCCACGGGGAGGGTGATCGTGCCGTCGGCGAGACGCGCGAGGAGCTCGCCCATCAGGCGTCCGCGGTCCTCGGCGCTCATGGCCGCGCTCACCTTGCTGCCCCAGAAGCCGCGCACGGTCGCCTGCTTGAAGATCACGTCGCCCGAGCCGATCTCCATCGTCGGCGAGCCCATCGCGCCGAACACGACCAGCGTGCCGTTCTCGGCGAGCCGCGACATCACATCGCCGCTCGCGGAGCCTCCCACCGAGTCGACGCCGACCAGGATCGGCGCGCCACCGGCGATCGCGGCCACCCGCTCCTGCCATCCGTCGGTATCGGTGGCGACGATGCGTCCGATGCCCTGCGCCTCGAGCTCGGCGACGCCCTCGGCCCGCCGGACGAGGCCGACGACGTTGATGCCGCGCCCGACGGCGAGCTGGGCGACGAGTCGACCCACGGCGCCGTTCGCGGCGTTCTGGATCAGCCAGGCCCCGTCCTCGAGGCCCAGCGAGTCGAGCAGGCTGATGGCCGAGAAGGGCATCGCCACGAGCTGTGCGGCGGCCTCGTCACTCATCGCCTCCGGCACCGGGATCAGTCCGCCGGCCTGAGCGATGAACTGCTCCGACCACACGCCGAAGGTGCCGCCGGTGACGACCCGCTGTCCGATCTGCAGGTGGTCGACGCCCTCGCCGAGCGCATCGATCACGCCCACGGCCTCGGTTCCGGCGCGCGCGGGCAGCTCGGGCTTGAAGCCGTAGGTGCCTCGCACCGTCCAGAGGTCGTGGTTGTGCACCGACGCCAGCGTGAGGCGCACACGCGCCTCGCCCGGACCGGGATCCGGGGTGGGGACATCCTCGACAGCGAGGACCTCTGCGGGGTCGCCGAACGCGTGGTGGACGAGTGCCTTCATAACGGGCCTTCCTTCGTGGGGATACGGCTGCATGGTCGCCACAGGGCGACCCCCGAGGTCAACGCGCTCCCGCCACGGGTTGTTCCGCCCCCGGCCCGACCCCGCGTGTCGCCCCCTCAGCCCTCGGCGCCGTACACGGTGGCGCGCCACGCGGTCGCGACGTCGGTCTGCGGCACGTTCACCCGGACGCTCGAGACCTCAGCCTGGTAGTCGGCGTCGAGCGCGACCGTGCCCTCGTCGCAGCGAGCGCCCTCGGCCCCAACCCCTCGCGTAAGGGATCGCCCTGCGATCTCGGCCTCAATGGACACGGTGGCTTCTCCGAAGCAGGTGAACTCGATGCGGTCCACAGCCACCGGGGAGGGGAAATCGACGATGACGCCGTCACCGGGTCCGTCGACCTCGGCGCCTGCCTCCACCGTTGCGGTGAGCGACGCCAGAACGTCCGCGCCCTCCGTCCCGGGGTCCTGGACCCAGGCCTGCAGGGCATCCCGATCCGGTTCCGCCGGGCTCGGGGCGCAGGCACTCAGCGCACCCGACAGGACGAGTGCGACAGCGACGGGGACCACACGCAGATGCATGGCCGGAGCGTATCGCGCGCACCGGATGCGCCGCAGGTCGCACTTCGCTGTCACGGCGAGCCCCGCGGCGCGGGAAATCGGTTGTGCACAATTCAATTGCGTGCAACGCTGTTGCACATGTCCGCTGTTGATCAGATGGTGTGCTTCTCGCTCTACTCCGCGAGTCGGGCCACCACGCGCGCGTACTCGACGCTGCTGGAGCCGTGGTCGCTGAGCTACCCGCAGTATCTGGCGCTCGTGGTGCTCTGGGTCGAAGGCGACCAGTCCGTGAACCAGATGGGCGAAGCACTGCAGCTCGATTCGGGCACCCTCTCGCCGCTGTTGAAGCGACTCGAGGAGAAGGGGCTCATCGAGCGCCGCCGCGGAGACCGCGATCAGCGAGTCGTTGTGGTCTCCCCCACCGCCCGGGCTTCCGAGCTGCGCGAGGAGCTCGCCCACATCCCCGAGGCGATCGCCCGGGGCATGGGGTTGCCCAGCATCGAGGCCGCACACCGACTGGTCGAGGCCCTGCATCGACTCACCGAAGGAATGGATGACGTGCGCGACTCGGCGCAGGCATCCGCCCGACAGAAAGAAGGAACACGATGAACGCTCTCTACACGGCGGAAGCCCTCTCCACCGGGCACGGCCGAGACGGCCAGGTCCGCACGGCCGACGGCACGCTGAGCCTGGCCATGGCCACCCCGAAGGAGCTGGGCGGGTCGGGCGAGGGCGCGAACCCCGAGCAGCTGTTCGCCGCCGGCTTCGCCGCCTGCTTCCACTCGGCGCTGCAGGCCGTGGCCCGCTCCCAGCGCGTGAAGATCGAGAACACCAGCGTGGGTGGCCGGGTGAAGCTCGGCAAGACCGACGGCGGAGACGGGTTCCAGCTCGCCGTCGAGCTCGAGGTGGTCATCCCCGACCTGCCGCACGACGAGGCTCAGGCGCTGGCGGATGCGGCGCACCAGGTCTGCCCGTACTCGCACGCGACCCGCGGCAACATCGACGTGACCGTGACGGTCTCGGATGACTGAGACCCGCGGGATCTGGAAGCAGCTCCTCGCGCCGAAACCGAAGACGCGTCCGGCGCGCACGATCGTGCGCACGCTGCTCGGGGCGATGCTCGCCTTCGCGGGCATCAGCCACCTCACGTTCGCCCGCGTGGAGTTCCGTGACCAGGTGCCCGACCTCCTGCCGCTCGATCCCGACCTCGTGGTGGTCGGATCCGGGGCGGTCGAGATCGCCCTCGGCGCGGCACTGATCGCGCTGCCTCGCCGTCGGGTGCTCGTCGGGCTCACGGTTGCGCTGTTCTTCATCGCGATCTTCCCGGGCAACATCGCGCAGTGGCTCGGTGGACGCGACGGCTTCGGGCTGGACACCGACGCGAAGCGATTCGGGCGTCTGTTCTTCCAGCCGGTGCTGGTGCTCGTCGCGCTGTGGTCGACCGCGGCGTGGCGCGACCGTCCGTGGCGGCGGCCCCGCGTGGAGGCATAGCCCCCGAGATGTGAGTGTCATCCGCAGACGAGTCCCTCCGGCGCTCAGTCCGCCTGCAGCGCGCGCACCATCTTCCGCAGCGAGACCAGCGCCTGATCGCGCTCGGCCTCGTCGAGCCCGGAGAGCATCCGCACCTCGACGGACCGCACGGCGGCCGTCGCAGCACGCAGACGCTCCCGTCCGAGATCGGTCAGCTGCGTCGGCAGCACGCGACCGACCTCGGCTTTCGCCGGGCGAAGCACCTCGCCGTCCTGCTCGAGCGACCGGAGCAGGACGTTCATCGACTGCCGCGTCACGAATGCGCCCCGCGCCAGTTCCGAGTTGGAGAGCCCGGCGCGCTGTGCGAGCAGCTCGAGGCACGAGTAGTGCGTGATGCTCATGCCCATGGGGCGAAGGACCTCCTCCATGGCCTGGCGGAGGGCGCTCGAAGCCTCCTTGAGCAGGTAGCCGAGCGAGGTGTCGAGGTGGATGCTGTCCGCTTGCGCCATGTCAGCATCCTGACATAGGCTCCCGATGTCAGATAACTGACATCTTCCCGTAGGAGCATCCATGCCCGTCACCGGACCCGACTTCCTCTCGCTTCAGGTTCGCGACCTCGCCGCTTCGCAGGCGTTCTATGAGCGGTACCTCGGTCTCGTCCGCTCTCCCGCCGGGCCTCCGCACGCGGTGGTCTTCGCGACCAGCACCATCGCGTTCGCGCTGCGCGACATCATCGAAGGCGACGACCTAGGCGCTCAGCCGGGGGCCGGCGCGGCGATCTGGCTGCACGCGACGGACGTGCAGCACATCCACGACGCGCTGGCGGCCGACGGACACACCATCGTCACGGCGCCGTTCGAGGGACCGTTCGGACTCACGTTCACCTTCGCCGATCCGGACGGCTACCGCCTGACGCTGCACGACCGCGCCTGAGCCCCTCGCGTGCGAGCGCGCGAGGGGCGCGGGGGCGGGTCAACCAGCCGGAGAAGCCGCGCGCTCGTCCGGGTGCACAGGAGTCCAGCCGTACCAGCCGTCGTCCGTCTCGACGACCGCCCAATCGCCGCAGGCGAAGACGCGATCGATTTTGTAGACGTCGGGGGTCTTCTCCAGCACGATGGTCGGCGCCGACTTCCGCTCGACCTCTGCGCAGAGGTCCGTGGTGAGGTCGCTCTCGCTGACGACGGCCAGAGATGCCGGTTCACCGGCGAGGGATTCGCGGATGCGAATCGATTGCGCGTCGGCAGGGACCCAGGGCGCCTCCCTCTTCCAGCCCTTGACGAGCTCGTCGTGCGTGGCGAACTCGTGCGAGGCCTCCTGCTGCAACGCGGCTTCGGCGGCCGCGCAGCCGGCAAGGGAGGGAAGGAGAAGGAGAGCGGCCACCGACGCTGCGGCGGTCATGCGGAGGGTGCGTGAGGAAGTCATGGTTCCATCGTGCGAACTGCGAGGACACCTGTCGTCGGTCTGCGGATCGACGCGTCATCCGCCGCGAGGATGACGTCGACGGCACGTCTGGCTCACGGCGTCAGGGGGGTGTACGCCAGGATGGCCGCATGAGCTCACGCCTCCTGCTGATGTCGGACACGCACGTGCCGCTCCGCGCGCGTCGGCTGCCCGATGCGGTCTGGCGCGCCGTGGACGCCGCCGATGTCGTGGTGCATGCCGGCGACTGGGTGGACGAGGCGACGCTCGATGCCCTGGAAGCGCGCGCGGTCCGGCTGATCGGCGTTTACGGAAACAACGACGGCGCGGGACTGCGAGCACGGCTCCCCGAGGTCGCCACCACCGAGATAGAGGATCTGCGTATGGCGGTCGTCCACGAGACCGGCGCCGCAGCCGGACGGGAGCGGCGTGTGGACGGGGCGTTCGCGGCTGAACGTCGACCCGACGTGCTGGTCTTCGGGCACAGCCACATCCCGTGGGACACCGTCACCCCGGCGGGTATCCGCCTGCTCAACCCCGGCTCTCCCACCGATCGGCGCCGCCAACCGGCCTGCACCATGATGACGGCGATCGTCGACGGCGCCGAACTGCGCGACGTCCTGCTCGTCGAGGTCCCTCGCTGACGCGCCCGCAGGGACGTCCGTGCCGCAAGACCACCCCTCAAGCCGGGGAGGCGGCCGACCGTATGCGATGGCGCTCGTAGATCAGCGTCGCGGTCAACAGCATCGATCCGACGATCACTCCGGAGACCCGAGCAGGGATGGAGATCACCTCTCGATTCTCGGAAGCAGGCGCGTGTCTCTCAGCGCCGTTCACCTCCCTTGACCGAGGCGAGCACGGAGTTGTGACAAGCAGCGTGGCGCGGCGACAACCCGGGCCGGGTCATCGTCCTCGCGACATGGTCAGCGAGGTTCGCTCCCGCCCGGGAATGCGATGTGCTCCACGCCCGGCGCGCGTCGTGGCCTTTGCGGGATTCCGGAAGCATCGATACTCTCGGCGGGGTCGACACACCCGGGGGGAAGCAGTGGGAGACGGCGGGACAGTGCACCATACCGGAGCCCATGCGCGCAGCTTCGGTCGTGCCGATGTGGTCAAGATCGCGGCGTTCGCCGTCGCGTACGTTGTGACGGCAGTTGCCGGCCGCCTCACCCTGCTGCCGGACAGCGGCATCAGCACCGTGTGGCCGGCGGCGGCGGTATCGGTGCTGTGGGTGATCACGCGCGCCGGCCGCGCATGGTTCGCCCTGGACTACGCGCTCATTGCCGTCCTCACGATCGTGGTCGTGCTGGCCACGGGCGGGACGACGATCCTCGCCGTCAGCGGTGGTCTCGCTGCGACCGTGCAGACGATCGTCTGCGCGGGGGTCATCTGGTACGGCTGCCGGCGAGTGTGGCGGGAGCGCGGAAGCTCCCCGCGCACGCGGAAAGAACTGTGGTGGTTCATCGCGGCGGCCGTTGCCGGTCCCCTTGTATCCAGCCCACTGCTCGAGGTCGAGTCATTGATGTCCGGGCGCGCCTGGAACTGGAGCATCGTGCTGCTGTGGCTCGGGCGGAACGTCGTGAGCATCCTCGCGCTCTGCCCTCTCGGGTTCGGCATCGCCGACTGGATCCGGCAGCGCAGGGCCGGCATCGCACCCCACTCCCTCGCGTCGCTCGGCTGGTCCGTGAACGCGCATCCGATCGAGTGGATCGCGCTGCTCATCTTGGTGCCGGGCGTCTACGGGTTCTGGTTCACCGCGCTAGAGCACTACAACGTGGTCTTCCCCCTCCTGGCCCTGGCGTGCTGGTCGGGCGTGCGTCTGCCGAGGAGCATCGTCATGCTCCAGGGAGTGCTCGTCACCATCGTGATCGTCGTGCTGACCGCGCGTGGTCGCGGGCCGTTCGGCGACGTGGGCGATGCCACCACCCAGGTCGCCGCCGCGCAGCTCTATGTCGTCCTCGTCATCGTGATCGCTCTCGCCCTCGCGGCGGAACGCGACTCCCGTGAGCTGCTCGTGCGGGAGTTGGCGACGGCGCGGGGAAACGCCGAGTCGCAGGCGTCGCTTTTCGAGACAATCATCGACACGATCACCGAGGGCGTGCGCGTTGTGAGGCCCGATGGCAGCACGATCGTGCGCAATCGCGCGGCTGACCGGTTGCTGTTCGGGCCGGACACCACCGCCGCTGAGACTCCCGTTGTCAGCGACCTGGCGCACGTCCGCGACCCCGAGGGGCGACGTCTGGAGGGCGACCATCGCGCGCTCTTCGAGCATCTGCCCGAGCGCGGTTCGATAGTGACGGAGCTGCTGGTGCATCCGCCAGGGATGTCCTCGGAGCGCGTTGTGACCTTCACTGCCACGCGGCTGCCGGCGCCAGCCGAGGGCGTCGTGACAGTCCTGCGCGATGTGACCGCCGAGCATGCGGAGTTGCGCCGAGCCGCTCAGGTGCAGGCTGGGCTGCTGCCCACGGGTTCGCCGCACGTTCCCGGCTACGACCTCGCGGCGCGCTTCGTCCCGGCAGGGAGCGTCGGCGGCGACTTCTACGACTGGTACTCGATCGACCACGGCGTGGTGATCACGCTCGCTGATGTGATGGGCAAAGGCATGGGCGCCGCGATCCTGGCCGCGACGACCCGTTCCCTGCTGCGCGCGCATGGCGGCGGCGAGGACGTGGTGCAGCCGCTCATCGAAGCCGAGCGAGGCATGGCGCGTGATCTCGACAAGACCGGTGCTTTCGTGACGGCCTTCCGCTCGTTCGTCCATGCACCGACGGGCGAGGTCGCGTACGTGGACGCGGGGCACGGGCTCTCGGCGGTGCTGACGCACGACGGAGCTGCCCGCAGGCTCGAGTCGAATGGGCTCCCCCTGGGCGTCGCGCCCGATGAGATGCGCACCGCCGCACGCGAGAAGCTCGAGCCCGGTGACGTCCTGCTGGTGGTCAGCGACGGTGTCCTCGACGCGATCGGAGGCTCTGTCGACGATCTCGCGGACCTCTGGGCCGAGCTGCCCCGGGACGTGCCGGCAGCGGACGTCGTCGAGGCCGTCGTCCAGCGAGCCGCCGCGGGCGAGATGGATGACGACCTCACGGTGCTGGCTCTGCGCCGATCTCCGGACGCTGGCTCTCAGCCGCCAGCGGCGTAGTGCGCTGCGGGGATCGAGCACGCGGACCGCGCACGTCGTCGGCTCCTGAGCCTCGACGTGGTCGTCGCGACCTCCCTCGCGAGCTCGCGGTCACACCCGCGTGAGCGGAAGGTGCGGTGGCGGCGGCAGCTCGATGGCGATCGGGTCTCCGGCGGCGACGAGCCCACTGCGGGAGACGATGCCCATGACCCCGGCGAGCCGGACGACCTCGCCCTCGTCGTCTTTCGTGACCAGTTGCTTGAGCAGGCCTGACTGAAAAGCGTGGATCTGCTGACACGGGTTGCGCAGACCCGTGATCGTCACAACCGCCTCGCCGAAGTGCAGTCGAGCGCTGACGGGCAATGACAGCAAGTCGATGCCCAACGTGGTGATGTTCTCGCCGAGTTCCCCGGGGCCGACGATGTGACCGCCCTCACGCAGCTCCTCGAACAGTTCTCCATGAATCAGGTGGACCTGTCGAAGGTTCGGCTGCGACCGATCGGCGGCGACTCGTGAGCGATGCTGCACGGTCGCACCGCAGTGCGCATCGCCTTCGACGCCGAGCCCTTCGAGGAGCGTGATCGACGGACGCACCACCTTGCTGAAGGTGTGCGCGGCGTTGGAATGGACGGCGACGACCCGAGGAGCCATGCCACAAGCGTTGCACGAAGCCGTCTCGTGAGCGGCTCGTGACGCCAGAGACGAGTGGTCACTTATCCGCTTCTCAGGAACCTGTTGTGTCGCTCCGAAATCCGGTCCGTATTCCTGAGGGATGCCAACAAAGACCAGATCCCGACGCCCGCTCCGAACCGCTTTCCTCGCCGGTGGCCTCGCCCTTGCCCTGACGGCAGTGGGGGCGACTGCGTGGGCCACCGATCGCTTCCTCATCGAGCACGTCGAGATCAGTGACGTCTCCAGCTACGAGGCGGAGAACTCGTCGGTGGACCCGACGGGCACGACGGTCACCGAGACCGGGGCTGTCGACGGCGACACCTACTCCGACGGTGAGACCAGCGTCACCGTCTCGCAGGTGGTCAGCGGATCCGGCGACGACACCCTCACGTACTACGTCGCCGATGTCGTCCTCTCCGAGGCCACACGCCTGCGGTCGGCCTTCGCGAAGGATCAGTACGGCGAGAACGTCACGGAGACCACGAGTGGGATCGCGGAGGACAACGACGCGGTGTTCGCCATCAACGGCGACTATTACGGGTTCCGCGACAGCGGCATCCTCATCCGCAACGGCGTCGTCTACCGCGACTCCCCCGCGCGTGCCGGCCTCGCCTTCTACACGGACGGCACCGTCCAGGTCTACGACGAGACCACGACGACCGCGGACGTGCTGGTCGCCGACGGTGTGTGGAACACGCTGAGCTTCGGTCCCGCCCTCGTGCTCGACGGGGCCGCGGTCGGCGGCATCGAGGACGTCGAGGTAGACACCAACGTCGGCAACCACTCGATACAGGGAGAGCAGCCGCGCACCGCGGTAGGCGTCATCGATGAGAACCACCTCGTCTTCGTCGTCGTCGATGGACGCGCGGAGGGATACAGCCGCGGCGCGACCCTCACCGAGCTCGCGCAGATCATGACCGACCTCGGTGCGCAGACGGCGTACAACCTCGACGGGGGCGGCTCGTCCACGATGTTCTTCGATGGCGAGGTCGTGAACCGGCCCTCCAACGGCGGCGAGCGGGGCACCAGCGACATCCTCTACATCGCGGAGTGATGCCGTGATCGTTCTCGTTCCCGCCTACCAGCCGGGGAAAGTGCTCGTCGACCTCGTCGAAGCGCTCGCGGGGCTTGCAGTCGTCCTCGTGGTCGACGACGGCAGCGGTCCGGAGTACGCCTCCGTGTTCGCTCGTGCGCGTGCGGCCGGTGCCGACATCCTCGTGCACCCCCAGAACCGCGGCAAGGGGGCCGCCCTCCGCACCGGCTTCACCGAGGCCCTGCGTGCGCATCCCGGCGAAGACGTGGTGACGGCAGACGCGGACGGGCAGCACACCGTCGCCGACATCCTCCGCATCGGCGCCGCCGCCTCGGAGGAAGGCGCAACGCTCGTCCTCGGCTGCCGGGTCTTCGATGGGCCGCACGTCCCCTTGCGCAGTCGGGCGGGCAACGTCGCGGCGCGCGCCCTCTTCCAGGTGGCAGCCGGCTGGCGCCTGTCGGACACGCAGACGGGACTCCGCGGCATCCCCGCCGCGATGCTGCCGTGGATGCTCTCGCAACGCGGCGACCGGTTCGAGTACGAGCAGAACGTGCTGCTGCGGTGCCGACGAGCCGGCTGGCGGACTCGCGAGGTGCCGATCGAGACGGTGTACCTCGGCGACAACGACACGAGTCACTTCCGGCCGCTCGTCGACACCTGCCGAATCGGGCTTCCGCTCCTGCTGTTCACCGCCTCGTCGCTGCTCGCCTTCACCGTCGACACGATCGTCCTGCTGCTGCTCACCGCGCTCACCGGGTGGCTGGTCCCCTCCATCGTGGCGGCGCGACTGGTGAGCGCCTCGCTCAACTTCGTCGTCAACCGCCGCGTGGTGTTCGCGCCGACCGCGGATGCCGTAAGCGGCTCCCGCGCGGCGGCGCGCTACGCAGGGCTCGCCCTGGTCCTGCTCGCGACGAACGTCGCGGGAATGAGTGCCCTGACCCAGATGGGCCTGCCCGTCATCCTGGCGAAGCTCGCTACGGAGAGTGCGCTCCTGACTCTCGGCTATCTGCTGCAGCGAAGCGTCGTCTTCGCGCCGCGTGAGCCTGCGGACATCGAATCCGACGTCAATGCGCCTCTTAGGAACGGTGAAGGTGCGCTGATTCGAATGGTCTCAGCAACGAACACAACACGGAGAATCCCATGACCATCCCCTCCCTCCTGCTGATCGCGATCGACCTCGTCGCCGCCGTGATCCTCAGCGTCGCCCTCTACTACCGTCGGCATCGACGCCGTGACCTCGTCGTCGCGTTCCTCGGCGTCAACGTCGGCGTGCTCGCCGTCGCCAGCGTCCTCGGCACCGCCGAGGTCGCCCTCGGACTGGGGCTCGGGCTCTTCGGTGTCCTCTCGATCATCCGGCTGCGCTCGTCCGAGATCTCCCAGCGAGAGGTCGCCTACTATTTCGCGGCGCTCGCGATGGGGCTGATGGCGGGACTCCCGACGACCGACATCGCACCCGTCACCGCGCTGATCGCTCTCATCCTGGCTGTTCTGTGGATCGCCGACCATCCCCAGCTGATGGCCCGCAGTCGACACCAGATCGTCCGTGTTGACCGCGCCGAGCCCGACGAGGACCGGTTGCGCGCCCTGATCGGCGAGCGACTGGGCGGCACCGTGACCTCGCTGACGGTTCAGGAGCTGGACCTGGTGAACGACACGACACTGGTCGACGTCCGCTTTCGCACGGATGCCGCTTCCCACGTCGCCGACGCGCCTCGTCCGGTCGGGGCACTGCGATGACCGGTGACGTCGACGTGCTCGAGCGGTTCGGCGCCGTGACACTCGACGAGATGGTCTCAGAGGCCGCCCTGCTGTCGCGGGTCGATCGGAAGTACGTCGTGCCGCGCGGAGCACTCGTCGAGATCCTCCGCACGATGGACGAGCGCACCCGCGTCCTCGAGATCGACGGCGCGCGCGGCTTCTCATATGAGTCGGTGTACTTCGACACCCCGGACCTGCTGAGCTTCCGGATGGCCGCGCAGCCGCGGCGCCGCCGATTCAAGCTGCGCACCCGCGCCTACCTCGACACGGACACCGCCTTCCTCGAGATCAAGACGCGCGGCACCCGCGGGATGACCGTCAAGGAGCGCTCGGAGTACGACCTCGATTCGCGCTCGGTCCTCACGGACAACGCCCGCGACGAGGTGGCCACCGCCTTCGAGGCGATCGGCGTCGACGTGCGCCGCGCCGCCGACCTGCAGGCGACACTCGTCACCCGGTACTCCCGCACCACGCTGCTCGCCCCCGATGCGACGGCTCGCGCCACGGTGGACACCGACCTGCGCTGGGATCGCCCAGGCGACGACGGCTTCGCCCTGCCCGAGGTCGCCATCGTCGAGACCAAGTCGCCGTCGTGCCCTTCGGATGTCGATCGGCTGCTGTGGCGAGCCGGACACCGTCCCGTGTCGGTGAGCAAGTACGCCACCGGTCTCGCGGCTCTCCGGCCCGATCTCCCCCGCAACCGCTGGGACCGACTTCTTCGCGGCGCCTTCGCCGGCGCCGACCGATCCACCCTCCACACCCGAACAAGGGAGCTGCCATGCGCCGCCGCCTGATCCTGCCCATCCTGCCGCTGGCCCTCGCCGGCGTCGTGCTCGCCGGCTGCGCCGCGGCCGGCACCAGCGGACTCGCGCAGCCCGCCGAGGCCACCACAAGCCAGACGGCATCCGCCGAGATCGACACCGACCTCGACACCGCGGCGGTGCTGGCCGCGAACGATGAGGCGACCGTCGTCGCGGACGACCAGTGGTCGGACACCGAGGCGGTCGACATCGCGCTCGACGGATCCACCGCCACCGCATCCGGCGACGGCGTGACGATCGACGACGCGACGCTCACCATCACCGCGGCCGGTGTGTACAGGCTTCGAGGGGAGCTCGACGGGTCCGTCGTCGTCGCCGCGCCCGACGACGCCCAGGTCGTCCTCGTCCTGGACGGCGCGACGATCTCCAACGCCGACGGTCCGGCGATCAGCGTCACCACCGCGGACGACGTGGTGATCTCCCTCGCGGAGGGAACGAAGAACAGCGTCTCCGATGCGTCGTCGTATGACGACACCGCCGACGCCAACGCCGCGATCTATGCCGACGCCGACCTCACCATCTCGGGCACCGGATCGCTTCAGGTCATCGGCAACGGCAACGACGGCATCGCCAGCACCGACGACCTCGCCGTCATCGGCGGATCGATCACCGTCGACGCCGCCGACGACGCTCTCCGCGGGAAGGATGCGCTCGTCGTGTCGGGAGGCACCCTCGACCTCGCCGCCGGAGGCGACGCGCTCAAGAGCGACGATGACGAGGACACCACCCACGGATATGTCTGGATCGCCGCCGGCGAACTGACCGCCACCAGCGGCGACGACGGCATCGCGGCGACGACCGACGCGGTCATCACCGGCGGAGCCATCACCCTCTCCGCCGAAGGCGACACCGCCGACAGCGACGCGTCGGCCAAGGGCATCACCGCCGGCGTGGTCATCGCGGTCGGCGGCGGTGACCTCGACGTCACCGCCACGGACGACGCTCTCCATTCGGACGGGTCGATCGGCATCGCGGGCGGCGCCGTGAGCGTGTCAGCCGGCGACGACGGCATCCACGCCGAGGCGACCATGGAGATCACGGATGGCACGGTGACGGTCGCGAAGTCCAACGAGGGTCTGGAGGCGACGGACATCGTGATCGGCGGAGGAACGGTCTCAGTGACCGCCTCCGACGACGGCCTGAACGGGAGCGGCGGGTCGACGCAGGACACCGCGGCCACCGGCACCGCCTCGGACGCGCCGACGGATCAGCGGCAGGGCGGTCCGGGAGGCGGCATGGGAGGCGGCGGCATGGCCGACACCGGCGAGACGATCACCATCTCCGGCGGAACCCTCACCGTGGATGCCGGCGGCGACGGAATCGACTCGAACGGCTCCGTATCGGTCACCGGCGGCGACATCGTCGTGTCGGGACCGACCAGTCAGGGCAACGGCGCGCTCGACAGCAACGGCGGGTTCGACATGGCCGGCGGAACGCTCATCGCGCTCGGCAGCGCAGGCATGGCCGAGTCCCCTGATGCGGATTCCGCGCAGTCCTGGATCGCGGCCGCAACCGCGGGGAGCGCCGGTGACATCGTCCAGATCAGCGACGCCGAGGGGGCTGTTCTTGCCACCTACACCGCGGCCAAGGACTTCGAGACGGTCATCTTCTCGTCCGCGGACCTGATCGCCGGTGACGAGTACACCGTCACCACCGAGACCGCGTCCACGACCGCCACGACGGGCGAAGCCCTCGCGGGGGGCGGTATGGGAGGCGGCATGCCGGGCGGCGGACAGCGACCCTCCGCACCCGGCGGCACCGCCGACGACGACCCCGGTCAGGCCCCCTGACCCCCGCGACCGTGTGGCGCCGCGCGCCGCACGGTCGCTTTCCCCCCTCGAACCAGGAAAGCTGATGAGCATGACCCGACCCACACCTCTCACCCGCCTCGATGGGACGCCGATCCGCGTGCTCGTCGTAGACGACGAGGCCAACCTCAGCGATCTCCTGCGTATGGCCCTGGATAACGAGGGCTGGGATGCGCGCTCCGCCGGGAACGGTCAGGAGGCCCTGAACCTCGTGCGGGAGTTCGCTCCGGATCTCTTGGTGCTCGACATCATGATGCCCGGCATCGACGGCATGGAGGTGCTGCGCCGGATCCGCGACGCCGGCAACGACGTGCCCGTCCTGTTCCTCACCGCCAAGGACGCCGTCGAGGACCGGATCGCCGGCATCAGCGCCGGAGGCGACGACTATCTGACGAAGCCCTTCAACCTGCAGGAGGTCGTCGTCCGGCTGCGGGCGATGGCGCGTCGCCATGTCGCCGCTGCCGCCGCGGTCGACACCGTCCTGCGTGTGGGAGATCTGACGCTCAACGAGGAGACGTACGAGGTCGCGCGCGCCGGCGAGCCGATCAAGCTGACCGCGAAGGAGTTCGAGCTGCTCCGCTACCTCATGCAGAATCCTCGCCGGGTCCTCAGCCGCGCACAGATCCTCGATCAGGTGTGGAGCTACGACTTCGGCGGCACATCGAGCGTGGTGGAGATCTACATCTCCTACCTGCGCAAGAAGATCGACACCCTCGGTGATCCGCTCATCCACACCGTGCGCGGCGTGGGATACACGATCAAGACCCCGTAATGACCCGCTGGACCCTGCGCCGCACGCTCGTCGTCGGCACCGGAGCGCTCGTTGCACTGACGCTTCTCGTCACCGGCGTCGTGACCTCGCTGGCGCTGCGCTCATTCGTGTACGACCGCCTCGACGCACAGGTGATGGAGACCCTCCAGATCACCCGCATCAGCCAGGAGAACATGCCAGGCGGACCGACGCAGCCGGGCGGCGGGTCAGGAGACAGGCCCGCGCCGCGCGTGGGAGCCCTGCATGTGGTGTACGACGCCGACGGATCGGTCGTCGACTCGAGCTACACCGGCGACGACGGTGAGGAGCGGTCGCTCGATGCCGCTCAGCTGGCCGCGATCGATTCGGCCGGCCTGCGGGAGGGCACACCCACCAGCGTCGATCTCGGGGAAGCGCTCGGAGAGTTCCGCCTCGCCGCGCAGGAGCGAGACGGTCAGAGAGTGGTCGCCGGCATCTCGCTCGAGGACGTGGCCGCCACGACCTCCGCGCTCGCCATCATTCTGCTCAGCGTCGCCGCGGTCGCCCTGCTGCTCGTGCTCGTCGGACTCTCGTTCTGGGTACGCCGCACGCTGCGGCCGCTCGACCGCGTGGCAGGCGTCGCGCAGAGGGTGGCCGACCGGCCCCTCGCCGTCGGCGACGTCGAGATCCCCGAGCGTGTCGCCGAAGCCGACACCGACCCCGTGACGGAGGTCGGTCGCGTCGGCCACTCGCTCAATGTGCTGCTCGCCCACATCGAACAGGCCCTGCGATCCCGACAGCACAGCGAGGATCAGCTTCGCCGATTCATCGCAGACGCGAGCCACGAACTGCGCACCCCTCTCGCATCGATCGGCGGATACGCCCAGCTCTCCCTGGGCGAGGGCGCGCCGATGACCCAGACCCAGCACCGAGCCTTCGACCGCATCGCCTCGGAATCCTCGCGAATGGCAGAGCTCGTCGAGGACCTCCTGCTCCTCGCACGCCTCGACGCCGGCCAGCCCCTGCGGCGCGAGCCTGTGGACCTCACGCTGCTCGCGATCGACGCGGTCAGCGACGCGCACGCGGCCGACCGGACCCACACCTGGCTGCTCGACGTCCGCGAAGAGGACTCCATCGAAGTGCCGGGCGACGATAACCGGCTCCGCCAGGTGGTCGCCAACCTGCTCCGCAACGCCCGCACGCACACGCCGCCCGGCACCCGCGTCGTCACCTCGCTCCGGGTCGACGGCGACGAGGCGGTCGTGGAGGTGATCGACGACGGCCCCGGAATCGATCCCGAGGTGCGCCAGCGTCTCTTCGAACGCTTCGCGCGCGGCGACCAGTCCCGCAACCGGGACGCCGGCAGCACCGGCCTCGGTCTCTCCATCGCCGAGGCGATCGTCTCGGCGCACGGCGGCTCGATCTCCGTCGCGAGCGAGCCCGGGCGCACTGCCTTCACGGTGCGACTGCCTGTGGCGTGATCGGCTGAGCCACCGACGCGGCGGCACGTCCGCGCGATGGCTGACCGTCACCAAGATGCGCGAGTCGCACCGGGCGTCGAACGCGTTCCTCATAGGAGCGTCCAAGGCGCGGTTAGCGCGCGGCTTGGCTTCCGCCGCGAGCATCGAGCACATGAACAACATCCCGCAGGCCGCTCGCCAGGCCACCCGCACCCCGTACGCGAAACTCGTCCTGACGCTCGGCGCCCGGTCTCGCTCTCCTTCCCATCGTCCTGACGGGTTGCGCCACCGCAGCCTCGACGCCGCTCGGCGGCACGACCTCCGCGTCGTCGTCCACCACGAGCGATGCGGTCTCGTCGACCTCGGCCTCCACCACGGCGGAGACGATCACGGACACCGCGGCAGCCGCCGAGGCGTTCCTTGCGACCCTCTCCGACGAGGAGCGCGACGCGGTGCTCTACGACTATGACGACCAGACGAAGACGACGTCCTGGTCGAACTTCCCGGTGACCTTCGTCGAGCGCGTCGGCCTGAATCTCAGCGACCTCGACGAGGAGCAGAAGGCAGCCGCGCTCGAGGTGCTGAAGACGCTGCTGAACGACGAGGCGTACGAGACGGTGTCGGGCATCATGGGTGGGGACGAGTATCTGCACGAGAACAGCTCCAGCACCGAGTCCTCGTTGGGCCAGTACTACATCGCGCTCTTCGGAGATCCTTCCGACACCACCGCCTGGGAGCTGCAGTTCGGCGGTCACCACCTGGGCATCAACGCCAGCCTGGACGGCACCGCCGGGACCATCACGTTCGCCCCCACACACCTCGGCGTCCAGCCCGCCGTGTACACCGACGCGAGCGGAGAGGAGGTGCAGCCGTTCGACGCGATCTACACCGACGCTTTCGCGTTCTTCGACAGCCTCACCGAGGATCAGCAGGCCACCCTGACCTCCGGCGACGTGACCATGTGCGCTCCGGGCGACACGTGTGACTTCGCCGCCGGATCCGGGCTCACCGGAGCCGACCTGACCGACGAGCAGAAGGAGCTTCTGCTCGACCTCGTCGCGAATTGGTCGGGCATGGCCGACGAGGAGACGGCCGCGGCGGCGCGCGCGGAGATATCCAGCTGTCCATGGAGCATCTGCTCCCCCGCTATGACGAGAAGCAGGTCGCCGAGCTGCTTGGCGTATCTGTCCGTACGCTTCAGAACTGGCGCTACGAGGGCCGGGGCGGTCCGACATATGTGAAAGTTGGAGCCAACGTCCGCTACACGGGACAAGCTCTCATCGACTTCATCGCAGCGCACACCGTTGACATGGGCGAGGTCGCGTGATGGCGCGGCCCCGTAAGGCGCCTGGTGAACTCGGCACCGTCACGATCGACAAGCGAGGAAATCAGTTTCGCGCTCGTGCCAAGATCCGTGATGGTCGCGGCGATCTGATCCACATCAGTGTCCTCGGAGACACGCCTGAGCAGGCGCGGCGAGCGGCAGAGGCGAAAGCGCGACAAATCTGGTCGAGGCTGTTCGTCGAGGTCACGCCGGCGACGACCGTCGCTCAGCTCGTGCAGATGTGGCTGGCCTCTCCGCGCGTACGGTCGCGGAGGCCGTCGACGCAACAGCAGTACGAGATCAATGCCCGCACGATCCTGCTCGATCGAATCGGTGCCGTACATGTGAAGGCCTTGACCCCGCAGTTCGTGGCGCTGTTCATCTACCAGCTCAACGAAGAAAGGGGTTCGGCTTACGCGGCTCGGGCCAAGCGCACGTTGGGCCCGGTTCTAAACGTTGCGGTGAAGCAGGGGATCATCGCTCACAATCCTGTTCGCGGACTCGATCGACTCGAGCACGGCGAACGGGAGTACCTCGCTCTCACGGCCGAGCAGGTGGCCCCCGTCCTTCGTCTCATGAGCGAGTGGCGCGGTCTCAATCCCGACCGACGGGGCGGCGTCCGTGCGAACTGGCAGCTGCTGCTGGATTCGGCACTCATCTCGCTCGGGAGCTCAGCTCGCCCCGGCGAAGTCCTCGCGCTCAGGCGCGAAGACATGCGATTCAAAGACGGCCGCATGCAGTTGAGGCTCGCCGGCACAGTCACGCAGACGAAGGCAGCCGGAAACAGCCGACAGGACTCTCCGAAGAAGGCGCGCCAGAAACGGTGGATCACCGTGCCCGAGTTCACCGCCGCCGTCGTGCGTCGTCGTGTCGCCAACTACCGAGAGAACCCTGATGGGCTTCTGCTGTCCACGAAGAACGGAACGCCCTACGCCGTCAACAAGCTCGAACTGACCTACAGGGAGTTCCGGAGGCACGCGGCGGATGAGCTTCGAGCCTTGGGGATCGATCGGCTCGACCTATTCACACCGAAGGTGTTCCGGAAGACCGCTGCCACGATGGTGCAGGAAGGCGCCGACATCGATCTGGCGCGCCGGTTTCTGGGGCACGCGGACGAGCGCACCACCAAGGATCATTACCTGCCGCCGGAGGAGGTAGTGCCGGAGAGAACCGCAAGGATCCTGGACGCGGCGTTGGGCTCGCAGATCGATATCGCGGCCCTCATGGGCGATAACCGGTGATCATCACCTGGTGTCGCGCGGCTGCTCGGCGGCGACCTACACGGAGCGGGTAGTAAGCAGTAGTAGTCGCACTGCGAAAGCGGTTCTTTGTCCATTTCGTGTCCAAAACGACGACTCATCGTCTGGATGCGGGTGCGGCGGACCCGGAGCGAAATCGAATAAAAACCCTGGTCAGAATGGAAAAAGGCCCGCCTGTTAAGGCGGGCCTTTGCTCCCCGGCTTGGACTCGAACCAAGAACCTGCCGGTTAACAGCCGGCTGCTCTGCCAATTGAGCTACCGAGGATCACTCCTCGCTGCCCCTCGCGGGGCAACCAGATAACTCTATCAAAGGTCGGCAGTGCTCACGAAACCGGCGTACGCCCGGGAGCGTCGGGGGTCCAGAGCAGCGCGCCCTCGGAGGACTGGGCCACCACGTGGCCGGAGCGAAGGCGCAGCAGCGAGGCGCCCAGCTCGCGCGCGAAGGCCTCGTCGTTGCTCGCGATCACGGCCGCCATGCCGTTGTCGCGACGCCGGCGGACGATCGCGTCGTACAGCGTGTGACGCACCTCGAGGTCGACGTTGGCCAGCGGCTCGTCGGCGACGAGGACCCGCGGATCGAGCACCAGGGAGCGCGCGAACGCCACGCGCTGCCTCATCCCGGCACTGAGCTCGTAGGGGAACCGATCGGCCGTGCCCAGGGGCAGGTGCATCTCGTCGAGCAGGCCGGCGACGCGCACGGCGACCGCGCGCCCGTTGACGCGCCGGTCTCGCGAGGTGATGGGCTCGGCGATCGCCTCGCCCACGGTGAGGCGGTTCGGGAGCGTCGCGCTGGCGCCCTGGGGCAGGTGGCCGACGCGGTACTGCAGCACTCGCCTATCCCGGCCGCGCCGCTTCACCGACAGCCCCGTCACCTTCGCCTCGCCGCCGGAGAGCCCGAGCGTCTCGTCGCTGCGCCCGGCGAGCACCTCGAGCAGGCTCGACTTGCCCGATCCCGTCGAACCCGAGACGACCAGGATCTCCCCCGCCTTCAGCGTGAAGGTCACCCCGTCGACGGCCCGCATCTCGGGCCCGTGGCCCCACCGGCTGATGCTCAGGTCGGAGCAGACGACGGCGTTGACGGGATCATCCGGGACACGGAACATGTGTCCCATCCTGCCCGCTCCGGGAGGCGCGGGCGAGCCCGATCACTCCACGTCGATGAGCGCACGGCGGTCGTGGTCGAGATCGCGCAGCCGCATCCGCAGCGCGCGCCCCTCCTCCGAGATCGGAGAGGTGCGCTGGACGGCGCCGAGAAGCTCGTTCTTCTCGCTGTCCAGTGCCCGCAGGATCAGGCGACGGCAGATGTCGTTGACCGATGCGACGGCGTGCTCGTCGTCGCGCGCCGGGAAGTCGCGGGCGAGCAGCTCACCCGCGAGCTGGCGATACGGCTCGCGGGTGTTGTCGACCGCCGTCATCGCCCAGCCCGGGCGCGCCGCGGCGATCGCGGCGGCGACGCTCGCTCGCACGGCCTCGAGCGCGACGGTGCGGAACGGGATGGCCAGAGCGCGCCCCAGGATCGCCGGATCCACCCGGTGCCCGTACAGCAGGATCCCGGTGAGCGCGTCGCGCTCCATGGCGACGTCAGTCGTGCGCGGCAGAGAGGCGATCGTGACCCGCTGCAAGGGAGCGTCCGCGGATGCCGCGGGCTCGGACCCGGGCATCGTGCGCGCCTCCGAGCGACCCTCGTCCTTCTTCCCCGCGCCATCGGCCCGGCGCGCCGCCTGCTCGACCGCGCCGTGCACGTCGCGCGGCTCCATGCCGAGCTTGCGGGCGAGCACACGCTCGTAGCCCGAGCGGATCATCCGGTCCCGGATCGCGGCGACAATCGGCGCGGCCGACCGCAGCGCGCCGATCCGCCCCTCGACGCTCGAGAGATCGAACCCGCCGATGCGCCGATCGATCACGAACTCGAACATGGGCACGCGGTGGTCGAGCAGGCCCCGGACGGCGGCGTCTCCGCGCTGGAGGCGCAGGTCGCACGGATCGAGGCCGTCGGGTGCCACCGCCACGTAGGTCTGCGCGTTGAAGCGGCTGTCCTCGGCGAACGCGCGGATCGCCGCCTTCTGGCCGGCCTCGTCACCGTCGAAGGTGAAGACGACCTCGCCGTTGGCCGACTCGTCGCCCATAACGCGGCGCAGCACCGTGACGTGCTCGGATCCGAACGCCGTTCCGCAGGTGGCGATGGCGGTGGTGATGCCGGCGAGATGGCACGCCATCACGTCGGTGTACCCCTCGACCACAACCACGCGCTTCGGGTCGCCGCGCGAGATGTCGCGCTTGGCCAGGTCGAGGCCGTACAGCACCTGCGCCTTCTTGTAGATCGGCGTCTCGGGGGTGTTGAGGTACTTCGGCCCCTGGTCGTCGTCGTAGAGCTTGCGCGCGCCGAAGCCGATGGTCTGGCCGGTCACGTCGCGGATCGGCCACACCAGCCGCCCGCGGAACCTGTCGTAGACACCGCCGCGCTGGTTGGTCGAGACGAGGCCGGAGGTGGTGAGCTCCTCGCGCGTGAAGCCCTGGGCGGTCAGCGCCTTCAGCATCGCGTCCCACCCCTTGGGCGCATACCCGACTCCGAAGTGCGCCGCCGCGCCGGCGTCGAACCCGCGCTCGCCGAGGAACCGCCGCGCGGTCTCGGCCTCGGGCGAGACGAGCTGCGAGCGGAAGAACTCGGCCGCCGCCGAGTTCGCCGCGAACAGACGGGATCGCCCGCTGGTCTCGGGGGCCGGACCGCCGTCCTCGTAGTGCAGCGTGAACCCGATGCGCGCGGCGAGCTTCTCGACGGCCTCGGTGAAGGTGACGTGATCCATCTCGCGCAGGAACGAGTAGACATCGCCCGACTCGCCGCAGCCGAAGCAGTGGTAGTAGCCCACCTGCGGGCGCACATGGAACGACGGGCTCTTCTCGTCGTGGAAGGGGCACAGACCCTTCATCGAGCCGACCCCCGCCGAGCGGAGCGCCACGCGCTCCCCCACGATGTCCGCGATGTTCGTGCGCGCCTTGACCTCTTCGACGTCGGCCTGACGGATGCGCGGCATCAGTGGGCCTTCTGCAGGACTGCGGCCGCGCCGTTGCGCGCCACGGTGTGATCGACGAGCCGCGCGTGGCGCGGCGTCCAGATGCCGACCTCGGCC